>NZ_AYWU01000002.1:0-302500 GCF_000502375.1 Mesorhizobium sp. L48C026A00 | reverse complement strand
GGCGAGCTTCGGCGGCACGACGCGTAATTTCTACCGGTTCCAGATGCAGGACGGCAGCACCGACTATTTCGACGAGGACGGCCGCAGCGCCCAGCAATTCCTGCTGCGCAATCCCCTGCCCGCAGGAAAATTCCGCTCCGGCTTCGGTGCCCGCAGGCATCCGATCCTCGGCTATGTGCGCTTGCATACCGGCGTCGATTGGTCAGCCGCCATCGGCACGCCGATCATCGCCGCCGGCAACGGTGTCGTCGAGAAGGCCGGCTGGGCCGGCGGCTATGGCAAACAGATCATCCTCCGTCACGCCAATGGCTACGAGACCTCCTACAATCACCAGAGCGCATTTGCCAAAGGCATCGCGCCGGGCGTGCGCGTCCGCCAAGGCCAGACCATCGGCTTTCTCGGCCAGACCGGCCTCGCCACCGGTCCGCATCTCCACTACGAGCTGATCGTCAACGGCACCAAGGTCGACCCGATGCGCGTTCGCCTGCCGGTCGGCAAGGTGCTGAAGGGCGACGACCTCGTTGCCTTCAAGCGCGAGCGCGGGCGCATCGATGATCTGCTCAAGCAGGAAGACAATGATTCGCTGAAGGTCGCGAGCGCCAAGATCGAAGGCTGAGCCGAGTTGGGCCTGGCTGCTCAGCGCTGCGGAGCCTCGGATCCACGCGGCCATGGCAGTCGCTCGCCGGAAACAGTTGTCCACGCCACGATCGCCGAGAGCAGGCAAAGCAGCGCGGTCACCAAGGCGACTGCTGCGAACGCTGCGTCGCTGGCGGCAAGCCTTGCTGCATCGACATCCGGCGCCGGTTCGCCGAAACCCGGAATGCCGGATGCGGCACCGCTGTTCAGCACGGCTGCATAGACCCAGGCCGCCAGTGACCCCATCGCCGCCACTGCGATCAGGCCGCCAATGCGCGAGACGGCATTGTTGATTCCCGAGGCAGCACCGGTATCCTTGTCCTCGACCGCCGTCATCACCGCCGTCGACAGCGGCGACACCACCAGCGCCATGCCGAGCCCCATCAGCGCCATCAGCGGAAACACGCCCCACCAAAAACTGTGGATGCCGGCATAGGCCAGCAAGGCAAGCCCGGCAAAGGCGACAGCGACGACGAGACTGCCGCTGGCGATCGGAAAACGCGGACCGATCCGGTCGGACCACTGGCCGACCGGCCCCGACAACAGCGCGATCAAGACCGACAGCGGCAGGAAGATGAAGCCGACCTCGGCGGCGCTCAGCCCCCATCCGGCGATGAGCAGCATCGGCAGATAGAACAGGTTGGCCGACAGTGCGAAATAGAGGAAGAAGGTCGCCACATTGGCGCCGGCGAAGGCGCCGACCCGAAACAGCGAGAGATCGATCATCGGTTCGCGCTGGCGGCGCTCGAAGACAATGAACACGATGAGCAGCACCGCGCCGGCGGCAATGCTCGGGCCGGACATTTGCCCCTCGCCCTCTGCGCTCATCGAAGTCAAGCCGTAGGCAAGCGCTCCGAACGCCAAGGTGGCGAGTGCAGCCCCGCCGAGATCGAGGCTGCGCTTTTCGGTCGGTGCGTCGGCCGGGACCTTGGCGAGCAGAAGATAGATCGAGACAAGACCAAGCGGCAGATTGACCGCGAAGATCACCCGCCAGATGCCGTCGCCGAAGGCCGACAAGACAACGCCGCCCAGCACCGGGCCAAGCGCCGTCGTCAGCGCCGAGGCTGCCGCCCAGATGCCGATCGCCCTGCCGCGCTCCTTCTTCGGATAGGCCTTGGCGATAATGGCGAGGCTGCCTGGCACCATGATGGCAGCACCGATGCCCTGAATGGCGCGAAACGCAATGAGCATTGGTGGATTCGGCGCCACCGCGCAGGCAAGCGAGGCGGCAATGAACAGCGCGATGCCTGCCACGAAAGCATGCCGCAGGCCAAAACGGTCGCCGGCGGCGCCGCCAACAAGGATGAGTGCCGAAAGCGTCAGCGCATAGGCGTTTGAAATCCACTGTGCCTCGGCGAAACTGGCGCCAAGATCGACGCGGATCGCCGGCGTGGCGATGGCCAGGATCGAGCCGTCGATGAAGCCAAGCGCAGAAGCCAGGATCGCCGCGATCAGCACGAACCTGCGGCGCGATTGCGGGCAGAACGTATCGGCCGGCAGCGGCCTGACCAGGGGGACGGCTTCGGCGCCCACTTCGCTTGGAGAACGCATGAAGCCTGCTTAGACCTCCTATGCGCCGGCAACAACCGGCCAGAGGGTTGCTGTCGTTGAAACCAGAACAGGATCACGTCGCCCAAAGAGCCTGCTCCCGGGTTGACCCAGGACTGCGCGATGATTTGGGATAGGCCTCAGTCGATGAATTCCACCGTGACGCCCGGCGACACGATTTTTGCCAGTTCGCGCGCGTCCCAATTGGTCAGCCGCACGCAGCCATGACTTTCGGTCTTGCCGATCTTGGAGGGGTCGGGTGTGCCGTGAATGCCGTAGGTCGGCTTGTCCAGCGCAATCCAGACCGAGCCGACGGGGCCGTTCGGGCCCGGCGGGATGGTCAGGATCTTGTTGTTTTCGCCCTGCTTGAAATTGATGTTCGGATTGTAGGTGTAGTTCGGGTCGAGAGCGACCCGCGACACCGCATGCGTGCCGGTGGGTGAAGGCGTGTCAGCCGAGCCGATGGTGGCTGGATAGGCCGCGATCAGCTTGCCCGACGCGTCATAGGCGCGGGCCTGCTTTTTGCCCTTGTCGGCGATGATGCGTGCCACCGGCGTGGCCACCAGCCTGCCGAAATTGGCGACCTTGATGATCGTGCCGGGACGGTTGAAATTGGCTTCCGGATTGAGCGCCTTCAGATAGTTCTCGTCCATGTGGAACCGCTCGGCCAGCGCTTCGGTGACTGAGGTATAGCTCAGCCGTTCGAGTTGCGCCTTCTGGCCGTAGTCCTCCGGCACCGATGCGACATAGGGGCCGGCAGCATCCTCGGGCGTGATGCTGTAGGAGGCGAAGGCATCGCCGCCGGACTGCTCAAGCGCCGCCTGGATGCCGACCACATCGGTCGACCGCAGATTGCTGCCGGTGATCTCGTTGTAGGCGGCGAGCGCCTTGTCGACATTCGAGCCGAAGCGTCCGTCGACGACGCCGGGCGAAGCGCCGGCGCGGTCGAGCAGCACTTGCAGCGCCGCGACCTCCTGGCGTGCACCGAGTGAAAGCGACGGATCGACGACAATCTTCCCGTCGATCTTTGGCGGCAGTGCCGCCTGGTCGCCCGGCGCCGTCGGTTCGACCGGTCCGATCGCAGCCTCGTTGAGCGGCTGGCGCTTGACGGTGCGCGGCCTTACCGGCTGCGGCGCTTCCGGATAATTGTTGCCATAGTTGCCGCCATCCAGCGGTGCTTCGGGAAAAGCGTCCACCGGATCGCCGTAGAGATCATATTCCTCGACCGGCGGTACGACGATCAGGCCCTCCTCTTCCAATTGCCTGCGGCGCAAGCGCGCCGTGTCCTCCGGATCGTCGAGATAATAGCGGTCGTCCTCGACCGGTCCGAGATTGCGCAAGCCCTCGCGGCGGAGTGCGCGGCGATCGAACCTGGTCTGCGGCGGCTGGATGGCGAGCACCTTGCCGGTTTCCGTATCGACGATGACGCGGTTTCCTCTGGCGTCGTAGTAGACGTCGAAATCGCCGTTCTGGGCGACCAGCACAGCATGGCTATCCGCGGCTCGGGCATCCGCGGCGCGGGCAGATCGCGGCGCGATGTCCTGCGTCGGCGCGGCCATTACACTCGAAGAAAGCAGCCCGGCGGCGAACGCCGAAAGGGTGAAGATCGTGCGGAACATGCTGGCCAAATTCTCCGGTCCGTAATTGCCGCCGCCCGGCGTTGTCTCTTTAGAGCGCCGCGCGTCCCTTCGGACGCGCAGGGACGCTCTAACACTTAAAAAACTCCGCATCATGCTTTCCGAAAATCCAATTCGATTTTCGGGCCTTTGCGGCAGGCGAACCCTTCGCCAGCAAATCAGTTGCCAACCATAAGGTTCCAACATGAACCGGGCATGAAGATGGCGGATTTCTGGCGGCCTGGAGCAAGAACACTAGCTGGCGGCGAATCCCAATTCCTTGCGCGCCTGCTTCGTCAGCTTGAGCACGACAAGGCGGTGGCTTTCGCGCAGATAGTCTTTTAGCGCGTCATCGTCCATGCTTTGGCTTGTCTGGCGCTGGATCCATTTCATGCCGCGTGAGGCAGATAGGGCGCGGGCCGAAGGCCCGGCTGTTCCTTCAAGATGTCATAAGCGATGTCGGAGCATTTGAAGGTGACGAACGGCTCCTTGCCATCGCTCCAACCGCCGATCGCAAAGACCTTGGCTCCGACTTTCCAGACATGAGCACCGCCCCACTGGACGACATGGGTCGCCGACGGCAGCGAGGCGCAGAAGCTGTTGTAGTCGTCCAACGTCATCTGCGCCCCCGTTTAATTTTTTGATTATGCGGCGGCCTCGAAAATCAGGCCGCCGCCTCGGTCGCTACGATCGTCGGCTTCGACCGGAAGTTCAACCGGTCGGAACCAGCGGTGACCTTGACGGTCGAACTGTCGAGGATGTCGCCGAGCAGGATCTTCTCCGCCAGCGGATCCTGCAGTTCCTTCTGCATCACCCGCTTCAACGGTCGCGCGCCATAGGCCGGATCGTAGCCCTTGGCGGCCAGCCAATCGATCGCCTCCTGATCCAGCGAAAGCGTGATCTTGCGATCGACGAGCAGGCTTTCCAGCCGCTTGAGCTGGATCTCGACGATGCGGCCCATATCCTGGCGGCGCAGCCGGTGGAACAGGATCACCTCGTCGACGCGGTTGAGGAACTCCGGCCGGAACGACGCCCTGACGACTCCCATCACCTCGTCGCGGACGACATCGACGTCCTGGCTCTCGCCGAGACTGACCAGATATTCGGCGCCGAGGTTCGACGTCATGATGATCAGCGTGTTGCGGAAATCGACCGTGCGGCCCTGACCGTCGGTCAGGCGGCCGTCATCGAGCACCTGCAGCAGCACGTTGAACACGTCCGGATGCGCTTTCTCGATCTCGTCGAACAGCACGACCTGGTAGGGGCGGCGCCGCACCGCTTCAGTCAGCGCGCCGCCCTCCTCATAGCCGACATAGCCGGGAGGCGCGCCGATCAGCCGGGCGACCGAGTGCTTCTCCATGAACTCCGACATGTCGATGCGCACCATGGCGCTCTCGTCGTCGAACAGGAAGCTGGCAAGCGCCTTGGTCAGTTCGGTCTTGCCGACGCCCGTCGGTCCGAGGAACATGAACGAACCGATCGGCCGGTTCGGATCCTGCAGGCCGGCGCGGGCACGGCGAACGGCTTTCGACACAGCCTGCACCGCCTCGCCCTGGCCGACGACACGCTTGCCGATTTCGTCTTCCATGCGCAGCAGCTTGTCACGCTCGCCTTGCAGCATCTTGTCGACCGGAATGCCGGTCCAGCGCGACACGATGTGGGCGACGTGATCGGGGGTGACCACCTCTTCGACCATGCCGACCTTGCCGTCTTGCGCCTCGGCCTGTGTCAGCTTCTTTTCGAGCTCCGGAATCTTGCCATAGGCAAGCTCGCCGGCGCGCTGGAATTCACCTTTGCGCTGGGCGATGGCGAGCTCGTTGCGCGCCTCGTCGAGCTGTTTCTTCAGGTCGGCTGCGAGCCCGAGCTTCTGCTTCTCGGCCTGCCACTTCGAGGTCAGTTCGGTCGATTCCTCTTCCAGGGCGGAAAGATCCTTTTCGAGCCGGGCGAGCCGGTCCTTCGACGCGTCGTCCTTCTCGACCTTCAGCGCCTCACGCTCGATCTTGAGCTGCATGATGCGGCGGTCGATCTCGTCCAGCGCTTCGGGCTTCGAATCGACCTGCATCCGCAGCCGCGACGCGGCCTCGTCGACAAGGTCGATCGCCTTGTCCGGAAGGAAGCGGTCGGCGATGTAGCGGTTGGACAGCGACGCTGCCGCGACCAGCGCCGAATCCGAAATGCGCACCTTGTGGTGCTGCTCGTATTTCTCCTTCAGGCCGCGCAGGATGGAGACCGTGTCTTCCACCGTCGGCTCATTGACGAACACCGGCTGGAAGCGGCGGGCAAGGGCGGCATCCTTCTCGACATGCTTGCGGTATTCGTTGAGCGTCGTGGCCCCGACGCAGTGGAGTTCGCCGCGTGCCAACGCCGGTTTCAACAGGTTCGACGCATCCATGGCGCCATCCGCCTTGCCGGCGCCGACCAGCGTGTGCATCTCATCGATGAACAGGATGATGCCGCCGGCCGCAGCGGTGACTTCCGAAAGAACCGCCTTCAGCCGCTCCTCGAATTCGCCGCGATATTTGGCGCCGGCGATCAGCGATCCCATATCGAGCGCCATCAACTGCTTGTCCTTGAGCGATTCCGGCACGTCGCCATTGACGATCCGCAACGCCAGCCCTTCGGCGATCGCCGTCTTGCCGACGCCGGGTTCACCGATCAGCACCGGATTGTTCTTGGTGCGGCGCGACAGCACCTGGATGGTGCGGCGGATCTCGTCGTCGCGGCCGATGACCGGGTCGAGCTTGCCGGCGCGACCGTCGGCGGTGAGATCGCGCGCGTACTTCTTAAGCGCATCATAGCCCTGCTCGGCGCTCGCCGAATCGGCCGTGCGACCCTTGCGGACGTCGTTGATCACCTGGTTCAGCGCCTGTGGCGTCACGCCGGCCTTGGTCAGGATGTCGGCGGTCTTGGCGGATTTCTCGACCGCCAGCGCCGTCAGCAGCCGCTCGACCGTGACGAAGCTGTCGCCGGCCTTCTTTGCCAGTTCCTCGGCGGTCGAGAACACCTTGGCCAGCGGTTGCGCCAGATAGAGCTGGCCGTTGCCGCCTTCCACCTTGGGCATCGCCTCAAGTGCCGTCTCGACGCCCAGCTTGACGTCGCGGACGCTGCCGCCGGCGCGCTCGATCAACGACGCTGCCAGGCCCTCGTCGTCGTCGACGAGCACTTTCAATATATGTTCGGGGGTGAATTGCTGGTGGTTGCGCGAGAGCGCCAGAGTCTGCGCCGACTGGATGAAGCCGCGCACGCGCTCGGAATATTTTTCAAGGTTCATATCTGTCTCCTTCCGTCACCGGCCCGCTTTGCGGCACCGGATCAGATTGCGGTGACGGACCCGCCCGTTCGAGCCGGGTCCTGTTCACGCGAGATATGGGGCGCAATCCACGGACCCTCAAGACGTCCCGATAACGGCGGACTCATAACATTTCCCGGGGGGCGCACATACAAAAACGGCGGAGATTTCTCTCCGCCGTCCAGGAATGTCTGGGCCTTGCTCGATCAGTTGTTGACGTCGACGATGGTGGGCTCGCCACCGGCGTCTTCCGCCGGAGCAGCATTCACGTTATCGCCGCCAGCATTGTCGTTACCGCCATCCACCTGATCAGCATTGACGCGCGGACGGCGCGGACGCCTGGGGCGGCGGGCAGCGCCGCTTTCGGCGGCGGCTTCGTTCATCTCGGCCTGGGCAGCCAGAGCCGCAGGCGAAAAGCTTTCGAACTGCGGCGCGGGTTCGGCCACAGAAACAGGCTCGTTCGGAGACACAGCTTCCGCCTGCACGGGGGTTTCGTTCTGAACCGGTCTCTCGTTGCGCCGGTTCTGATCGCCACGCTGTCCGCCCTGCTCGCCGCGCGCACCAAATTCGCCGCGCTGGCCGTTCTGGCCGTAGCCGCCATTGGGGCGACGGTCGCGATGGCGGTTGTCTCGCCCGCCGGCATCGCGCCCACTGGCATCACGCCCACTGGCATCACGATTGTCGCGGCCGTTTTCCTGGTTGAACGTCAATTCGGCCGGCGTGCCGTCGATGACCGGCTGCGGGCCTGCACCGTGGTTGACCACCGGAGCCGCAGTCTCGCCGACATTGCTGTTGCCGGCATTGTCGAACTCGTCGCGATCTTCGTCGCCGTCATCGTCGAAATCGTCGCGGTTCTGCTGAGCGCTCTGGATCGGCAGCTGCGCCTGCGCGGCAGCGATGATGCGATTGTAGTGCTCGGCGTGCTGGAGATAGTTTTCCGCCATCACCCGGTCGCCGGAGCTTTGCGCGTCACGGGCAAGGGTTGCGTATTTTTCGGCGATCTGCTGAGCCGATCCGCGGATCTTCACGTCCGGACCGTTGCTCTCGTAATTGCGCGTCAGGGGATTTGGACCCTTGCGGTTGTTGTTATTGTTGTTGCCGCCGCCATTGTTGTTGCGACCGCGCATGCGCCTGTTCTGCTGTTGTGGCCTCATTCGACTCTCTTCATTTTGAAATTTTCGAAAACTTTTTCACGAACGGAGGCGCTCATGCAGCCAGCCGTTTCGTCTCTTCACCGGCGTTCGCCCGCATTGATTGCGTTGGCGCCACGTGTCATCCTGTTCCGGTTACATCACTTGCCGGACGATTCCCGCACGAAGCTTGGGCGTCGTTTGCGCAAGAAGGCAGCTATTTCCAAGGAAACCGAATCGCTAAGAGCACTGCCTGCTTCGTCTCATCCGGTTAAGGCGACCCTAGCCGCATTCCCCGGCATTGCCAAGCGCTTTTTTTGCACTGCATCACGGCTTTGTCAGTTCAAAGATCAGAACCCTCTCGTTTCCGCCAAAGTCGCGGAATACCCCCGCCGGCATATAGCCGGCTGCGGAGAATATGCCCGTGACCTCTTTACGTTGGCTGTGGCCGATCTCGACCGCAATCCTGCCCTCGGCTTCCAAAAAACCTGCCGCCTCGGCGGCGATGATCCTGTAGGGACTCAGACCGTCCACGCCGCCATCGAGGGCTTGGCGTGGATCGAAATCGCGGACTTCGCCCTGCAGATTTTCGATGTCTATGGACGCTATATAGGGCGGGTTGGCGGCAATTACATGGTATCGGCCAAAAACTTTTTCGAACCAGTCGGATTTGAGCACCTGGAACCGATCGGCCAACCCCAATTCCCCGGCATTGCGCATGGCGGTCACCAGCGCGCCTTGCGAAATATCGACACCGGTGGCGACCGCCGCCGGAACGGCGCCGAGCAGCGCCAGCGCGATGGCGCCGGTGCCGGTGCCGAGATCGAGGATGCGGCACTCGCCTTGCCGTCCCGCTGTCGCCTTCACGAAGGGCAGCACCGCTTCGACCAGCGTTTCGGTGTCCGGTCGCGGCTCCAGCGTTTCCGGTGACAGCGACAGGCGCAAGCCATAGAACTCGCGATGGCCGAGGATGCGATGCACCGGCTCACCGGCAACCCGCCGCCTCAAGGCTGCATCGATCGCGGCAATCGCGCCGGCATCGACACTGCATTCGGGATCGGCGATGGCTTGTGTGCGGGTCGTACCGGAAAAATGTTCGACGATCAGCCTCGCATCCAGCGCCGGATCGGCGACTGCGGCCGCAGCAAGGCGTGCCCGCGCCGCTTTCAGCAGCAGCCCTAGTGTGGTGGATTTGAGGTTCCTGCTATTTGTTGGCATCAGCGTCCAGGGACCTCAAATCCACCACCTAGATACCAGCAACCTGCTGGTGTGATTTTGAATCCGAAATTCGTCATTGCGCTGCCCCAACGTGATACGAATTTCGAATTCAAAGCCACACCGGCCTACCGGGCAGACTGTCAGCCATCGAGGCCAATATCGGCGAGCAGCATCGACTGGTGATCGGCGATCAGCGCGTCGATGATCTCGTCGAGTTCGCCCATCATCACCCGGTCGAGCTTATAGAGCGTCAGATTGATGCGATGGTCGGTGACGCGGCCCTGCGGGAAATTATAGGTGCGGATGCGCTCCGAGCGATCGCCCGAACCGACCTGAGATTTGCGCGATTCGGAGCGTTCCTCGTCAGCCTTGCTGCGCTCGAGGTCGTAAAGCCTGGCGCGCAGGATCTGCATGGCTTTGGCCCGGTTCTGGTGCTGCGACTTCTCCGCCTGTACGACCATGATGCCGGTCGGCAGATGGGTGATGCGCACTGCCGAATCGGTGGTATTGACGTGCTGGCCGCCCGAACCCGAGGCGCGCATCGTATCGATGCGGATGTCTTCGGCCCTGATGTCGATGTCGACCTCTTCCGCTTCGGGCAGCACGGCAACCGTCGCCGCCGAGGTGTGGATGCGCCCGCCGGCCTCGGTCGCCGGCACGCGCTGCACACGATGCACGCCGGACTCGAATTTCAGATGGGCAAAGACCCCCTTGCCCGAAATCGTGGCGATGATTTCCTTGTAGCCGCCGACCTCGCCCTCGCTGGCCGACGCCGTCTCGAAACGCCAGCCGCGTGCCGCGGCATAGCGTTCGTACATGCGAAACAGGTCGCCGGCAAAGAGAGCCGCCTCGTCGCCGCCGGTGCCGGCGCGGATTTCGAGGATGGCATTCTTGTCGTCGGCGGCATCCTTGGGCAGAAGCAGGATCTGGATGTCCTTCTGCAGCGCTTCGATGCGTTCCTTGACCTCCGGCAGATCGGCCTCGGCCAGTGCCCGCATTTCGGCATCGGTGCTTTTGTCGGCGAGCATCGCCTGCAGGTCGGCCTGTTCATGCTCGGCGGTGCGCAGCGCCCTGATCTTAGCCACCATCTCCTGCATGTCGGCATATTCCGACGCCATCTTGACATAGGCGTCCGCCGCCGGCCCGGCCGACATTTGCGCTTCGAGCATGTCGAAACGCTTGACGACTTGATCCATGCGGTCGCGGGGCAGGTTGATCATGGCGAAAGTCTATAGCGGAATGGAGCGGTCGTCGGCAAAGGCCTGCAGCAGCGCCCGCATCGGCAACCCCTGGGCCGGCGCCATGAGATTGTCGTCGAAGAACGCTTCCAGCTCGGCCAGCGGCAGTTCCGTCAGCATCGCCTTGACCGGACCGATCGAGGCCGGCGACATCGAGATCGATCGGTAGCCAAGGCCGATCAGCGCCATCGCCGAGATCGGCTTGCCGGCCAGCTCGCCGCACAAGGTCACCGGGGTTTGATTGCGCACCCCGGCGTCGGCAATCTGCTTCAGCGCGCGCAGGAACGGCGTCGACAGCACATCGAAGCGGTCGGCGAGCTGCGTGTTGCCGCGATCGACCGCCATGACGAACTGGAACAGATCGTTCGAGCCGACCGAGACGAAATCGACGGCCTTCATCAGCTCATCGAGCTGGAACAGCAGCGAAGGCACTTCCAGCATGGCCCCGAGCTTCAGGCTGGTCGGCAGATGATGGGCAAAACGCGACAGATGCCGCACTTCGCGATCGATGATTTCGCGCGCCTGGGCGATCTCGCCGAGCTCCGTCACCATCGGCAGCATCAGCTTCAGTTCACGCCCGCCGCATGCCTTCAAAAGCGCTCGGATCTGGGTACGCAACAGGCCCGGCCGGTCGAGCGTCAGGCGGATGGCGCGCCAGCCGAGCGCCGGGTTCTCTTCCTGGATCGTGTCCTTGAAGTAGGGCAGCACCTTGTCGCCGCCGATATCGATGGTGCGGAATGTCACCGGCTTGCCGCGCGCCGCGTCGAGCACGTCACGGTAGAGCCGTTCCTGGGCTTCCGCCCGCGGAAAGGTCGAGGCGACCATGAACTGCAGCTCGGTGCGGAACAGGCCGATACCGGCGGCGCCGGCCTCGGCAAGCTGCGGCAGATCGACGGCCAGGCCCGCATTCATCAAAAGGTCGACCTGGACGCCGTCCTTGGTCATCGACGGCTTCTTGCGCAGCTCGCGATAGACCTCCTGCCGCCGCGCCCGGAAGCGGACCTTTTCGGCATAGGCGGCTTCGAGGTCCGGCTGGGGGCGCAGGTGGATGGCGCCTTCTTCGCCGTCGACAATGATGGCGTCGCCGTTTTCCGCCATGGAAACGGCGCCCTTCATCTGGCCCGCAACCGGTATGCCCATGGCCCGCGCCACGATAACGACGTGGCTGGTCGCTGCGCCGTCCTCCAGCACCAGCCCGCGCAGCTTGTCTCTGGGATAATCGAGCAGTTCGGCGGCCCCCATCGAGCGGGCGACGATGATGGCGTCCTTCGGCAGCGAGACCGCGACATCGTCCGGCCCGCGCCCCATCAGCTGGCGCAGCAGCCGGTTGGCGAGATCGTCGAAATCGCTCATCCGCTCGCGCAGATAAGGATCGGTCATGTGCAGCATGCGGGCACGCATGTCGCTCTGCACTTTTTCCACCGCCGCTTCCGCCGTCAGGCCGTTGCGTACCGCCTCTTCCAACCGGCGCACCCAGCCGCTGTCGTTGGCGAACATGCGATAGGCTTCGAGCACCTGGCGGTGCTCGCCCTCGAAGGCGACTTCGCGGCGTTCCAGCATGTCGTCGATGGAGAGCCGGAGCGAACCGAGCGACGCATCGAGCCGCTTGATCTCCTCATCGCTGTCCTCGTTGAACAGATTGGTGACGACGATGCGCGGCTCATGCAGCACGACATGGCCAAGTCCGACGCCCTCGTTGAAGGACAGGCCGGTAAAGCTCACCGGGCGGCGCAGATCGAGTTCGAGGCCGGGCCGGGTCAGCCGGGCAAGGTCGCCGGTGGCGATCATCTCGGCGATCACCATCGCCGTCGTTTCCAGCGCCTCGACTTCGTCGTCGCGATAGTGGCGCATGGTCTTGTTCTGGACGACCAGCACACCGAGCGTGCGCCCCGCCCTGAGCACCGGCACGCCGAGGAAGGAATTGTAGATCTCCTCCCCCGTCTCCGGCAGGTAGGCGAAGGCTGGATGTTCCTGCGCGTTGGAGAGATTGAGCGGCCGTGCCGAGGCCGCGATCGTGCCGACGAGGCCTTCCCCCAGCCTAAGCTGCGCCAAATGGACGGCCTTCGGATTCAGGCCCTCGGTGGCATAGAGTTCGAGCACCGAATCGGCGCGCAGCACGTAGAGCGAGCACACTTCAGCGACCATATTGGCGGCGATGTCGCGCACGATGCGGTCGAGCCGCTCCTGCGGCTCCAGCGGCTCCTGCATGAGCTCGCGGAGCCGTTTCAGCAAAACGCGCGGGCCACTGGCCGTATCACGCATCGCGGCTTGTTCTCCAATGGACATTATGCCCGCCGCAGTTTCTCCCGCGGCCGGCGCTCACGCAACAACTCAAATAGAGCGGCGTCGGTCCAATTGGACCCACAAAGGACGCTCCAAGACTTCGAACTGCTGCATCGTGCTTTCCGAAGATCGACCTCCGATTTCCGGACCGAGCAGTCTGCTACTGCTTATCCAGACCGTAGATGGAATGCAAAGTGCGAACAGCAAGTTCTGTGTAGGGACCGTCGATCAGGATCGAAATCTTGATCTCGGATGTCGTGATCGCACGGATGTTGATCGATTTGTCGGCCAGCGCCTTGAAGGCGGTGGCGGCGACGCCGGCATGGCTCCTCATGCCGATGCCGATGACGGAGACTTTCGACATGCCGGCTTCCGACTGCACGACGTCATAGCCGATCGTGGTCTTCAGCCGCTCGAGCACGGCAAGCGCCTTGTCGACATCGCCGGACGGCACGGTGAAGGTCATGTCGGTGAACTTGCCGTCCTCGGAAATGTTCTGGACGATCATGTCGACATTGATGTTGGCTTCGGCCAGCGGCCCGAAAATGCCGGCGGCGACGCCAGGCCGGTCACCGACACGGCGCAACGAAATCTGCGCTTCGTCCTTGGCGTAGGCAATTCCGGTGACGACCTGCTGTTCCACGATCTCTTCCTCGTCGCAAATAAGCGTTCCGGGCGGATTGAGCAAATCCCCCATTCCCGGCGCGTCGGGATCGTCGAAGGACGACCGCACGAAAGTACGCACCCTGTGCACCATGGCAAGTTCGACCGAGCGTACCTGCAGGACCTTGGCGCCGAGCGAGGCCATTTCAAGCATTTCCTCGAAGGAAATCTTGGCCAGCCGCCGCGCCTTCGGCTCGATGCGCGGGTCGGTGGTGTAGACCCCGTCGACGTCGGTGTAGATGTCGCAGCGGTCTGCCTTGACCGCCGCCGCGATGGCGACAGCACTGGTGTCGGAACCGCCGCGGCCGAGCGTCGCGATGCGGTTGTCCGGCCCGATGCCCTGGAAGCCGGCGACCACCGCCACCTGGCCCTCGCCGAAGCGCTTGATCAGGAACGCGCCGTCGATGTCGAGAATGCGCGCCGCGCCATGCGCATTGTCGGTCTTGATCGGGATCTGCCAGCCTTGCCAGGAACGGGCATGGACGCCCATGTTCTGCAGCGCGATCGCCAGCAGGCCGGCGGTCACCTGCTCGCCGGAGGCAACGACGGCGTCATATTCGCGGGCATCGTGCATCGGCGAGGCTTCGCGCGTCCACTGCACGAGCTCGTTGGTCTTGCCGGCCATCGCCGAGACGACCACCGCGACCTCATGGCCGGCATCGACCTCGCGTTTGACATGGCGCGCCACATTGCGGATGCGGACGATGTCGGCGACGGAGGTCCCGCCGAATTTCATCACGATGCGCGCCATGGAAGCGAAATGCCTTTGACTGGGTGCCGAAACGGCGGCCGAAAAACGGAAACGGAGCGTCGGGCTGGGCCAGCCGCTGAATTCGCGGCCTCCTTAGCCAAATGCTTTGGGTTTCGCAAGGCGTGCCACCGCTTGCCCCCCCTGCTTGCCCCCTTAGGCGACGAAGGCGACATACGAGCGCAACGCGCCTACCCGAACGCCTGTCGCAGAGGCGCAGCCGGCAACAGCCGAAATTTGCTGCCTTGACATTCGCCGGCTCTCGACCGACTTCCTAGCGCACCAGAGCGCGATCAGCAAAAGTGGTATCCGGTTTTGCGCCCGATCGCGCTCTGAATTTTTGAGTCTGCGGGAGACCACACGATGCCAGAACCCCGACGATCGACGATCGATGCCGGAGAAGTGGAGCGTTTTTCCGCTCTTGCCGCCGAATGGTGGAATCCGAACGGCAAATTCCGCCCGCTGCACAAGTTCAATCCGATCCGGCTTGCCTATATACGCGACCAGGTGGCGGCGCGCTTCGGCCGCGACCCGCGCGCGGCGCGGCCGTTCGAGGGCCTGCGCATCCTCGACATCGGCTGCGGCGGCGGGCTGTTGTGCGAGCCGATGGCGCGGCTTGGCGCCGAAGTGGTCGGCGCCGACGCATCCGCCACCAACATCGAAGTGGCCAGGCTGCATGCGGCGGAGGTCGGCGTGACGGTGGATTACCGTGCCACGACAGCAGAGGAGCTGGCTGACGCCGGTGAGAAATTCGACGTCATCCTCAACATGGAAGTGGTCGAGCATGTTGCCGACATCGACCTGTTCGTGGCCAAATGCGGCGAGATGCTCAAGCCCGGCGGCATCATGGTCGTCGCCACCATCAACCGCACGCTGAAGGCGCTCGGTCTGGCCATTATCGGCGCCGAATATGTGCTGCGCTGGTTGCCGCGCGGCACCCACCGGTTCGGCAAGCTGGTGCGGCCAGACGAGTTGGAAAAGGCGCTTGCCGGCGCTGGCCTGACCATCATCGACCGCACCGGCGTCACCTACAATCCGCTCGCCGACCGCTGGCAGCGTTCGAAGGACATGGACGTCAACTACATGGTTCTGGCAGAGAAGGCACCCGCCTGAACTTTCTCACGACGCCTTCTCACGCCGCCACCTTCTCACCCGTCTGACTTTGCGTCTTCGGGGCGATCTGGCTTTGCGCCTTGGTGGTGATGAACACGCCGGCGACAATGATGGCAGCGCCGGCCCAGGTCAGCAATTGATAGTGCTCGCCGAGAAACATCGTCCCGGCAAACAATCCGACCGCCGCCGCGACATAGCCGATCTGGCTGAGATAGACCGGGCCGCCGACCGCCTGCAGCCGGAAGAAGCAAGCGAACATCGCCGCGGCTGATGCGACCTGCCCGACGACGACCAGCGGCACGCCGGCGAGCAGGGCGAGCGAACCGCCGCCCTGCAGCGTGAAGATGCCGCAAAGAAGCAGCGCGGCCGATGCCAGATGGCTGCCGACGGCAAGCTCGATCGGTCCGGTCCCTAGCGGCCAGTCGACCGTGCGGTAGATATTGCCGGCGGCAAGGCTGACCGGAATGAGCAGCCCCGCCGCCACCCAGAAAAATTCGGCCGGCTGGCCAGCCTCGCCGCGCGTCACCGCCACCATGACAGCACCAACGAAGCCGACGGCAATGCCGACGATACCAAGCAGATTGGGACGCCGGACGCCGAGCAGGATCGAAAACACCAGTGTAACCACCGGCGACAGCGTGAACGATACCGGTGTAGCCGGCGCCGAGATGCGGAATGGTCGAGAACATCAAGAGATTGGGGAGGGCATAGGACACCGCCGCGGTGACGAAGAAATAACGCAGTCTGTGCGGGGTGAGCCGGATGCGTTGTCCGCGCAGCAGCAAGGCGCACAAAAGCACGCCGCCGGCGCCGAGCGAGATGACGAGGGCCCAGACCATGGCCGAAACACCGGCCGCCGTAGCGATCTTGCCGAACGGCAGCGTCAGGCCGAGCAGGCCGCCGGTGACGAGCAAAAGACCGAGCGCTGAATCCCAGAGAAATTTCATAACGAACCTTATTGTCCTTGCGCCTCTCGTCTTTTGCGGGCCCTTGGCCAGCACTGTGACTCAAGCTAAGATAATACAAAGATTCTTAACGTCAAGATATTTAACGGTGAGATAGATGGATCGCGCCGCGAAAGCGATCGAGCAGTGGAAAAGACAACGGCCGGACCTGGATGTCTCGCCGATGGCCGTGCTCGGACGGTTGAACGAAGCCTCGTCGCTGATAGCGCGAGAACGCCTCGCTCCGCTGTTTGCCCGTTTCGGACTGCAATCCGGGGAATTCGACGTTTTGGCGACGCTGCGCCGTTCCGGATCACCTTACGCGCTGACGCCAACCGCCCTCTATGAGGCGACGATGGTGACGTCGGGCGCCATGACCAACCGGCTCGACCGGCTTGAGAAATCCGGATTGATCATGCGTGGACCGCATCCCAACGACCGGCGCGGGGTTGTCGTGCAACTGACCGAGAAAGGTCTCGCATTGGTCGATGAGGCGGTCGCCGCTCACGTCGCCAACGAACACGAGATACTTTCCGGCCTGACGCGCGCCGAACAGGACACACTCGCTGGCCTGCTTGAGAAGTTGATAGGGAGCGTCAGGCGGGGGTGAAGATCAGGCGGTTGGTGCCGATCCGTGCGACGTTTCCGCAGGAGGTCGCGATCCTCGACCTCCTGTTGCCGCAGGGCATCGATATCAACGCATAGGACAAGGCGGGGCAGACGGTTCTTCACATCGCAGCGCCCGATGCCATTGACGCCGCCTCGATCGAACTTCCTCTAAAACGCGGTGCCGATCGGAGCTTGAAGAACTTGAACGGAAAGCGCGCCACCCTGCGATCCAGGAAAGACTTGCGTGCTCCCCTAAAGGTGGCTGGGTAATTCCGTTTCGTGGCAAATCGCAACGTTTGAGATTGGCGGCTGGAGGGCTCGATGAAAGCGAATCAAGACGCCGCACCCCTGAGACTTTGCGCCTCGACCGAAGTGGCGTTCACGGCGAAGTCGCATACGGGCAACGCCAACTATGCGACAGCCTTTGCCACCATGTCCGGATGCTGGCCGATCACCCGCACATAGGCGATGGCGAAATCCGGCGCGGTCGCCCGCGCCTGCTCCCAGTCGCGCAGCGTGCCGACCGGGACCCGGAAGCGGCTGGCGAACTCGGCTTGCGACAGGCCAAGCCCAGTCCTCGTCCTGCGGATCAGGCGGGCGCGCTGGCCCCGGTCCAGTGCTTCGGCCATCACGTCGAAATCTTCGGCGTCGGTCGGGTCAGCAGGCAGCGTGATGTGCTCTTTCTTCACCCTTGTTGCTCCTTCTCACCGAGATGAAGCGAGGCAAGTCGCCCCGCCAGACGAAAACGCCGGTGAACAGCTTCTCCCCGACGAAACCGACCGCCTTGAACCGTTCCTCGCCGTCGATCTCGCGGATCGAGGGGATAATCAGGTGGTTGTCGTCCGCAAAAATCCGATCGCCAAAGGCCAGCGGCAGCTTGTGCTTTTCGCGGTTGACCGCATCCTTGTCGGGGTCGAACCTGTCTCCCGTCATGAAGCTCGACTATACGGGATTCCCGTATTGGATGCAACCCTTATCCGCTCGTGGGCTGACATCGGTTTTAGGAGTTCTGCGACAGAACGGCAGCTATGCGGATTTTGCGACTGTCGCGAAAACCCCGATTAAAGCGACAGTTTCGCGCCAGATTTTTGCAACATTCGCATAATCCGTTTTGCGACATGGTCCAAGGACCGCAACGGGTCGAAGCGGAATGCCGTCCCGGTACCAACCGTCACACCAGTCTATCAGTTACGATCCTCCGGGAATGCCGGCACCGGCATGAATTCGACGCCGTCCTCGGCCAGGCTCTTGGCCTCCTCCAGCGTCGCCTCGCCATAGATGCCGCGCGGATCGCTCTCGCCGAAATGGATCTTGCGCGCCTCCTCGGCAAACTTGTCGCCGACATAGTCGGCGTTCTCGCGCACCTTCTCGGCCATCGCCTTCAAATGTGCCAACGCCTGCTTCTGGGCCTCGCCCATGGCGAGCGCGATCTTTTCTCGGCTGCGCCCGGTGGAGACGGCCGGCGCCATCAACGCCTTCTCGACCTTGTGCGAGCCGCAGGTCGGGCAATCGACGAAGCCAAGCTTCTTCTGGGTGTCGAAATCGTCGTTGCTGCGAAACCAGCCTTCGAATTCATGCTCGTGGTCACAGATCAGTGAAAAGCGAATCAAGACGCCGCACCCCTGAGACTTTGCGCCTCGACCGGAGTGGCGTTCACGGCGAAGTCGCGTGAATTTTTCAGATTCGGGATCTTCTTGCGGGCGGCGGCCGACTGCGCCGGGTCGATCTCGGCGATGATCACCGCCAGTTCGTCATGTGACGCCTCGGCGACGATGCGGCCCCACGGATCGACGATTAGCGAATGGCCATAGGTCTCGCGGCCGTCCTCGTGCAGGCCGCCTTGCGCCGCGGCAACGACATAGGCGCCGTTCTCGATGGCGCGCGCCCGCAGCAGCACGTGCCAGTGCGCCTCGCCGGTCAGACGGGTGAAGGCGGCGGGCACCGACAGCAGGTCGGCGCCGGCCAGCGCCTCGGCGCGGAACAGCTGCGGAAAGCGCAAATCGTAGCAGACGGCGAAACCCAGCTTCGCCCCATCGATCCCGGCGCCGCTGATCTCGGTGACGACGGCCTCGGTGCCGGGCTCGTAGGCGGCGGATTCGCGCCAACTCTCGCCATTGTCGAGATCGACGTCGAACATGTGGATCTTGTCGTAGGTGGCAATGGTGGCGCCATCCGGCCCGAACAGAAGCGCGCGGTTGGCGAGCTTGCCGTCAGCGCGCAGGATGGCGGTCGAGCCGATATGCAGGAAGACGCCAAGGTCTTTCGCCAGCTTTCGCGCGGTCGAAACGATGATGTCCTTGTCCTCGGACGTGAAGGCGGCGGCCCGCGCCTGGCTGTCGCGGATCAGCGCACCGGTCATTTCCGGTGACTGGATATAGGTCGCACCCTGGCCCGCGGCCTCGCGCACCAGCCGCTCCAGATCGACCGCGTTGCGCTCGGGGCTGGTACCCGAACGCATCTGGATCGCCGCCGCCTTGAAAGCACCCATCGTCATGTCCTCAATTCGTCGAGCCATTGGCGAGCAGACGGTCAAGCCGGCCCTCCGCCTCCAGTTCGTGGAGATCGTCGGAGCCGCCGACATGCGTGTCGCCGATGAATATCTGCGGAAAGGTCGAGCGGCCATTCGCGCGGGAAATCATTTCCCGGCGCAGTTCCGGCGAGAAGGAGGCGTCATGCTCGGTGTAGGCGACACCCTTGCGCTCGAGCAGCCGCTTGGCCGCCACGCAATAGCCGCACATCATCCGTGTATAGATCGTCACGTCGACCATCGGTCAGCAATCCTGCCTTTTCCCAATCTATATAGTCGCGGACTCGTCGGCCCGAAAGTCCCCCGGCAGCACGCGCGCAAAGGTCAGCACGTCGACGGTCCCGGCACCGCCCTTCTTCAGCGCCTTGGCGACCGCGCGGACAGTGGCGCCGGTGGTATAGACATCGTCGATCAGGAGCACCCGGCGGCCGGCGATCTCGATCTCGGCCTCCTCCGGCACTCTGAAGGCGGCACGCACATTCTCCTCGCGTTCCCGCCGCTCCAGCCCGACCTGCTGGCGGGTGAGTTTGACGCGCCTGACCGCGGAGGGCGCAAAAGGCAGCCCGCCAAGCTGCGATACCGCCCTTGCCAGTTCCGCCGACTGGTTGAACTGACGCCTGAAAAAGCGCCGCCAGTGCAGCGGCACCGGCACGACCACATCGGCTTCCGCGATCAGTTCGGCACCGGCGCGCAGCATCCAGCGCGCCATCCACGGCGCCAGATCGGTGCGATCCTGGTATTTCAGCCCTTGCACCATCTGGCGGGCGACACCTGAGTAAGCGACCGCGGCCCGTGCCCGCTCGAAGGGCGGCGGGTCGGCGATCGCCTCGGCCGACAGGAACCCCTCGCCCATGTGGTGGGTGAACGGCGTGCCCATCACCGGGCACCATGGCCGCTCCAGAAGCCTGAGTTTCGGCCAGCAGGCGCCGCACAGCACGCCGGGCTGCGAGACATGCCGTCGGCAACCGGCGCAAACCGGCGGAAACAGGATGCGCGCCGGCCAGTCCAACGCCTTTCGAGCGACACTCTTGATATCCGGCATTGGATCGGCCACGTGGTTCTTTCTCCGCCACCCTATATCAGAGTGCGGAAACCAGGAACTGTCAGTTGCAACCTATAGTCGATACTTCTCTCTGGCTGGCGCACAAGCGCCGGGCCCTCGCCAGCCCGGCTGCCGGCGCGGATTTCCTGATGCGGCGGGCGGCCGAGGAACTCGCCGACCGGCTGGGCGCAGTGGAACGCAAATTCGACAGGGCGGCCGTCCTGTTTTGCCAGACGCCGGCGGCAGTCGACGTGCTCGCGACAAGCGGCAAGGTGGCGGACATCGTGCGCGTCGAGGCGGATGCGGCTTTCCTGGGCGACGGGGCGGGGGGCGATGGAGCGGGGGGCGATGCCGCGGGACTGGTGGCGCCGTTGGAGACCGTGCCATTCGAGCCGGAAAGCCTCGACCTCGCGGTGTCGCTTTTGTCGCTTCAGGCAATGAACGACATTCCCGGCATGCTGGTGCAGATCCGCCGCGCACTGAAGCCGGACGGTCTTTTCCTTGGCGCTTTTGCCGGCGCCGGCACGCTTTCCGAGCTGCGCGAATGCCTGCTCGCCGCCGAGACCGAGTTTTACGGCGGCGCCAGCCCGCGCGTCATCCCGTTCACCGACGTGCGCGACGCCGGCGCGCTTTTGCAACGCGCCGGTCTGGCCTTGCCCGTCGCCGACGTCGAGACGGTGACGGTGCGCTACGATTCCCTGTTCGGCCTGATGGCGGACCTGCGGGCGATGGGCGAGACCAGCGCGCTCATCGACCGCAGCAGGCGACCGGCCACACGAAAGCTGTTTGCCCGCGCCGCCGAAATCTATGCCGAACGATTTTCGGATGCCGATGGCCGCGTCAGGGCGAGTTTTCCGATCGTCTGGATGTCAGGCTGGGCGCCCGACGCCTCGCAGCAAAAACCGCTGAAGCCGGGCTCGGCAAAACTGTCGCTGAAGACAATCCTGGAAAATCCCGGCCGGCGCTGACCGGTTTATTATGGACGCGGCTGGTCGGTTACTGCGCGAAAGCCTTCACAAGCTTGCTGGCATTGTCGCTGAACAGCCACGTGATTGCGTCGGCGACCTTGCCGACGCCGCCTACGATGGTAAGCGACAGCACGGCCACGATCAGCCCATACTCGACAGCCGTCGCGCCGGTCTTGTCTTCCCAAAATCGTTGCAGCAATGTTTTCATGGCCGTCGATCCCGCTTGCCGGAACCCTAGCGCGGACCTGTTAAGAAAGGTTAATGACACAGGCTTAACAGGCGATGAAAGCACCCGCTTTGGCCGGTGTCAGCAGTCGCCGCTGCGCTGGCCATTGTCGCGTATCACGCAGATCGAAGTGGGCAGCGGCTGCAGCACGCTCCTGCGCAGCGTGTAGGTATCACGACGGCCGGTCGAGCCCGTGCTTCCAATCGAACCCGTGCTTTCAACCGACCCTGTGCTCATCCTGTCGAGGCCGCCGGCAAAATCGTCGCGGGCTGATCGCGTCCGGTTGTCGAGCAAGGGCGTGGCGATCAGGGCCAGCGCCACCGCGGCCGAGCCGAACAAAAGCGTGATCCGCAATATTCCCATGCCGGCAGCCCTAAAGCTGCGGTCGGGTCGGATCGAATCCCAGTCCCTGTCGAGGCTCATGCAACCGCCCTCCGGCGAAGGCCTGGACACGACCTTCCTTCGATTTCTGCCGTCATTTTTTCACGGCCAGATAAATCTTCCATTAACGTTGTCTATGTCTCGGAGGGCAAAATCACAGAAGATCGATGAGGAACTGGATCAGCGGCGCGTCGGCCGGCGGCATCGGAAAATCGCGCATCTGGCGCGGCCGCACCCATTTCAGCACCTGCCCCTCCTTCGGCTGTGCGATGCCGCGGAAGCGACGGCAGACGAACAGCGGCATCAGCAGGTGAAAATCATCGTAGGAATGGCTGGCGAAGGTGAACGGCGCCAGGCAGGGAATATCGGTTTCGATGCCGATCTCCTCGTACAATTCGCGGATGAGGCATTCTTCCGGCGTCTCGCCGGGCTCGACCTTGCCGCCCGGAAACTCCCACAGGCCGGCCAGTTGCTTGCCTTCGGGGCGCTGCGCCAGAAGCACGCGGCCGTCGGTATCGACCAGCGCGCAGGCTGCGACCAGGAGCAGGCGCTTGCCGACAGGGTGCGGGCCGGTCATGCGCCGGGCGGCCGGCGATAATGGTAACGATAGACTTCGTCGAACCCGAGCGAACGATAAAGCGCCAGCGCCGGCGCGTTGTCGGCCTCGACCTGCAGCCAGGCTTCCCGGGCGCCGCGCAGCCGTGCCCATTTCAGCGCTGACAGGATGAGGTGGCGGCCATGGCCCTGGTTGCGCACCGATTTGTCGGTGGCGATCTCGAACAGCCCGGCAAGATCGCCGTCATGGACGCAGATCAGCGTCGCCAGCGGTTCGGTGCCGTCTTCGAGCGCGAACAGCCCGGCTTCCGGCTGGATGGCGCCGATGATCTCCGACAGGCCCGGCCGCAGAGACACATCCGAGCCGCTTACCTTGAGCGCCGCGCCGATGAAGCGGCTGATGTCCTTCAGCGGGATCTGGTCCATGGCGGCATCGAGCTGGGCGTCCGCCAGCGGCAGCCGCATCACCAGCGATTCGTCGAATGTGCTCCAGCCCTCGCTGTCGAGATGTTTGGCAAGGATCGGCCCCGACAGCGGCGATATGCGGAAGGTCAGCGGCCGGCCATAGGCGTCGAAACGGCGGCTGGCGCGGCCGATGCGATCGGCAATGTGCTGGATGTCGCCCGGATCGAGCGGGTTGACGGAATTCAGCCGCTTGGCCGGATGGCCCGCCGTCAGCCGCACCACCCAGGTGCCGTCATAATGCACGGCCGCCGCCGGCCAGGCGCGAAAGCCGGCCGCCTCGTAGCGGCGCACGATGGCAAGCACGCTTGCCGGATGTCTGGAAACCAACGCCATCAACTCCGATAATCGCCGTTGATGGCGACATACTCCTTGGTGAGGTCGCAAGTCCACACCGTCGCCTTGCCGCGGCCGATGCCGATATCGGCACGGATGCGGATCTCGTCGCGCTTCATGTAGGCCGACGTCGCCTCCTCGGAGTAGGCGGCGTCGCGCTCGCCCTGATGCGCCAGCCTGATGTCGCCGAACCAGATCGACAGCAGGTCGCGGTCGGCCGGTTCGCCGGCCTTGCCGACGGCCATGACGACGCGGCCCCAATTGGCGTCTTCGCCGGCGACCGCCGTCTTGACCAGCGGCGAATTGGCGATCGACAGCGCGATGCGCTTGGCCGAGCGGGCCGATTTCGCGCCGGTGACGGTGACCTCGACCTGTTTTCGCGCGCCCTCGCCGTCGCGCACCACTTGCAGTGCCAGCGCTTTCAGCACCTTGCCGAGCGCGCGGCGGAAGGCGCCGAGGCGCGCATCGCCGGCATTCGTGATATCAGGCGCGCCGCGCCGGGCGGCCGTGCCGGTGGCGAACATCAGCAGTGTGTCGCTGGTCGAGGTGTCGCTGTCGACGGTGACCGCATTGAAGGTCTTGGCGGTGCCGCGCGACAAAAGATCCTGCAGCACGGGGGCTGCGATCGGCGCGTCGGTAGCGATGAAGGAGAGCATCGTCGCCATGTCGGGCGCGATCATGCCGGCGCCCTTGGCAATGCCGTTGATGGTGACGTCGGCGTCGCCGAGTTTTACCGTCGCGGTCGCCAGTTTCGGATAGGTGTCGGTGGTCATGATCGCCTTGGCGGCTTCGGTCCACAGGTCCGGCCTGCCGTCCTTGACCAGTCCGGCGAGCAAATGGCCGAACTTGCCGGCATCGAGCGGCTCGCCGATGACGCCGGTCGAGGCCAGAAACACCTCGTCCGGCGTGCAGCCCGCAGCCTTGGCCGCAGCCTCGCCGGTCATTGCCGTGGAGGCTCGGCCCTTGCTGCCGGTGAAGGCATTGGCATTGCCGGAATTGACGACCAGGACGCGCGCCTTGCCGGCGCTAAGATTCTGCCGGCAGAAATCGACCGGCGCCGACGGGCATTTCGACTTGGTGAACACGCCGGCGACCGTGGTGCCGGCATCGAAGACCATGGTCAGCAGGTCGGTGCGGTTCTTGTACTTTATCCCGGCCTCGGCTGTGGCGATGCGGACGCCCTCGATGTCAGGCATTTTGGGATATTTCTTCGGCGCAAGCGGCGAAATCGTGGCTGACATGAGGACCTCGGGCGGGAGAAACGCAAGAGAGCGCCGGTTTGCCCGATAGCGGGCGCCGGCGCAAGGGCGTTTGGTGGTTGAGCACGTTCCCCTTTCTCATCGAAACGAAACGCTCAGTTGCACGAAACGGACCGTTTCGTTTCGACTGGAAAGTGTGTACGATGTGCCGACGAAAATCGTGGGCAAGGAAAACAGGATGGGGCTGGTTCCGGGGCGCAGGTCGATCGGCGCGCGGCGCAACCCCGACAGCGCCGACGCCATTCTCGACGCCGCCGAGGCAGTTCTGGTCGAGGCCGGTTATTCCGGCTTCTCGATCGAAGCGGTGGCGCGGCGGGCGCGTGCGGGAAAGCCGACAATCTATCGCTGGTGGCCGAGCAAGGCCGCCTTGCTGTTCGACGTCTATCAGCGGCTAAAGCGCGTCGATTATCCCGATACTGGGAACCTCGAGGACGATCTCGTCGGCTTCCTCAAAAGCCTGTTCTCGCACTGGCGCGAAACATCGTCAGGCAGCATCTTCAGATCGCTGATCGCCGAGGCGCAGTCGGACGCGACCGTGGCAGCCGTGCTTGCCGAATACACCAAAGGACGCCATGCCCATACCGGCCAGATGATCGAACGCGCCAAGGCAAGAGGCGAAGTCGCGGCCGACGTCGATTCCGCGCTCGTCGCCGACCTGGTCGCCTCGTTTGCCTGGACGCACCTTTTGACCAATCGCCTCGACGAAGACGAAACGACGCTGCGCAAGGCGGTTGGCTATCTGTTGAAAGGCATAGAAGCTGACGATGCCGGCTCGGTCGACGCCGCGGCTGTCCGGCGGAGGCGTCGACGTGTCATCGGTCGCACCGCCCGGTAGAGCGGCAGGGTGGCGGGGCAAGACCCTGGCGTGGTGCAGACCACCAGAGGAACAATTGTCGGAGGCTGCGCTGCCCCTCATCGCCCTGCCGGGCACTTCTCCCCGTATAGTGACGGGGAGAAGGACGCCTTCGCAACGGATTTCGCCAACCTCCAGCGTTGCAGGAATGGCGCCGGGGTCGCGGCCAGCCCCCTTCTCCCCGTCACTACACAGGGAGAAGATGCCGGCAGGCAGATGAGGGGCGGCGCCGACGCCAACAATTTTGCACAGGCGATTGCCCTCGCCTACTTGGTGTTTTCCAGCGCGTCGACCGTCTTCTTCAGCTTCTCGTCCGGGATCTCGACCTTGGCCTGGGCGCGCAGCGACTTGACCAGCGCGATGTATTTGTCGCGGATGACAGCCTGACGGGCCTGATCCTTGACCTGGTCGAAGGCCGGCGGCTGCTTGGCCCGCTTGTCCTCGACCTGGATGACGTGCCAGCCGAACTGCGACTGCACCGGCTGCTCGGTGTACTTGCCGACCGCCAGCGCGAACACCGCCTTGTCGAATTCCGGCACCATCTGACCGGGTCCGAACCAGCCGAGATCGCCGCCGCTGGTCTTGCCGCTCGGATCGCTGGTGTGCTCGTTGGCGAGTTTCTGGAAATCGGCGCCGCCATCGAGCTGCTTGATGATCGCATCGGCCTCTTCCTTCGTCTTCACGAGGATGTGACGGGCATGGACCTCGTTGGCCGGCGGCGTGTTGGCGATTTCCTGGTCGTAGCGGGCGCGAACCTCGGCATCGGTGATCTTGCCGACGACATCCTTCTCGACCATTTCGCCATGCAGGGCGCGCTGCTGCAGGAATGCCATGCGGCGCTGGAAGTCGGGATCCTTGTCGAGGCCGGTGGTGACCGCCTGGGCGGCCATGACTTTGATTTCGATCGCCGCCGAAAGGGCTGCGGCGCGGCGCTGTTCGGGCGGCATCTGCGCAAACTGCTGCGACAGTTCGCCTTCGGCAAGCGCAAGGTCGGCCTCGGTCAGCGACTGGCCATTGATCGTGGCGACCACGGCGTTCGGATCGACCGGCGCGGCCGGCTGGGCGGGTGCGCCCGGTTGGGCGGGGGCTGGTTGGGCGGGCGCGGTGTCCTGCGCCATCGCTGGCGACAGCGACAGCGCCGTCAGCCCGAATGCCAAGCCAAGGCTGGCGAGCGACGCGCGGCGGAACAATAAGGACATACAATTAACTCCAATGGGGATAGCTAGGGCGGGATGGCTTCCAGACCAGCCGGATTGTGGCGGAATTTGGCACGGTCGTCAGGGCCAGCGCGCCGTTGACATCGATTGAGCCCCCTCTTATCTGTCCAACGACTTTGCGTCCAGAACCGTTTTCCGGGCGCTTTTTGCGTTTGTCCGCGTTTCACGTGGATTTGATGGGGCCGGCCGGCACCCGTCGCAACGACTTGGAATGCTATCGAAAGGACCATTGAATGGTCAGTTTTGGCGGTCTCGCCCGTAAGGTTTTCGGCTCCTCCAACGATCGCCGGGTCAAGTCGACCCGACCGCGCGTCGAAGCGATCAACGCCATGGAAAACGAGATGCGGGCGCTCTCCGATGCCGAACTGACGGCCCGCACGGAAAAATTCCGCCAGGACGTCGCCAACGGCGCCAGTCTCGACGATCTCCTGGTGCCGGCCTTCGCCACCGTGCGCGAAGCGGCGCGCCGCGTGCTCGGCATGCGCCCGTTCGACGTGCAGCTGATCGGCGGCATGGTGCTGCACAATGGCGGCATCGCCGAGATGCGCACCGGCGAGGGCAAGACGCTGGTCGCCACGCTGCCCGTCTATCTCAACGCGCTCGCCGGCAAAGGCGTCCATGTCGTCACCGTCAACGACTATCTTGCCACACGCGACTCCGAATGGATGGGCCGCGTCTACAAATTCCTCGGCCTTACCGTCGGCGTCATCGTCCATGGCCTGTCCGACGAGGAACGCCACGCCGCCTATGCCGCCGACGTCACCTACGCCACCAACAACGAGCTCGGCTTCGACTATCTGCGCGACAACATGAAATACGAGCGCGCCCAGATGGTGCAGCGCGGCCACAGCTACGCGATCGTCGACGAGGTCGATTCCATCCTCGTCGACGAGGCGCGCACGCCGCTGATCATTTCCGGTCCGCTCGAGGACCGCTCGGAAATGTACAATACCATCGACGCCTTCATGCTGAAGCTCGAGCCGGCCGACTATGAGATCGACGAGAAGCAGAAGACCTCGATCTTTACCGAGGATGGCACCGAGAAGCTGGAAAACCTTTTGCGCGACGCCGGCCTGCTCAAGGGTGAGTCGCTCTACGACGTCGAGAACGTCGCCATCGTCCACCACGTCAACAATGCGCTCAAGGCGCACCAGCTGTTCCAGAAGGACAAGGACTACATCGTGCGCAACGGCGAGATCGTCATCATCGACGAATTCACCGGCCGCATGATGCCGGGCCGCCGCTATTCGGAAGGCCTGCACCAGGCGCTCGAGGCCAAGGAGCATGTGGCGATCCAGCCGGAGAACCAGACGCTCGCCTCCGTCACCTTCCAGAACTATTTCCGCCTCTACAAGAAGCTCGCCGGCATGACCGGCACGGCGCTGACCGAGGCCGAGGAATTCGCCAACATCTACAATCTCGACGTCACCGAGATCCCGACCAATCTGCCGGTCATCCGTATTGACGAGGACGACGAGGTCTACCGGACCGTCGAGGAGAAGTACAAGGCGATCGTCAGGGAGATCAAGGAAGCTCGCGAAAAAGGCCAGCCTACCTTGGTCGGCACCACCTCGATCGAGAAATCCGAGCTGCTGGCGGCACGCCTGCGCAAGGAAGGTTTTGCCGATTTCGAGGTGCTGAACGCCCGCCACCATGAGCGTGAGGCGGCGATCGTCGCCCAGGCGGGTAAACCCGGCGCCATTACCATTGCCACCAACATGGCCGGCCGCGGCACCGACATCCAGCTCGGCGGCAATGCCGACATGCGCATCGCCGAGGAGCTTGGCGACATGCCGGCCGGCCCCGAGCGCGACGCCAGGGAAAAGGCAATCCGCGACGACGTCGCCCGGCTGAAGGAGAAGGCGCTCGCCGCCGGCGGCCTCTACGTGCTCGCCACCGAACGCCATGAATCGCGCCGCATCGACAACCAGTTGCGCGGCCGCTCGGGCCGCCAGGGCGATCCCGGGCGCTCAAAATTCTTCCTGTCGCTGCAGGACGATCTGATGCGCATCTTCGGCTCCGAGCGCATGGACGGCATGCTGCAGAAGCTTGGCCTCAAGGAAGACGAGGCGATCATCCACCCCTGGATCAACAAGGCGCTGGAAAAGGCGCAGAAGAAGGTCGAGGCGCGCAACTTCGACATCCGCAAGAACCTGCTGAAATATGACGACGTCTCGAACGACCAGCGCAAGGTGGTGTTCGAGCAGCGCCTCGAGCTGATGGACGGTGAAGGCCTGTCCGAGACCATCGCCGAAATGCGCGAGGGCGTCATCGAGGAGGTCGTCGCCAAGGCTATTCCCGAAAACGCCTATGCCGAGCAGTGGAACGTCGCTGGCCTCAAGGCCGAGGTCGCCGAATTCCTCAATCTCGACCTGCCCATCGAGGACTGGGTCAAGGAAGAGGGCATTGCCGAGGACGACATCCGCGAGCGCATCAGCCAGGCCGCCGAGACCGCTGCCAAGGAGCGTGCAGAGCGCTTCGGCCCCGACGTGATGGCCTATGTCGAGCGCTCCGTGGTGCTGCAGACGCTCGACCATCTGTGGCGCGAGCACATCGTCAACCTCGACCACCTGCGCTCGGTCGTCGGCTTCCGCGGCTACGCCCAGCGCGATCCGCTGCAGGAATACAAGGGCGAGGCGTTCGAGCTGTTCCAGGCGATGCTGGGCAATCTGCGCCAGGCCGTCACCGCACAATTGATGCGCGTCGAGCTGGTCCGCCAAGCCGCCGAAGCGCCGCCGCCCGAGGCGCCCGACATGTTCGGCAGTCATCTCGACGGCACCACCGGCGAGGACGATTTTGATGGCGGCGAGACCGGCCTTCTGGTTCGCCAGGAGACCCACGCCACCGTCGCCCCCGAGAACCGCGACCCGCAAAACCCCGCCACCTGGGGCAAGGTCGGCCGCAACGAGGCCTGCCCGTGCGGGTCAGGGAAAAAGTACAAGCATTGCCACGGGGCGTTCGCGTAAGCACCCACTTCCCTTCTCCCCGTTCACGGGGAGAAGGTGCCCGAAGGGCAGATGAGGGGCGACGCCAACGCCCACGATTAGCCAATCTCCCCACCCGTGGGGGGATGGCCGGCTGGCGAGAGGGGGGCGCTGTCCCGTCGACACCGGAAATGGGCCTTCAGCTCTTATTTCTTTCCATCAGCTGGCCTGTCGTTTCGTCGCGTTCTGCCGCGAACGGTGAACATGGCACAAAGCCGGCGCCCCTCATCCGCCTGCCGGCACCTTCTCCCCGTGAACGGGGAGAAGGGAACACTCCTACCTCCCACCCAACCGTTTCTTAATGTGTTTTGACTACACCTAGACCCGAAAAGAAGCCGAGAACGGAGTGTGATCAGGGTGCGCTTTTCCGCGGCGACGACAGCCGGGCGGTTCCTGCCGCAGCGCCTTGCGCTGCGCGCAAAGCCGCTGCTTGGCCGCATCGATGCCGTGCTGTTCACCGCCGACGAGCGCGGCGAAGCCAGCCGCATGTCGCTGATCGCCTTTTCCATCCGCATCGTCAGCGCCGTCATCGCTTTCGTCAGTCAGGTGCTGATGGCGCGCTGGATGGGCTCGTTCGAGTATGGCATTTTTGTCCTTGTCTGGGTGACGATGGTGATCGTCGGCAATCTCGCCTGCCTCGGCTTCCACACCTCGATCATCCGCTTCATTCCCGAATATCGCGAGCGCAACATGCTGGCCGAACTGCGCGGCATCGTGCTGACCAGCCGCCTGTTCGTGCTGGTCGCCTCGACGGCGATCGCCGGACTGGGCGCGCTCGGCGTCTGGCTGCTCTCGCCGTTTATCGAGAACTACTATGTCGTGCCGTTCATTCTCGGCCTCATCTGCATGCCGATGATCGCCATGTCCGATCTGCTGCAGGGGCTGGCGCGGGCCAACTCGTGGGCGCTGTTTGCGCTGGCGCCGACTTATCTGGTGCGGCCGGTGCTGATCCTGGCGCTGATGGCGCTGATGCTTCTGGTCGGCTTTGCGCCCGATGCCAGGACGGCGATCTTCGCCTCGATCGCCGCCACCTATGCCACCACGCTCGGCCAGCTCATCGGCATCACTGCGCGCATCGGCAAAAAAATCCCGGCCGGGCCGAGGAAGCTGCATTTCGCGCAATGGTTCCTCGTGTCGCTGCCGATCTTCCTGGTCGAAGGCTTCTTCTTCCTGCTCACCAATGCCGACGTGCTGATGGTCGGCGCCTATATGAATCCCAACGACGTCGCCGTCTATTTCGCCACGGTCAAGACGCTGGCACTGGTGCATTTCGTCTATTTTGCGGTCAAGGCGGGCGTTGCCCAGCGCTACGCGCAATTCACCCATGGCGAGCCCGAAAAGCTCGCCGCCTTCGCCCGCGAAACCGTGTCGTGGACGTTCTGGCCATCGCTGTTGATGGCGCTGCTGGTGCTGGTGCTGGGCGAGCCTATGCTGAGCTTGTTCGGGCCTGAATTCGTTGCCGGCTACCAGCTGTTGTTCCTGCTGGTCTTCGGCGTCGTCGCCCGCGCCGCCGTCGGCCCCTGCGAAAGCCTGCTCACCATGAGCGGCAACCAGAATATCTGCGCCGCCGTCTACGCCATGACGCTGGCCTTCAACATCGGCCTCAATCTGGTGCTGATCCCGCTTTTCGGCCTGTGGGGCGCGGCGATGGCCACCGCCTTCGCGATGATCTTCGAAGCCGGCGCGCTGTCCTTCACGGTCTGGCGCAGGCTCGGCATCGTCATGGTCATTTTCGTAGCCGCCAAAGGAGCCGCGTGATGGCTGCCATCCCGTTGCTCGAGGAAACCAGCGGCGGCCCGGCCGGCGCCCTGGTGTCGGGCCTCGCCGGGCTCGCCCGCGAAGCCGATCCCGCCCATATCGAATTGTTGGCCAACGGCCGGCCCCAGCGCAAACTGGCAATTTACGCCGCCTCCGCCGGCTTCGACCTGGTCGAGGAACTCGACTATCTCTGCGCCCGCACGATCGAGCCCAACGTGTTCTTCAACCCGCGCTTCCTGGCACCCGCCATGCCGCGACTGGAAGACCGCGAGGTGCGGCTGGCGGTCATCCGCGACGGCGACGAATACCGCAACCGGCTGCGCTTGCTGGTGCCGTTCTCGGTGGAGCGGCCGGCGACGCCGCTCGGCGTGCGGGTGATGCGCACATGGTCGAGCCCGTTCGGGCCGATCGGCACGCCGCTGGTCGACCGCGACGATCCCGTCGGCGTCATCGAGGATTTCTTCGCGATGCTGTCGCGGCCGCATCTCAAACTGCCAAAAGTCTTCGTGCTGCCCGACATCCGGCTCGACGGCCCGGTGGCCAGCCTGCTGGCCACCGTCGCCGAGACGCGTGGCCTGACGCTGGTCACCACCGGCAAGGCCGAACGGCCGATGCTCGAAAGCGAGATCGACGGCGATGAGTATCTGAAGGCCTCGCTGCGCTCGCACCATTATCGCGAGTTCCGCCGCCTAAAACGCCGCCTCGCCGACCTGGGCAGGCTGGAGCATCAGGTGGCGCGCGGACCGGAAAACATCCGCCATGCCATCGAGCGTTTTTTGACGCTTGAGGCCGCCGGCTGGAAAGGCCGCGAGCGCACCGCCATGGCCATCGACCGCTACCGCGCCGCCTTTGCCCGCGAGGCCGTGCACCGGCTGGCCGAACGCGACCTGTGCCGCATCCATTCACTGACGCTCGATGACCGCACCATCGCTTGCCTGGTCGTCTTCGTCGAGGCCGGCGTCGCCTACACCTGGAAGACGGCCTATGACGAGACGCTCGCCGCCTATTCGCCGGGCACGCTGCTGATGATCGAGGTGACCAGGCAGCATCTCGACGATCCCAACATCATGATGACCGATTCCTGCGCCGTGCCCGACCATCCGGTGATGAGCCGGCTATGGACGGAGCGACGGCCGATCGGCACGCTGGTCCTCGGCCTGACGCCGGACGCCGACCGCCTCGCCCGCCAGGCGGCGTCGCAGATCCACCTCTACCGCGAAACCCGCAACATGGCGCGCCTGCTGCGCAACCGGGTGAAGAGCTTGCTGGGACGGCGGTAGGGCAAAGTGCGGCTCCCCTTCTCCCCTTGTTGTGGGAGAAAGTGGCCTCGCGAAGCGAGGTCGGATGAGGGGGTGCTCCAGTGGCACCCAACAGCACTCCGTCCAGTAACCGTCTTGGCGCTGCGCGCCAATCCACCGCCCGGGGCGAGTCACGGGCCTCGCCCGCCCTTCGGGCCCCACAAGGGGAGAAGGNCCGTCTTGGCGCTGCGCGCCAATCCACCGCCCGGGGCGAGTCACGGGCCTCGCCCGCCCTTCGGGCCCCACAAGGGGAGAAGGCAGAGAGGGGCAGCGCCGGCTGGTGGTCGCGGCGCATCATCCAGGACCATCGCCTGGTCTACCGCGCCGCCGCGTCGCTTCGCTCCTTGCTCCGGCCTGGGAATGACGAAGGCGCAGGGGCTTACGCTAATCACCAGCGCTGGAAATTGGCAGCTGCAGGCCGGACGGCACCGACCGTCCACAGTCCCTTTCAGACTCAGTCGAAGAACTGTGTCGAAGGCCTAGGTCATCAGGGTTAATTCTCCCAACCAGCGGAAAGGATTAGCATCGGCGACAATCTCGGCCGCGCAACCAGCATCATTGCCGCCTCGGTCCTGCACGGCCAGAACAAAAATCTGGGAGGAATGCATGACGAAAAGAATTCACTTCAGGCGTCGCAGTATTCTCGCTTTGACCGGCCTCATCGGCGCCTGCCTGATTGCGGCCGCGGGTCAGGCCGCCGAGCCCGGCAAGGTCGAGATCGATGCCCTGAAACAATCGCTTTCGAAGTACGAAGACTACAAGGCCGCCATTCGCGACCTCTACCTGTCGACGGTCGGATGCGTTTATTACAGCGGCGAAAAAGTGGCTGGAGCTATGGATTACCCAAAGGGCGCGATGGGCATTCATTTCGTCAACGTCGCGAGCGTCAGCCCGACACCAGATCCGACGCGCCCCAATGTCCTTATCTATGAGCCGGTCGACGGCGGCTTGCGCCTGGTGGCCGTGGAATGGCTTGTTCCGCTGACGCCCGACACCAAGGAGCCGCCGAAACTGTTTGGACAGACGTTCCAGGGGCCGATGGAGGGGCATTATCCGCTTATTCCGTTGGAGTTCTACCATTACGATCTTCACGTCTGGCTGTTCAAAGACAACCCACTTGGAATGTTCAGCCCGACGAACCCCGACGTGAAATGCGACAATTACGCGTTTCCGATGCCGGAGCAGCCGACCAAGATGGTGCCGGGGCCGATGTAATGGCGACTTAGTCTACGCAATGGCCCGGCCTCAATTGGGGTATCCCAGGTGCGCCTGGGATAACCTCCCACCGAGCTTTCAAGGTGTCTCGGGTAGAAAATGGTGCCCCTAGCCGGGAGGCAAGATTTGAACCTTTTCAACGCTCAATTTCGAAAGTGGGACAGAATAGGCCATTCAAGATCCTTATCTTTTTCGTCGAGATTGTCTCACCGAAACCTAGCTAGGACAGGACCTCTTCGATGCCTGACCGGGACCAATCGATAGCGATCGACCGGCTAACTTGCACGGCAAAGGGGTCGCAAGTTCAAACCGTGCCGCTGTAGACGTCACAGCATCGGAATGGCTTGAAAGGGGCCGGCAGGAGACGGTCAGCTCCTGGCTACGGATCTTCTAGGGCGGACATTCAGGTCACGGTGGGCATCGTCGTGATCTGACCCGTTCCAGAAGTTCGGGTGCGAGCGCACAATGACGCAAGGCGGCCCCTCTGCCGACCTTCCGCACCCAATATTCCTTGCGAAGGATGATCCCTTTGAGGGCAACCAGCGCTCATAACACAATTGCTTCAACGTAGCGACCCAGTCGGTCTTCTGCGGGGTCGCGCTCGGACAGCCGTTCACTCCGGCAAGCCCGCGAACCGCATGTGTCCGATCCAGCGCTCAAGGGCTCCGGGGGCGGTGTAATTCTTCTCCCACTGCTTGCGTTGTTTGCTGATGGAGTCGCCGGGCGAGTCTTTGAGGAAAACCGCAAGCGCTTCCTTTGCCTCCCGCTTGTTTCCCAGACAAGCGTGGATCCCCGCAAGCATTCGGTGTGCGCCGCTCGGGATTCTGGACATTTTCCGCATCGCCGTCAGCGCAGCCCGGCAATCGTTCTTTTCGTAGAGCGCCCAGCCCATGTCCCAGTGGAACCAGTCAGGGTGGAAAGGATCGATGCCCATAGCCTGCTTGATCCGATCGATAGCTTCGTCGGTGCGGCCAACATTCAGCAGCACGCCCGCACTGTTGACGAGGGTATCCGAATTGCTTGGGTTCAGGGCTATCGCCTGATCGTACCGGACAAGGGCCTGCTCCACCTCGCCGGCTTCCGCATGAATTCTGGCGCGGACATGATGCGCTTCAGCATCATCAGGAGCGAGCAGGATGGCCTTGTCGGCGTATTCGGCGGCGCGCTTCAACGCCTCGTCAGGGTTATTTTCCTGCTTGTGCCAGAAAACCGCGTCATGGCGATAGGACCAGGCCAGCCCGATATAGCCGAACTGGGAGTCCGGATCCGCTTCGATCGCCTTGAGGCTGAACTGCCGTAGCAGCTCGTTCCCCGCGGCAGAGAAATCCTTGTCGGTCTCGGCAAACCCAATCAGGACATAGCGGAGCGCGCTGACCTGCGCGGCGTCGCTCCTTGGCAAGGGTCGCTCGATCCTGCGCCCGACCCTATCCGCAAGCGTGCGGATGATCTCCTCCTGGACGACGAAAAGATCGGCAATTTCGCGGTTGTAAGTGTTGGCCCAGACATGCGATCCGTCATGCGCATTCAGCAACTGGGCGGTCACTTTCAGCTGGTCTCCGATCTTCTGCTGGCTGCCTTCGAGGAGGTAGTCGACGCCGAGTTCATCTCCGATCTGCCTAGCGTCAACCGGGTGGCCGCGGTACCTGAAGCTCGAGTTCCGGGCGATGACGGCATAAGTCTTGCTCCGAGCAAGCTCGGTGATGATCCCCTCGGCGACGGCATCGCTGAGATATCCCTTGTCCGCGCCGGTACTGAAATCGTCGAAGGGAAGGACCGCAATCCTCGGCATGTCGCTCGAACGAACCGGAGCGGCCCGCCATATTTCCGCGCCGTAGTATACGCCGATCGCTGCCGCAACGAGAACGAGTGCAGCAAGAATGAAGCCGCGTCGCGAGAATCTTGCCTTGGCTCGTTCCGTGCCGGCTGCGGCGTGCAGCCACGGCGCGTCGGCGAAGAGGTTGACGTTGTAAACGCGGACCGGTCGATCAATGTTCTTCAGCGTCTGCTCGCCAGTGTCCTCGAAGGTCAGATCGAGCCGGTTGCCGATATGGTCTCGCACAGAGCCGGACACGGCGACGCCGCCGGGCCTGGCGATGCTCTCGATGCGCGCCGCGATGTTGACGCCATCGCCATAGATGTCGTTGTCCTCGAAAATGATGTCGCCGAGATGAATGCCGATGCGAAATTCGATGCGGTGGTCCTCCGGCACGTCGACGTTGCGCTGGCGCATCCTGCGCTGGATATCTGCGGCGCAGGCAACTGCATTCACCACGCTCGGGAATTCGACCAGCATACCGTCGCCGGTGACCTTGACGATGTGGCCCTGATGCTCGGCGATCTTGGCGTCCGCCATCTCGCGCCGGTGCGTCTTTAGCGCCGACAGCGTACCGGCCTCATCCAGCCCCATGAGGCGGCTGTAGCCAACCACGTCGGCGGCGAGGATCGCAGTGAGCCGGCGCTCCATGAGGGAAATCCGGGTTATTCAGAGGAGCCTAATTATCATGTTCAGCGCTGCGTGCCATACGAAATCCCGCTGGCGCGCCGCCCCGAGCATCAGGAGTGGCTCGGAAACGGTTCGATAAACCGAACCTGCGCCTTTGCGGTACCCGTTTGGCGCTTTTTGGCAGGCGAGCCGCGCCTGCGCACCCCATGTCCGGAATTGGCGCGGCAAGCCGACGTTGGCGCAGCGATCTGTACAGATCCGTAAATGGCGCATTCACGTCTGTCAGCGGTCGCCGGGAAGGTCGGCTTTCAGGCGGCGATCAAGTAGCCCTGAACGGCTGACATTGGGCGCAAAGCAGCCATGCCGCCGTCGCGTGTGAGACTCTGCTTCGGGTCACAAGCAGAACAGCAGCCCCCTACGGCTCGTCACCTCAACGCTTCGACGGCGGACGAGCAAAGCGTTCCCCGTAAGGGATCGGCTTATCCCTGCGACCGCGGAGTTGTGGGGTTTCGACATGGTTGGGGACTACGTCCTTGTCCCCGACGATTAGAGGATTATCCTTGACACGTTTGGGCGAGGCGATCGCCCATGGAGGTTGTCATGGCAGACGACAAGTCAAAGCGTGGTCCGCAAGATAGAGCACGGGTCGACGGTGGCGAAGACTATGAAGTCGGGTACCTCATGAAGAAGCACCATCTCGAACGGGCTGATGCCCTCAGGCTGGTAAAAAAGTATGGAAACAACCGCGCAAAGTTCGAAGAGGAACTCGTTGCCCGAAAGGTTTGATCGTGTATTGCCGAGAGGCTGGCATAGAGCCAAGCACGCCTGAGTGTGACCAGGCTGCAGGCATAATCATGGCGCTTTTCAACAACGGCATCGGCACTGCTGAGGAATTGAAGACAGCGCTCCAGTTCCGTTTAGAGAGTGAGTTGCGACGGTACGGTCAACGCCTATCCCGCCTAGCTGAGAACCGCTCTAGATCGTAATTGTACATCGAATTCCAAGTGGAGGTCGCGTTAGATGCAAAACGCGAGCCCTCTGAAAAAACCCATTGTCCAATTAAGGCAGTGGGTTTGGAGGATGTATGAAAGGGGTCGTTGTTTGGCGCTATTTCACGGGCATGCCGTGTCAGATGCACGCGGACCTCCGGGGAGTAACATGCTGCTGAGGCTGCACCGGATCGACAAATTCTACCCCACTGGCGAGGGGCCGTTGCATGTTCTGCACGGGATCGATCTTTCGCTGGAGGCGGGCAAGAGCCTTGCGCTGACCGGCGAGTCTGGCAGCGGCAAGAGCACGCTTTTGCACCTTGTTGCAGGGCTCGACAGCCCTGATGCGGGAGAAATCCACCTTGGCGGTACCAATATTGTGGGGCTGAACGATACAGCCCTTGCCGCCCTGCGGCGGGGAACAGTCGGACTTGTGTTCCAGCAGTTCAACCTGATCCCTTCGCTTGATGTGGCGGCCAACCTTGCCTTTCAGGCTCGGCTTGCTGGCCGCCCTGATCCGGCATGGTTGAAAGTCCTTTCCAAACGGCTGGGCCTCGCCCAAGTCCTCACGCGCTACCCTGAACAACTGTCGGCCGGCCAGCAACAGCGGGTGGCGATCGGCCGGACGTTGGCCGCTCGGCCCCGGCTGGTTTTGGCCGATGAGCCCACGGGCAATCTCGATGAAGCAACAGGGGACGCTGTACTCGATCTTATGCTGTCGCTGGTGGCTGAAACGGGTGCCGCCCTGTTAATGGTTACCCATTCCAACCGTCTGGCAAACCGGCTGAACGCCCACGTTCACCTGCACGCGGGACGGCTGGCTTGATGGTGTGGACCGGGTTGTCAGCGCTCTTGTCGCATTGGCGCAGGCGGCCTGTCCAACTGGCGATGCTGCTTTTGGGGCTATCGCTGGCAACGGCGTTGTGGTCAGCGGTTCAGGCGATCAACGGTGAGGCGCGGGCGAGCTATGACCGTGCAGCGGCGATCCTTGGGCAGGACCGGCTCGCGCAACTGGTGCGTGAGGACGGGGCCCGGATGGATCAACAGGTGTTTGTGAGACTGCGGCGAGCAGGCTGGCTGGCTTCGCCGGTGATTGAAGGTGAAATGCGGTTTGGGGATGTGCGGTTGCGCGTCCTCGGCATTGACCCACTGACTTTGCCGCCGCAGGCGCAGCAGGTGGATGTTGCGGTGGGTGATGAGCTATTGCCGTTCATCACGGCGCCCGGTGTGCTCTATGCAGCTCCGGAAACCGCGGCACGACTTACCGAGCAAGCAACACCTCCCGTGCGCGTGGCCGAGGGTTTGCCGCCTGGTACAGTCCTCACCGACATCGGGCAGGCGCAGGTCTTGCTTGGGACAAAGGACAAGATCTCTCGTCTTTTGCTCTGGCCGGACCAACCGATTGGCCGTGCCCCTCTAGAGGTGACAGCCCCCGGCCTGACCCTGCGCGAGCCGAGCGAAACGGGGGATCTTGCCAGGCTGACCGACAGTTTTCACCTGAACCTGACGGCTTTCGGTTTTCTTGCCTTTGCGGTGGGGCTCTTCATCGTGCATTCCGCCATCGGTCTGGCTTTTGAACAGCGCCGCCAGGTATTTCGCACGCTGCGCGCACTGGGCTTGCCGTCCCGCGTGCTGGTCCTTTTGCTGATCACCGAGCTGCTGATCTTCGCCCTCCTCGCGGGACTGGTGGGCGTGGCACTTGGCTATGTAGTCGCCTCGGCCCTTTTGCCCGACGTCGCCGCCACCCTGCGCGGGCTTTACGGGGCCGATGTGCCGGGAACGCTCTCGATCCGCCCCGCAGTGTGGGCAGCGGGGCTGGCGATCGCGGTAATCGGCACGCTGGTAGCGGCCGCACAGAGCCTCTGGCGGCTATGGCACCTGCCGCTGCTTGCGTCGGCCCAGCCTCGGGCCTGGGCGCGGGCTTCGGAGCGGGCACTGCGCGCGCAAGGCGTGGCTGCGATGGTGCTCCTGTTGACGGCGGCGGGAATTGCACAGTTCGGATCCGGCCTCGAGGCGGGTTTTGCGCTTCTGGCGGCACTGCTGTTGGGGGCGGCACTGGCGCTGCCGCTCGTGCTGACGGGGATATTGCACCTTGGCGGCCGCTTGGCGCGTGGACCATTGGCTGAATGGTTTTGGGCCGACACGCGTCAACAGCTTCCCGGCCTGTCATTGGCGCTAATGGCACTGCTGCTTGCGCTGGCCGTCAATGTGGGCGTCAGCACGATGGTGTCGAGCTTTCGGCTGACCTTCACCGGCTGGCTCGATCAGCGTCTCGCCTCTGAGCTTTACGTGACCGCCCGCACTGAAGCAGAGGCCACGGCGATACACGACTGGCTGGCCCAGCGCAGCGACGCGGTCCTGCCGATCTGGAGCATTGAGGGCCGGGTCGCAGGCCAGCCCGCGGCAATATACGGCGTGGCCGATCATGCCACCTATCGCGACAACTGGCCGATCCTCTCTGCAGTGCCGGAGGTGTGGGACCGGATCGCCACAGGCGACGGCGCCCTGATCAACGAACAACTGGCGCGGCGCCAGGAGTTGGGCTTGGGGGACCAGATCACGCTGCCCGGTGGCTGGCGGGCCAGCATCGCCGGCGTCTATGCCGACTATGGCAACCCGATCGGCCAAGTGATCATCGGGATCGACACACTGCTCCAGCACTATCCTGACGTCTCCCGCCTGCGCTATGCAATTCGGATTGCCCCCGGCAAGGCCGAAGCACTGGCTGCGGGTTTGCGGGCGGAATTCGGGCTGCCCGCGCAGAATGTGATTGACCAGGCCGGGATCAAGGTCTTTTCGCTCAAAGTGTTTGAGCGCACATTCAGAGTGACAGCCGCGCTGAATGTGCTGACGCTGGGAGTCGCGGGGCTGGCGATGTTTGCGAGCCTCATGACCCTGTCGGGGATGCGCCTACCGCAACTGGCGCCGGTCTGGGCCATGGGTCTGCCCCGCCGCCACCTCGTATGGCTGGAGCTTTGGCGCGGCTTGTTGTTGGCAGCCTTGACCATGCTGGCCGCTCTGCCTGTAGGTATCGGGCTCGCCTTTGTTCTGCTGGCGGTGGTGAATGTCGAGGCTTTTGGCTGGCGTCTGCCGATGCACCTTTTTCCCGGTGACTGGGCGCGGCTGGCGGCGCTCGCGCTGCTGGCGGCCGGACTTGCAGCCGCCGTGCCTGCCTGGCGGCTGGCGCGTCTTTCGCCATCGGATTTGCTGAAGGTATTTGCACATGAGCGTTAGAGCATTGCTGATCTATATGTGCTTGGCCGCACCTGCCTTTGGCCAAGGTTTTGCTGGGCTTGGCACAGAGGCTGACGGGTTTTCAGTGCCGCAGCCGGGGACTGCATTCAACTTTCCGGCAGACCACGGCCCGCACCCCGGTTACCGGATCGAATGGTGGTATTTGACCGCCAACCTGCAAGCTGCGGATGGAGCGGACTATGGCGTGCAATGGACTCTTTTCCGATCCGCCCTGGCCCCGGTGGAGCGGTCAGGCTGGTCCAGTCCGCAGCTTTGGATGGGCCATGCGGGGCTGACGTCGCAAACGCACCAATTCGTGGCCGAACGGATGGCACGGGGCGGCATCGGCCAAGCGGGGGTTACGGCTGCGCCCTTTGCGGCCTGGATTGACAACTGGCAGATGGCAGGCCGGGCCCTGCCAGAGGCGGATGCGCTGTCGGCGCTCGATCTGCGTGCGGCGGGACAGGCGTTTTCCTACGAACTGGCGCTGGACGCCAAAGGCCCTCTGGTGCCGCAGGGAGTGCAAGGCTATTCGGTGAAATCCGAGAAGGGGCAGGCGAGCTATTATTACTCGCAACCATTCTACCACGTGACCGGCACGCTGACCCTTCCGGCAGGCGCGATTGCGGTGACCGGTCAGGCGTGGTTGGACCACGAATGGTCCTCGCAGCCGCTGGCTGAGGATCAAACCGGGTGGGACTGGTTCTCGCTGCATTTCGACAGCGGCGAAAAGATGATGGGCTTTCGCCTGCGCGACAGAGGCGCGGGCTTTACATCGGCCACATGGATCAAGGCCGACGGCAGGCCGCAGCCGCAGGCCCCCGGCGCGCTAAGGGTGACGCCGCTCGAAACGGCGGCAGTCGCGGGACGTAGCGTGCCGATCCGCTGGAGGGTGCAATTGTCGGAAAAAGGGGTGGATGTGACCATCCGGACGCTAAACCCAGAAGCCTGGATGGACACACGCTTTCCCTATTGGGAAGGCCCGATCCGATTTGAGGGCACCCATGCCGGGCGCGGCTATCTCGAGATGACAGGCTATGAGTGACTGGAGGACGCTGCTCGATCGCGAGATCGCGACGGTTGGCGAATTGCCGAAAATGGAGAAGGTTAGTTTCCAGCGCCCTTCCCTCTACCATTTAGACGTTTAACGGCATGATATTGTTGGATTTTTTCGGCAAAGAGTCGGAAAAATGGCTCCGGCGTCAGTCCGGGTTCTGACCGCCTTGGTGCCGCCACGCGACAGCCGGCAACAGAGATCGACTGGCGCCGCTTCCGGGCAGTTCACCCTAGTCGGGGTTTGCATCCTCAGGGATAAGGGGTCCCGGCAGGAAACGGAGTGGGTCGCCACGGAGGTCGTGGAAGCGGACCGAGCGGTCATTCCTGCTTTGTATTTGAACGGCTGTTTTCGCTGGATCAGCGGAATTAGCCGACGGCGCAATTACCTCGACGTAGAAGTTCGAATCCCGCTCGGCTCGGTCTTGGGACCGATTGCACGCCATCCCGCGGGTTCGTTCCCCGGAGGCTTTCGGACGCCGGCTCCGGCACCAGGCCAACACGTGGAACCGCCCGCATCCGAAAGCCATCACAGTAGCGGATGTTGGCTTGAAGAAAACGCAAGTCTGCTTGGAGAACATTCAACCCCGGCGCCATTCCCGAGTGGCTTGATCCCACTTGAACTGGGCGGGATCCGATGTCCGCGTATTCGATCGGGCCGATGTCGAGGTTGGCGACCAGACTGCCTCGGCTGGCGGCGTCGCGCATGCGGCCAAGCTCGTTCTGTAAAGCAAGGAAAGCCACACCGGCTGTGGTCGCTACCCGCGAATACTGCTGCCCGCGCGCGTGGGGGAACCCTCAACGCGTATGCACCGTTAAGACGATTGCCAGGGAGAATCGCCATGAATAGCGCGGACCCGACCCACCGAATTCAGCCTGAAGTGCGCGCCGCAATTAGCGCCTTCCTCAACGAGGTCCAAAGAGACCTGAAACCATTTGCTCTCTCGGAAGCCCTAGCAGCAATAAGACAGATCTTTCCTGAACTGGAAATCTCCGACGCCGATCTTGCCGACGCCATCGCGAGTGAAGCTCTATCGGCTGGCGTCGGCATTGAGTTCGACGTGCTTAAGACGCGTAAGGCGCTCGAACGGAGGGCGATCGAGCGATGGGAGAATGAAGGCGGCGCTAGCGGAAGGAAGAAGAACTCAGATCGGGCTCAAAGCGACGCGGCGCAGCGAGTTAAAACCAATGACACCAGTGGCACGAGGCGACGGGCAAACGAATCTAAGGAGCGGCATCGGTTGATCTAGCCAAGTCACTTCCTTAAGCCGCCTCTTTCTTCCGCCGGCGTTCGTTGCGCTTGGTAGCCGAGGGCAGTCGCCGATCAAGAACTCCATCAACGCAATAGCGCTGCTTGTGCGTGAGTGCCGCGTATGGTTTCTTTCAAGCGTATCGGGAGGACATGGAATGGCAAAGCTTTCGGCTCCGTGCCCGATTTGCAGGAAGGCGACGAAACAATTACAACTGACTGCCGGTGACTATCTGGAGTTCGACTGCTCTGACTGTGGGTACTTCCAGATATCCAGAGCATTTCAACAGGTAGCCTCGAAAACAGCCGGTTTCACGAGGCGGCAATCACTTGAGCGGGCGAGAATAAGGGCGAGATACGGTCGCTGCCGACCGTCACTACCTACGACCTGCCATAGCGACCGGGTGATCAGAACGGCGCCATCGCCTCCGCCCTCTCTCGGGTTGTTCACGTCGGCCCACCGGAACGCTCGATTCCCAACCCGCCATGCGCTCGTAGCTCAACTGGATAGAGCACCGGACTTCGAATCCGTAGGTTGCAGGTTCGAACCCTGCCGAGCGCGTCATTTTGATTTCCTTTGGTTCCCCGACGGACTATTGAAATGGGGCATTCCGTGGTTTGCTGCCCATCTAGGAGGCGAGCATGATCATTCCCAGCGACGACCAAGAAGCCCAGAGTATCATAGCCGAGATCAAGGCAATCCTTGCCGAACTATCCGCGATCGACGTTCGGACTGACCTCGCCCGGTGGATGGCGTTGGAGCAACGGCACCATGAGCTTGCGGGGAAGCTTTATGAGCGGCGCATCGATCGTCCGTCCTAGTGTGTCGCTCTACTTAGGCGAAGAATCGCCGAACCGCGCACTTCCCGCCGGAGACACACATGAAGCGCAAGCCCAGCAAAACGGGATACAACAGACTGCTTGCCAGCGATGCCCACCCTAATCTCACACGAGATCCGCTGATCGGTATTCTTGAACTGGATACCGATTCTGACCCGATCGAACTGGCCATGAACCGAAAAGTTGCCGAGCGTCTGATGTCGACCGTTGTCGAATTCCTTCAGGCTGCCGAAAGAGCCGACGCGCCGACATTTGGCGGTCGAGCGCCTGGAGCAGGCCGCAGACGGAGCGGCGGCGGAACCGAAAAGAGGCGAAGAAGGACGTCTTTAGGCGCCTCGCGCTGCTGTGAATGGCGCGCGGCGCGAGCATCACCGCGAGGCATTAGTAGGGCCGCGCCTTAAGCCTCGACCTTCTTCAGCTCCGAGAGCCGCACAAGGCCGTTCTGGCTGCGGAATGTCAGTGTCGCATCCGTACTTTGCGCCTGGGCGATCCCCGAAATAACGTGATCGCCGGTGTCGTAGATCGTGCGCCGGCCGGCATCCTCGATGACCAGTCGCCGCGTGTCGGGATAGATCGCGTAGCGCAAATGGTTCTGCGATCCAGTCGATGAGGGTGTGCCGAGTCCGCCCGGCCAACTTTCAGGTACCTGCTGATGCGATCTATAGCTCACTTCGGCAGGCTCATTATGGGCAACCTCAGGATTCTCCCGCAGATAGGCTGCGAGATCCGTGGCCACAGCGTTCAGCTTCGCCCTTAGCGCATCGTTGAACATGTCGCCGACCATTGTCATGCCTGATGACCACTGCGACATGCCGGCCGAATTCGGCATGGCTGAATTGGGCCATGGAACCCCCGCCCGAGCGCAGGGCACGCAGCACGGTTTCTACCGCGTCCCTTGACAACCCGTGCCGCGCCGCCAGCCGCGCGACCAATGCCGTCTCTTTGAGATCAGCCGCCGTACTGCCTCCCTCTTTTCGCCATTTAACACTGCGATAGGGACATCGTTCCACATGCCCTATCCTCCGAGCACGCCAAGGGGCAATTACAGCCCTTGCCCACGGGCCAACGCGTGTAGGCCGACATCTTTCCGCCTTTGCCGGCATGGGCCTCAACGAGGCACTCTGGGCGACCAAGATATGTGCAACGAGCACCTACCACAGTTTGCGGCCGCGCGCCTGCCCTGAGCGGAACGTTCGAGTTCCACGCCGCCTTTTATGAAACTCTACATTGACCACGGAATCGACAGCGGTGCAGCTTGCAATTTTTCGCCGAACGGCGTCACACGGTGATGGTCGTGCAGCACCAGCCCGCGCACAAACGATCGCGGACTCCTTCCTGCAACTGGCGCAATCCCCGAAAGTCCTGCGGAACCGTTGCGGAGGCCTTCACTTCGATACCGACGACCCGACCGCGCGATCCTCGATCACGACGTGACCTAGTCCTGATCCTTGGTCCGGTAGTGTGAGAAAGACACCCGTCGCTCTGACCACGACGCGAGCTTCAGGAATTCAGACACCACGAAGCTCTCGAGCAAAGCACCGAACCGCGATCGGTCCTACGTCCTTCATCTACGGCCGGTCACCAGATTGTCAACAATCTTTAAAAGTTTTGTTGACAGGTGATTGATTTGAGCCTTCACTCACAAAAGTCCGCGTATCGGTCGAGTTCTGTCGCAACAATGCGCGGCCTCCAAGGGGAAGAACAATGATCAACAGACGTTCAATAATCACATTCGCCGCGCTCGGCGCCGTCTCCGCACTGGCAATCATGGCCGGCGGCACAATCACGGTGCACGCCGCCAACAAGGAACTCAAGATCGGCTTTGTCGGCGTGACGAGTGGCGCGGCCGCTGCGTGGGGCACATCCAACGTCCGCTCGATGCAGACACGCGCCGCCTGGATCAACGAAACCGGCGGTGTGAAGATTGGTGACGAGACCTATGACATTAAAATCGTCACCTTCGACGACCAGAAGGACCCGAAGCGGGCGATCGCCGGCATGGAGAAGATGGCCCAGGAGGGCATCCACTATGTCGTCGGTCCGAATGTCGACGACGGCGCGGCGGCGGTGCGTCCCGTGGCAGAATCCAAGGGCATCATCTATTTTCCCTACGCATTCCCGAAGGAACTCTACACCCCGCCGGCGTCTAACGCCGTGCTCGGCATGATCGCCAACTACCAGTCGGCTCCGGCGATCTACAAATATCTCATGGAAAACAGGGGCGTGAAAAAAGTTGCCTTTGTCGCCGCCAACGAATCCGATCCGCTGAGCCAGCGGGATGGCGGTGTTGCCGCGGCAAAGGCACTCGGGCTCGAGGTTGTGGCTGCCACGGATGTCTACCAAAACGATACCCGCGATTTCACGCCGGTACTGACGCCGATCGTTTTGCAAAAACCGGACCTGCTGGTGCTTTCGGGCGTCGCGCCGGGCAATGCGCCGCTGCTGATCCGCGCCGCGCGCGAGCTCGGCTACGAAGGCCTGATCTCCACCGAAACGGCGCAGGATGCCAAGGTGCTGGAAGAGGGCGCGGGCGAGTTGGCCAACGGCTTCATCTCGGTCGGCGGCGCATCGACGCCCGAAATCGCATCCGACACGATGAAAGAGTTCGTCGAACGCTATACGAAAATGTTCGGCGAATACAATGACGAGTCCAACACCAAGGTCTACGCGCTCGAATACATCATCGAGACGCTGAAGGCGAACCCGGCTGCGATCGACAATGTCGAGGAGTTCAAGAAGACGATCGACACTTTCTCGGCGCCCAATCCCTATCTGAAGGACGATGCCAAACTGACCTATGTCGGAATGACGTCGTTTGGCCAGAAGCGCCAGCTTTCGGTCCCGATGGTGGTCACGGAATACCGCGACGGCAAGTTCGAGACGCTCTTCGTCGCTCAAGTCGATTGACGCAACTGCACCGAAGCGGATTGCCGCACAGGCTCGAGCATTCGTCTTCAGCCTCTGAACGGCCGGAACCATCTTGATGGAACAAGTCATCGCCAACGGGCTTTATCTTGGCGCGCAATACGCCTTGATCGCGCTCGGTCTGACCCTGATCTTCGCGCTGATGAACGTGCTTAACTTTGCCCATGGGCAGATGTACGTTCTCGGCGGCTTCGTCACCTACACCGTCTATGGCCAGCTCGGCATACCTTTCGTCGTCGCGCTCGTCGCGTCCGGGATCACGCTGCTGGTCATTGGAGCGCTGGTCGAGAAATTCCTTTTCAGAACGGTGATTAGGCGAAGCGTGCGGGAGGAAAGTACGATGCTTCTCGCGGCGGCGGTCGCATTCTTCCTCGACGCCGTGATCCTCCTCCTGTTCGGTGAAAAGCAGCGCGGCGTGCCGAAGATCGTCAACGGCGTCTTCGTCTCCGACAGCCTCATAATGCCTTACGACCGGCTGCTGGTCGGCGCACTCGCCATACTGTTCATCGCCTCCTTCGTGCTTTTCATGCAGTACAGCAAGCCGGGACGCGCCATGCGGGCGCTGGCGCAGGACCGGGTCGCGGCGCAGCTGATGGGCGTCGAGGTCGACCGCTATTCGATGATCGGCTTTGCGCTCGGCGCCATGCTTGCCGGCATAGTCGGCGGGCTGCTGGTCGCCATCACCGGCGTCAATTCGGGCATCGGCGGGCCGATCTCGATCAAGGCGTTCTTGATGGTGATGATCGGCGGGGCCGGCGTGGTCAGCGGAGCGATCGCAGGCGGCTTCATCCTCGGCATGATGGAATCGGTCGGCCTGACGGTGCTACGCCAATATGGCGACGTCACTTATCTCGTCATCTTCGCCGCGCTGATGGTGTTCCTGAGCATCCGCCCGAACGGGCTCATGGGCAAGCCGTGGGGATGATGAACATGAAGCGTACACGCAACATCCTCGCCGTCGCTGTCTTCCTGCTGGTCGTACTCGTCGGCGTGCCCTGGCTGATCGAGGCGACCGGTCGGCTCGACCTCTACTACACGCTGACCTCGGTCGCGCTGCTCAGCATCGCCAGCGCCGGGGTGTGGGTGACTTTCTACATCGGCCGCATCAATATCGGCCAGGGCGCCTTCGCGCTTATGGGCGGCTATGTTTCGGCCATTCTTGTCGTCCAGTACGGTGTGTCGTTCTGGCTGACACTGCCGCTGGCTGGGCTATTCTGCGCCGCTGCAAGCGTGCTGATCGGACTGCCCATCCTCAGGCTTCGCGGCGTCTATTTCGCCATGGTCACGCTGGTTTTGACCGAAGTGGCGCGGCTGCTGGCGCTGGCGCTGCCGATCACCAACGGCGCCAAGGGCATGGTCAGCATTCCGCTCCCCGGCGGCATCTCGATCTTCGGGCTGACCATCCTTCCAGATTTCGCGACGCTCGCCAATCCGCGTCCCGCCTTCTATCTGGTGTCGGTTGTGCTGATGGTGCTGTGCTTTGCGGCGCTCTACCGCCTAGTCCATTCGCGCATCGGCAAACTCTGCCAGTCGTTGCAGCAGAACGAGGAACTGGCCTCCTCGATCGGCGTCAACATCGCCTATCTGCGCGTTATCGCCTACGCCATCTCCTCATTCCTCGGCGGTCTCGGCGGTGCGATGTTCGTCGCCATCTCGCAGTCGATCTATCCGTCGAGCTTCACCGTCACCGACTCGGTGAACTTCATGCTGAACTGCTTCCTCGGCGGGCTCGGCCACGTCTTCGGGCCGATGATCGGCACCTTCGTGCTCTATTTCGGCTGGGATTTCCTGTTCGAGACCGGCGAGTTCCAGTTGCTGATCTTCTCTTCGGTGCTGATCGCGCTGATGCTGTTCCTTCCCAATGGCCTGCTCAGCCTCAGGCTGTTCGGCAAGAAGCAGGGCTAGGACCATGACTGAGCTTCTCCAGATCAAGGCCGTGACCAAACGCTTCGGCGGGCTGGTCGCGGTCAACAATGTTTCCTTCGCGGTCCGCGAACGCGAAATCCTCTCCGTCATCGGCCCCAACGGCGCCGGCAAGTCGACGCTGTTCAAGCTGATTTCCTCTTTCCTCAATCCGACCTCGGGCGAAGTGCTGTTCCGGGGAGAGCGGATTTCAGGCCTGGCGCCGCATATCGTCGCCCGGAAGGGCGTGGTGCGCACGTTCCAGGAGACGACGATCTTCAAGGGCATGACGGTGCGCGACAATGTCATCATCGCGCATCACCTGCGTTCCAATGCCAGCCTTGCCGGCTTCTATCTCGGCACGAATACCGCACGGCGCGACGAGGATGAATTCGGCCGCTCGGCCGACGAGATCATCGACTTCCTCGATCTCGGCGCGCAACGGCATGAGATCGCCAGCACGCTGCCGCACGGCCATCTGCGCGCGCTCGGGATTGCCATCGGGCTCGCCACCAACCCGACCGTTGTTCTGCTCGACGAGCCCTTCGCCGGCATGAACCATGACGAAACCGTGCGCGCGGTGGAGATGGTGCGCGGCGTGCGGAAGCGCGGCGTGACTGTCCTGCTGGTCGAGCACGATATGCCCGCCGTCATGAACATTTCCGACCGCATCGTCGTCCTGAACTTCGGTGTGAAAATCGCCGAGGGAACGCCGAAGGAAATCCAGGAGAACGAAAAGGTCATCGAGGCCTATCTCGGCGCCGAAGATGAGACGATCGGATTTTAGCCATGAGCGAACTGCTGAAAGTCTCCGACGTCGAACTCTACTACGACCATGTCTATGCATTGAAGGGCGTGTCGCTCAACGTCAACGAGGGCGAGACCGTCGCGCTGATCGGCGCGAACGGCGCGGGCAAATCCTCGATCCTGCGCGCCATCACCGGCCTGAAGAAAGTCCGCAGCGGCGAGATTCATTTCCGGGGCCACCGCATCGACGGAACGCGCCCGGACGAGCTGGTCAGGATGGGCATCGCCATGGTGCCGGAGGGTCGGCGCGTCTTTTCCTACATGACGGTGCGCGACAATCTGATGATGGGTGCCTTCACCCGCACCGACAAGGCCGAAATCGCCAGGACGCTGGACATGGTGCTCGGGCGCTTTCCGCGCCTGAAGGAACGCTATTCCCAGACGGCGGGCACGATGAGCGGCGGCGAACAGCAGATGCTGGTGATCGGGCGGGCGCTGATGGCCAAACCGAAGCTTCTGCTGCTCGATGAACCCTCGCTCGGCGTCGCGCCGAAGCTCGTCCAGGACATCGCCCGCTCCATCGTGGCGATCAATCGCGACGAAAAGGTCAGCGTTCTCTTGGTCGAGCAGAATTCGCGCATGGCGCTGCGCATCTCGCAGCGCGCCTACGCGCTGACGACCGGAAAGATCGCGCTGGCCGGACATTCGGCTGAGCTGCTTGGCGACGACCGGGTCAAGAAACTCTATCTCGGCGGCGAAATATGAAAGCGCAAATGGACATACTCGTCGTCAATCCCAACACCACCGCGTCCATGACCGAAAAGATCGGCGAGGCGGCGCGCGGCGCGGCTTCGGCCGGCACCAAGATCATCGCCGTCAATCCGAAGGACGGGCCGCCGAGCGTCGAAGGCTATTTCGACGAGGTCTTCGCCATCCCGGGAATGATCGGCGAGATCCAGAGACATCCGGCGGCGAGCGCCTGCGTCATCGCCTGCTTCGACGACACCGGCCTCGACGCAGTACGCTGCGTTGGCGAGATGCCGGTGGTCGGCATCGGCGAAGCGGCGTTTCACATGGCGAGCCTGATTGCCGGCAAGTTCAGCGTGGTGACGACGCTGTCGCGTTCGGTGCCGGCGATTGAGCACAATCTGGTGCGCTACGGCCTCGCCAGCCGCTGCGCCAGGGTGCGGGCAAGCGACGTTCCCGTTCTGGAGCTCGAAGCGCCCGGCTCCAACGCCCGCCATCGAATTTCGGAGGAGATCGAGCGCGCCATCCGCGACGACCGGGCCGAAGCGATTGTGCTGGGATGCGCCGGCATGGCCGACCTCGCCGCCGCGCTCAGCCGCGAACATGGCCTTCCCGTGCTCGACGGCGTCGCCTGCGCGGTAAAACTCTGCGAGAGCCTCGTCGGCCTTGGCCTGTCGACCTCGAAGCGCGGCGGCTACCAGCTTCCACTCGAAAAATCCTTCGCCGGAATCTTTGCGCCCTTCTCGCCCTCCGGCCGTGCACCCTGATGCGTGCAAATTTGTTGACATTCCCGCACAGGATGTTCGATGTCCGGCCTGAAACGCGGTGTTCGCGCCGCTATGCGATCCGGCCGCCGGGACAATGAGACGATGGACCTGCTTCGACCAAAGACACGGGACGACAAGCCGGCGATGCGCTGGTTTCCGGTCTATGCCGGCCTGCGCGATGCCATCGTCAGCCACCGCCTCGCACCGGGCACAAAACTACCCGAGGACGAACTCGCCTCGATCTATTCGGTGAGCCGCGCGGTGATACGCGCGGCGCTGCAGGCGCTGTCGCATGACCGCTTGGCCCGGCTCGAGCCGAACCGCGGCGCGTTCGTCGCCCAGCCGACCAAGCAGGAAGCGCGCGAGGTGTTCGAAGCGCGGGCGCTGATCGAGCCCAAGGTAGCGGCGCTTGCCGCCGACGTGGCAAAGCCGGCCGAGATCGCGCAACTGCGGCTTCATCTCGAAAAAGAGCACGAGGCCCTGCATGCCGGCCGCGACAGCGACGCCATAATGCTGTCGGCAAAATTCCATGTCGGCATCGCCGAAATCGCCGGCCATTCGATCCTGACCGGCTTCGTCAAAGACCTGTTGTCGCGGTCGTCGCTGATCATCGCGCTCTACTGGCACCGCCGCGACACCACCTGCGAAAGCCACGCCCATCGCGCCCTCGTCGATGCAATCGAAAAGCACGACGCAAAAAACGCGTCCGACCTGATGCGAAGTCATCTCATCGACCTTCTGTCGGGCCTTGATCTGTCGCTTGGCGAGAAGAAGCCCGAGAGCCTGTCGGACATCTTGCGCTGATCTCCGCTGTCAAACTCTTCGCCGGAGTTCGCCTATGTCCGCACCATGCTGGGCGTGCATAGCATGCATCGGCCCATGAGGACTGCTTCTTCGTTCCTGCTGTCATAACAGTAGCGCTCGTTAAGTCCGCGGCGCTGCCCTCCAACTGCACCTGCTCCTGCTGGGCCATAGAGTCCCTCCCGCACAACGGTCGGGCAACGCGCCCGATCAGAGCTTGACTCAGCGCAGTCGCAGCAAGGATTGGGCAAACTGCCGGTTTTTCTTATGGCCTTAGATACGACCTGATGCGATCGGTCGGCCCTCGCGAGAGGCCAGTTCCAGACTGCACTTTTATGCGACTTTGGGCGAACAAACGTCCAACAACGTCAGAACGACTTCGCTCACATGCTGGGATCCGCTGTTCGTCATGGGCTCAGTTGTGCCAAGAGCGACCCTTCCGAGCCGAGAACCAAATGTGCCGCATTAGGGCCGACAGCGGACTGGCAGCTTCCAGCTGCCGATCTTCAAGAGCGGACATTCAGTCCGGTGTCAGTATTGTCGTGACCTGACCCTCTGCTGCTCTTCAAGCCCTCGTCTCGGAACGTCGTGATTGGTGGAGCATTGCCAGCAGAAAAATGTATGACGCGAGCACACCAGTTTCCCGACGTTCGCGATGCGCTGCCAAAGCAGACTTTCGCGTAACCACCGGAGTCGACCCCTTGCGGACCCTTCCATCGAAGGCGTCGTACGGGAAGACCTGACCCATCCGGCAGCGTGTAGCAGATAAGTCCTACCCCTCGACAATGTCGCTTTTCATCGGAGCCAAAAGACCGAGCAACTCGTCTTTTTCCTGCTTTGGCACCTTGAAGTGATCGAGCGCCGCGGTGAGGTCTTCAACCAGGGCGTTAAAGTCCGCCTCCGTAATCCCCAAGCCTTGGTGAGCGGCTTTCATGTCCTTGCCGGTGTAAGTGCAGGGTCCGCCCGAGGCCTGACAGACTTGATCGACCAGATTGCTCTTGAAGGCCGGAATATCGGAGTTGGCGAAAAAGGTGTTGATGCGCTTGTCAGCGGCGAGATTAGCGACGAACCTGTCCACGACTGCGGTAATCGCCGGCTGTCCGCCTAGGCGCTCATAAAGGCTCTTCTGCTGCGCGCCCGCCGCGAGCGTGACACCAATCACTACCGCCGCTGCAAGCAAAAACTCCTTGGCGATTGATCTCATTGCGACTTCCTCCCTTTGCCAGGCAGCGCGCGAGAGGCGCTGGGGAAGATTGCAGCGTCTAGTCCCCTCAACGCCCTAGAAATTCTACACGTAAAAGCTTGCTCCAGCTATGCCAATTTCGCGATCAGGCCGTATAGGCGGCGAAACGCAAAGCGTCCCTTCGATTTCCAGTGATTTACCGCGCGGTGTGCCGCTGGACCGGCAAGCCGCCGCGCCACCTGCAAGGGTGATGCGGACACTCATTGGCTGGACCATGAAAGACCGCTCCTGGCGCGAGTTCGCCGTTTACTGACCCAATCCGGCGGCTAGAATCGGCGGCGCAAACCGGTTCTGTTCGGGTTTGAGCTTGCCGTTCACAATACCTGCGCCATAATGGTCATGTGGGAATGGATTTTCGCAACGCCGTCGATGAAGCGACCGATGGGTATCAAGATCCGCTGGCTGGAGTGACCGGGCGATACAGACAAGTCGCCGGCGCTGGTGGCCAGAGAGCGTCCTCGGTTCAGGCTCACGATCGGCGGCCCCCGGTCGAGATCGTCTCTTGAACGGAAGGCGGCCCCGTTGCCGCAGGTGATTTGAGATGCACAATCACCCGAAACAGAGCCGGGGCACCGATCGACTGAGTCCACAAAAGCACAGCGATCGGCCGAGGGAGACCGACAACAAGCGCTTTGCCGAGCAGATTCGCAAGTTTCTCCGCAAGCACTATGCGAGCAAATATCGGGTGCGGTAAACAGTGGTCGCTGCACCAGGAACCCCGATGTGCAATAAGGGAGATCGTCATGGCAGAGAGCATTGCCCAGAAAACCTGTACGCCCTGCCGTGGCGGCATACCGCCGCTGACCGAGAAGGAAGCCGGCGGATATCTTTCCCAGACGCCCGGCTGGGATCTTCTGGAGGCGGGACACCTGATACGCCGCAAATTTAAGTTCGCGGACTTCCGGGAAGCACTCACCTTCATCGACGAGGTCGGCCGGTTGGCGGAAGAGGAGGGGCACCATCCGGACATCTGCTTCGGCTGGGGCTACGCGGAAATCTCGCTGCAGACCCATAAGATCAGGGGCCTGCACGAGAACGATTTCATCATGGCAGCGAAGATCAATCAGCTAGCCGGTTTGTAAAGGGCGCTCGGCTCTGAACGGCCGGAACGGGTCTATTGCCCGGTTCGCCAACGGCTCAGTCGCGCCAGGAGTGACACACCGATTCCTTAGATTGGGAGGGTTCGACGGCGGTGATTGCCATCGGGCCGGCTCCCTTGGCGCGACGCTCACGGATTCCAGCCGCCGCTGCCGTACGGACGCGTGATGATTTCGAGCAGATGCCCGTTCGGGTCTTCAAAGTAGAGACCGCGCCCACCGTCGTGGTCGTTGGTCTCCCCCCGGCTTTCGTTGGCCGGGGTCAGCCCAGTAAGGCAAGTTCCGTTCGCGGATGCGGTTGAATATCTGTTCGAATTCGGCGTCGTCGACCAGAAAGGCGTAATGCTGGCGCACGACCTTCTCCTCGGTATCCATATAGTCGAGATTGGCGTCGTTGTCGGTCGTGACCATTGGAACGGCCCCCAGCGCCGCGGCGCCGGCAGCCCCAGCATGTCGGCCAGGAAATCTGCCGAGGCCTTGCTGTCGCGAGCCGGCAGAATCGTATGATTGAAATGGATCTCCATATTAGGCCCTCTGCAACGAGGTGAGCTTCATTTTCGAAGGAGGCTTCGCCCGGTTACACCCGGGCCTGCCCGTTGTTCCGGGCCTCGCGAATTGAGAGCTGAAAGCCGAATGGCCGCAAATCCTGGCGTGGATACCGGCTGCCGCGCCTGGCACCAGCACGGCCCTATGCCGCCGCAATGCGTGCGCGACGCCACCACCGCCTATCTCAAGGCCGAAGACGCCATCGGCCAATGGCTGGCCGAATGCTGCGCGCAAAGGCGGCGAAGTGCCGACCAAATGCGCCTACGCACCGTGGAAAAGCTGGGCGAGCGCAACAACGAAACCTCGGCTCGAAAAGGCGTTTACGCAAAAACTGGAAGACCGCGGCTATGGGCAGCGACACGGCCATGGCACCGACTGGTTCTACCCGGCTTCAGCGTCCCGGAAAACGAGACCGAGCTGGCGGAACGCGAACGGCAGGTAGCTTATGAAAACCGCCGCTACGGAGGTAAATCGTGGGTTTCAGTGACTTGATTCGCCTGAAAAGGGAGCACCCCGCCCATCCCGCGCAGACCTCCGCCGCGCATCTTGTGCATCGGCCCGCGCAGCCGCGTGACGACAAGGGCCGTTTCGCCCAAGCCGCCAAGGATCAGGCGCGGCAATTCGGGTTGGCTCTGGAGATGGAGGAAGCATTGTGAACACGCACAAGGATGCGATGGCTTGGGTTATGCTGATCAACAACGTGATGTGCCTGTGTGCCCGCAATCCCGCCGCATCTGGGCCGAAAGCGGTAAGTCCGCTTGCGGCGCAGGGAGAGCGTTAGCGGACGTTTAACTTGCGAGGCCCGCTGGCGCGGTCTGACCCTCTCCGGACCTTCGTGTCGATTCGTCGGAGGGGCTGCAATAAAGTGGATAGCGGACTTGCAGGCAGGTAACCGCGGATTCCTTGGTACCCGTGAAAGGGTGCGTACTGTGGTCGGGCTGCTTGCCGTCCCATTTGCGGTCGCCGCCTTAACCCGAGGCGGAAGGCGCCTTCTGACGCACCTTAACCTCCAACGGGGTTGATCCGGGCCTGGTGCCGCGACATGTTTGGTGTGAGATCGGACCGGCGTTCGCTTAAAATGGCCGCCGCCTTTGTTCTCGCGTCGTGGGCCAGGAGAGATTCATGAGTGCTCTAGCCCTGTGCCGAGCGTTGCTGGCCGCGTTTGTCGCCGTTGCCGCCGTCTTCGTTTCGACGTCGGCGCCCGCCCAGGACCGCGCAGCGGAGCGTGCGGCCATGATCGAGACGATAAAGGGGCACGCCCGCTCCGGGGCACAGAGTATCGATCCGGCGGTGCTCAGGACGATGGGCACGGTGCCGCGCCACCGTTTCGTATCCGAGGCGCAGCGCGGCGCGGCCTATGATGACCGGCCCCTGCCGATCGGGCACGGTCAGACGATCTCGCAGCCCTTTATCGTCGCGCTTATGACCGACCTGATCAATATCCGGCCAGGCGACACCGTTCTCGAGATCGGCACCGGCTCGGGCTATCAGGCAGCCGTCCTGTCGCCGCTCGCCGACAAGGTTTACTCCATCGAAATTATCCCGGAATTGGGCAACAGGGCAGCGGCACGACTTGCGGAGCTTCGCTTCGACAACGTCGAGGTGAAGGTGTACGACGGCTACTACGGCTGGCCTGAGCGCGCACCCTTCGACGGCATCGTGGTGACTGCGGCGGCCAGCCATATCCCGCCGCCGCTTGTCGAGCAGCTCGCTGAAGGAGGCCGAATGGTCATCCCTGTGGGAGGACCCTTTGCAACCCAGTTTCTCATGCTCGTCGAGAAGCGACGAGACGGAGGCGTCACGACCCGGCAGCTGCTGCCGGTGAGCTTCGTTCCGCTGCGGGGAGGTCCCTCCCGGTGAGAGCGGGCCGCATGCTGCCAGTCGGTCTCATTTCGGCAGCGGTTCTCGGTTACGAACTGCTGCTGATGCGATTGTTTTCGATCGTTCAATGGCACCATTTTGCCTACATGATCATCAGCATCGCGCTCTTGGGCTTCGGCGCGAGCGGTACGTTCATTGCGCTCGCACAGCGCTGGCTAGTGGAGCGGTACCCGGCTGCTTTCGCGGCGTCGGCAGCGCTGTTCGGCATGACCGCGGTCGCCAGCTTCGCCATCGCCGAACGTCTGCCGTTCAACGCGCTCGAGATCATCTGGGATCCGCGACAGCTCGGTTGGCTCGCGGCCAGCTATGCGCTTCTGATCCTGCCGTTCTTCTTTGGCGCGACCTCCGTCGGCCTTGCTTTCTGCCGCCATCCCGGACAGATCGGACGCGTCTACGCCTTCGACTTGGCCGGCGCAGGGATCGGTGCGCTGGGTGTCGTCGGGCTCCTGTTCCTGGTCTTTCCATCTACGGCGCTGCGTTTCGTTGCAGCCCTGGCATTCGCGGCGGCTGCCTTTGCCGCGTTCGGCATGGTCCGCCATCGGTGGCTCGCAGCGGGCGGCCTTGGGTTAGCAGCGGCGTTCGTTGCAGTATCGCTACCGCCGTCCTGGGTGGCCCCCGAGCCGCATATGTCGCAATATAAGGGCCTCCGCATGGCCCTGGAGGTTCCTAACGCGCGGGTGATCGAGGAGCGGTCGAGCCCGCTCGGGTTGCTGACGGTTGTCGAGAGTCCGACCATCCCCTTCCGTTACGCGCCTGGCCTCAGCCTTGCCAATACCCAAGAGCCGCCTGCGCAACTCGCCGTCTTCACCGATGGCGACAGTATTGCGGCGATCACCGCCTATGGAGGCGATCCGGCGAAGGTCGCCTATCTCGACCGGACAACGGCGGCGCTGCCGTACCGCATCCTCGAGCGGCCGCGGGTACTAATCCTCGGCGCCGGGGGCGGCGAGCAGGTGCTGCTGGCGCTGCGCGCCGGGGCCGATACGGTGGATGCGGTAGAAGTCAACCCGCAAATGATCGACTTGGCTCGGAATCGCTTCGCCGACTTCGCTGGCGGTATCTTCAGCCGACCGAACCTGCGCTTGCATTTGGCCGAGGCGCGCGCCTTCGCTGCGACTGCCGGCGAGCGCTACGACCTGATCCAGATGCCGCTCCTCGATTCCTTCAGCGCGGCCGCAGCCGGCGTGCAGAGCTTGCATGAAAATTACACCTATACCGTGGAGGCAATGCGGGATTACCTCGCGATTCTCGGACCAGAGGGTGTCGTCGCTATCACGCGATGGCTGCGAGTGCCGCCGCGTGATAGCCTTAAGCTGTTCGCCACCGCCATAGCAGCGCTCGAGGCGGAAGGCGTGGCCGAGCCGGATCGGCACCTGGCGCTGATCCGGAGCTGGAATACCGCAACTTTGCTCGTCGCCAAGTCGCCGTTCAAAGGCGAAGACATTGCGGTCATTCGCAGCTTCGCGGCCGAGAACTTCTTCGACATCTCTTGGGTGCCGGGCATCTCCGCGAGCGACGTGAACCACTTCAACCAGCTCGATCAGGAATATCTCTACGAGGGAGCCCTCGCGCTCCTCGGCCCTGAGCGCGCCGACTTCATCGAGCGCTACAAGTTCGCCATCGCACCGGCCACCGACAATCGGCCCTATTTCTTCGACTTCTTCCGCTGGCGCGCCCTGCCCGAACTCCTAGCCCTGCGCACCCAGGGCGGGGCAGCGATGCTCGACTGGAGCTACCTGATCCTCGTGACGACTCTGGTCCAGGCTGCCATCCTCAGCGCCATCCTGATCCTCCTGCCGCTATGGATTCGCAGAGACGCGCTCGGAAAAGCTTTGCACCGGCTGCGCTTCGGGCTCTACTTCCTTGCCTTGGGGCTAGCCTTCCTCTTCATCGAAATCGCCTTCATCCAGCGCTTTGTGCTGTTGCTCGGTCATCCGTTCTACGCTGTCGCTGTCGTGCTTGCGGGCTTCCTCGCATTCGCCGGTCTCGGTAGCGCCGTTGCCGCACGCTGGGCCGCGACGGTTGGGCGCGGGTCGGCGGTGCGCGGCATCGCCCTCGCTGTCGGGGTTATCGCGATCCTGGCTGCCACCTACCTTCTCGCGCTGCCCTCAGTATTCGAAAGGCTGCTGGCGTTCCCGGACGCCGCTAAGATCGCGATCGCGCTCCTTCTCATAGCGCCGCTCGCTCTTTTTATGGGCATGCCGTTTCCCCTCGGCCTCGGGCATGTCGGCGCGCGTTCGGAGACATTCATTCCCTGGGCGTGGGGAATCAACGGCTGTGCGTCCGTGCTGAGCGCGATTCTCGCCACGCTGCTTGCAATGCATGTCGGGTTCTCTGGCGTCGTGATGATCGCCGTGGTCCTTTATCTTGTCGCCCCAGCCTTGCTGGCAAATCGGCTCACGATCCGAACCATGATTCCTTTCCAGTCGTGAAGCTCTTCGCGCCCACGTGGCGCCATCGACCAGATCACCTCCGCACTTGACCCCGAATTGGTTGCCGAGATGCTCGGCGTCCAGGGAACTTGCCGCCGACGGCATCACGCTCTTGATGGTCATCCAATGCAATGCGTTTCGCTAGCAGCGCCGTTTTAATTCATGAAGGCCGCATCGACGAGATCGGCCCGCCCGGCAAGGTCTTCGCCAGCCCTAACACGCCCGACCCGACTAAGATTCAACGGCTTATCGTGCCGATCGGCGCGGAGACCCCCATGCCGATTGACACCCGGCCTATTTCGGCGCCGCGGCTACGGTTTCGCCCGGCGGCATGATCCGGAACATGAAGCTCGACACCTTTTCCCCCGGTTTGAACGGGCCCGGGACCTGGTTGCCCACCGGCTTCACGCTTTGAAGGAATGCTGCGATCGCCGTTGCGTCATCGGCCGTCAGATGCGCAAAAGCGTGCCAAGGCATAATCGGCGCAAGGATGCGGCCGTCCGGCCGTTCGCCCGTCTGAATCGCGGCAACGATCTGCTCGGGGGTCCAACTGCCAATCCCGGTCTCCTTGTCCGGCGTGATGTTGCGGCCGACAAAAACACCCTGACCAGGAATCTCGAAGCCTACGTCCGAGCCGCCAAGAAAGCGCGACATGTCGGGCCTTCCGAAGAAGTAACCCGGCGTGGCAGTCGTTGCATCCGCCGATCGTGACGAGGTATTCGCCGCGCTTAATCTGCGCGTCGTCGGCAATGGCTGTGACCAAAGAAAGCGCAGCTAACAACGCGGTCAAGAACGCGAGGCGAACTGGTGTCCGAAGCATCGTTTCCTCCCTTTCATTATCGCAACGCGGCCGGGCTTTGTGGCGTCATTACTGCACTAGCCCCGCTTGGCGCAGGCCAACGGTAAACTTCTCGGCATCCGAGGGATCCCTGAACGGCAAACGGCCGATATGCTCGACGGGGGAGTACCTCGGATTGATTTCCTTGAGTTCGCGCCAAACTTCGCCGGCCTCGTCCAATTTGCCAAGGTGGCCCAATGCTGAGGCGAGGAACGCGCGCGACAAGTCCGTGGTGGGATTGAGCGCGATACGATCCCTGAACAGAGCCGCCGCAGTCTCGTAATCGCCGGCTACGAAATAAGCGGTGCCCAGGAAGTGTACGTGCTGCTGTCGTGAAATCGGATCGAGGCGTATCGCCCGTTCAATCATGGGAATGGCTTTCGCCGGCTCTCCCGTATAAATGTGAACGGTACCCCGCATGTTGAGCGCGGGAGCGTAGTTGGGATTTAGCAACAACGCCCGGTCGGCCTCATGGGCCCATCGCTCATAGTCCCTCATGAACATGGCCACCATTGCGGCGACATAATGGGCGAAAGGGTCCTGGTCGTCCCTGGCGATCGCTTGGGCTGTGAAGCGATCGGCTTGATCAAGTGACTTCTCGGGCGCGTCGGTCCAATGGTTCTGATAATCTAGGATATAGGCCATGCCCAGACCCGCATAAGCGGCGGCGTAGGACGGATCGATCTCGATCGCCCGACGGAAATAGGTGGTCGATTGATCGAACATCTCACGATCTCTCTTGAGCCCAAGGATCAACTCGCGACCCCTCAAAAAGAGATCGTGGGCGTTCACGTCTTTCGTGCCGCCATCGACAATCAAGGATTTCTCCGCCTCGCTGAGCCTGACCTTCAGCGCAGCAACGATTTGTTGCGTGATGTCGTCCTGGACCTCGAAAATGTCAGTGAGGTCACGGTCGTAGCGCTCGGCCCAGAGATGTCCGCCACGTGTGCCATCGATCAGCTGGGCGGTGACGCGAACCCGGTCGCCGGCCTTTCGAATGCTGCCTTCGACAGCGAACTTGACGCCGAGTTCGCGGCATACGTGAGGGACACTGAATGTCTTTTCTTTGTAGACGAAAGCCGAGTTGCGCGCGATGACGAACAGGCCGGATGCCTTGCTGAGATCGGTGATGATATCCTCAGTGATGCCGTCACTGAAGTATTCTTGCTCCGGATCGCGGCTCATGTTGTTGAAGGGAAGGACCACGATCGATGGTCGTTCCGGGAGCGGCATCTGATCAACACCGGGCGACGACGCCACGGTGTCACGAACCCAGCGCCAGATGCGGACCGGCCGGTCGATATTCTTGACCCGCTGTTCCCCCAGATCCTCGAACGGCAACTCAATGCGATCGCGCACCTGGTCATAGACTGCCGCCGATACGCAAACACCGCCCGGTTCCGCCAATCCCTCCAAACGGGCCGCGACGTTGACACCGTCTCCGTGGATGTCGTCGCCATCGATCACCACGTCGCCCAGAAAGCTACCAAAGGGCGTTTCCCCTGATCGTGACCGACACGGAAACGTGCGCCTGTACTTTCGCGCCCTCGGCCGGTCCAAAGTCCGACTACGGGAGAAGCCGGGGACAAAGGAGTTTGAGGCCGAGGTGGCTTGTGCTGGCTAAACGTTCCCTACGCGCCTCTGAAACTCAGCGGCACCGCGGACCGAAATGAACCGGTGTCCCAGAGGGACTTTCGCTGGCTATGCCAGGAGTACAAGCGACGTGTAAGGCTCTCACCCAAAATCCTTGCTCGACGGTCATCGGTTCTCGATGAAATCTGCAACAGCGAGCACAAAAGCGGCAGCAAGCGGGGGACACTCCCCTTCGACCTCCTGGAGCGGAAGCACGTCCTCGAAATTCGAGATGATCTCCGTTCGACGCCAGGTGCTCAGAATGAGGTCGTGAAGGTCATCTCGGCCATGTACGGTTGGGCGATTGAGAACGAGATCGTCCGGAGCAATCCAGCTCTCGGGATCAAGCGCCTGAAATCTGGCGATGGATTTCACACATGGTCCGTCGCAGAGGTGCGTCAGTTCGAGGCACGCCATCCACCTGGCAGCAAGGCACGTCTGGCACTGCATCTGGGACTGTTTACGGGACTGCGTCGCCAGGATCTTGCCATCCTTGGGCGCCAGCACGTCAGGAATGGATGGCTACACATCCGTCCCCAGAAGACCAGCAAATCGTCGGGTGTCGAGGTGGAGCTTCCCATTCTTCCTCAGTTGAGGGCGACAATCGACGCCAGTGCCTGCGGTGACCTGACCTTCTTGACGTCGGAATGGGGAAAACCATTCACCGTTAATTCACTTGGTAACAAAATGCGGGACTGGTGCGATCAAGCGGAGTTGCCCCACTGCACCCTTCACGGCCTTCGAAAAGCAGGAGCCACTATAGCAGCCGAGAACGGTGCTACTGACGAGCAGCTCATGGCGATCTTCGGTTGGACCACCAAGCAGCAAACGACGCACTACACGAGGAAGGCGCAACGCCGCCGGATGGCTGGACAGGCCGCCCATCTCTTGGTTATTCCGGAACAAAATCTGGACGAAATTGTCCCACCGAAAAAGTCGATGACAAAGAGTGGGACAAAAATCAGAAAAAGGTCCGGCAAATCAACACCGGTATAAAGGTGGTGGTGCCCCTAGCCGGGATCGAACCAGCACTCCTTGCGGAACTCGATTTTGAGTCGAGCGCGTCTACCAATTCCGCCATAGGGGCTCAGGCCGGGCGGCCTGGATGGGCGCGGACTATACGGTTGGAGGCCTGTTCGTCAACTGGCCAATTCGGGGTGGCCAATTCCGGGCATTCGGCTTTCGCTCGGCCGCGGCCTTTCGATTTCGTGAAGCTACGGCCATTGTGCGGCGCGAAAAATCTTTCTAGACAGGCAGCGCATTGAAGCGCGCCGCGTCTGGAGAGATTCATCTGGCGTGCTTTTGGTCTTGGTTTTTATGCATTGTTGTCCCAAAGGCGCTGCGCTTTTTTGGGCGACGTGCATCAGGAGTGCCGATGCTTCGCGGACTTTACGACTGGACCTTGTCGCTGGCGGCGAAGAAATCCGCCGAATGGTGGCTGGCCTTCATCGCTTTCGTCGAAAGCTCGGTATTTCTCGTGCCGGCCGACGTGCTCTATCTGCCGATGGCGCTGTCGCGGCCGGATCGCGCCTATCGCTACGCGCTGGTCGCCACGCTGGCCTCCGTTCTGGGTGGCATAGCCGGCTGGTACATCGGCAACTACGCCTATGACACGGTGGCGCGGCCGATCCTTGTATTCTACGGCAAGTATGACGACTTCGAGACACTGCGCGTCTCGGCGGGCACCGGATTCATCGTGCTGATGCTGATCACCTCCGGCCTCGCCCATCTGCCGCCGATCAAGGTGGTGACGATCCTGTCCGGCGTCATCGGCACGCCTTTGCTGCTGTTCATCGTGCTGGCGATCGTGGCGCGCGGCGCCCGTTTCCTGTTCCTCGCCTGGCTGCTGCGCCGCTATGGCGAGCCGATCCGCGAGTTCATCGAAAAGCGCCTCGGCATGATCGCCGGCGCCGGCGCCGCTGCCCTGATTTCGCTCTATATCGTCGTCAAATACGCGTTTTAGAGCATGATCCCGAACCGAAGGTCAGCGTAGCAAAAAGTGGGCGCCGGCTTTCGGAAAAGTTCATGCTCAACAACAAGGCGAACGGCAGATCGATGACAGCGACCGTGAATGCCGACCCTGGACGCCAGCGCATGCGGACGGCGTTGTTCCTCGCCGCCGCCATGGCCGCCACCGTCGGCTCGGCGCTGGCCTTCCAGCATCTCGGCGGCTACATCCCCTGCAAGCTCTGCCTGGAGCAACGCACCCCCTATTACATCGGCGTGCCGCTGATGCTGCTGGCGGCGCTTGCGACGACCTTGCGCTGGCCGGCCTGGCTGACACGCGGCCTGCTGGCCGTCGGCGGCCTGCTGATGGTCTACGGCGTCTATCTCGGCGTCTATCATTCCGGCGTCGAATGGGCGTGGTGGCCGGGGCCGACCGACTGCGGAGCGGCTGCCGGACCGGTCGACACCGGCGGCAAGGGCGTGCTCGATGCGCTCGACAGATTCGTCCCGCCCTCCTGCGACAAGGCGGCCGTGCGCATCCTTGGCTTGTCGCTGGCCGGCTGGAACGCCATCGCCAGCTTCGTCCTGGCAATCATCGCCTTCCGCGGCGCCTTTGCCCGCGGCTGAGCTGCACAGCGCAGAGTTCGTCCAGAAATTCGTCAGGCCGGAGCGCATGACGTGGGTTTCGAGAACCGGAGCGGAGCGTACTTACAGTACGTGAGCAGAGCAACGGAAGCGCAGAAAGCTGCGTCAGGCGACCGGCATGGCGGATTTCTGCCGAACTCTATGGCTCCAGTTCGACATCCCAGTAGAGATAATCCATCCAGCTTTCATGCAGATGGTTGGGCGGGAACAGGCGGCCATTGTTGTGCAGATCATGCACCGTCGGCTGAAAAGGTTTCTGCAGCGGCCACATCTTGGCGTGCGCCGGCATCATGCCGCCTTTCCTCAGATTGCAGGGCGAGCAGGCGGCGACGACATTCTCCCACGTCGTTGCGCCGCCGCGATGGCGGGGAACGACATGGTCGAAGGTCAGATCCTCCGGCGTGCCGCAATACTGACACTGGAAACGGTCGCGCAGGAAGACGTTGAAGCGGGTGAAGGCCGGATGCCGCGATGGCTTCACATAAGCTTTCAGGCTGACGACGCTCGGCAACTTCATCGAGAAGGTCGGCGACGACACCGCGTGCTCGTATTCGGCGACGATGTTGACCCGCTCGAGGAACACCGCCTTGATGGCGTCCTGCCACGACCAGAGCGACAGGGGGTAATAGCTGAGCGGACGGTAATCCGCGTTCAGCACCAGTGCTGGAAGCCCATCCGGAGATACGGCAACCGTCACGTCATTGACCTCCTTGGTCCAGTGCATGACCCCGAAAATCGAATCGATTTTCGGAAAGGATCATGCACAGATTCAAAAAGTCTTACAGCGTCCTTTGCGCATCCAGTCGGATGCGCGGCGCTGTAGCCTGTCGGCGCGGATACTGTAAGCCCGACATGACAGGGATGTGAAGCGGCTTGTCGATCAATCGCAGCGCTAAAAATGCATGATTTTCATGCTTTCTTACGGATTCAGCCAGGCGGCGCGGCGTCCCTGCCCCGGGTTTCACGATAATACGCCCAAAAAAGCCGTGATGCGACACCGCGCCACGGGCTCCATGATTCGGCGAGCTTGATCAGCGTTTTCTCGGGCGGGCGCGGGTCGATGCCGAGCGCGTGGCCGACCGCGCTCTGCAGGGCAACGTCGCGTGCCGGGAAGACGTCGGGGTGGCCGGCGGCGAACAGAAGATAGACTTCCGCCGTCCACGGACCGATGCCTGACACCTTGGTCATCGCCGCGATCGCCTCCGCGGCGTCGAGCAAACAGAGATGATCGAGGTCGAGCCCATCGACCACCGCCTGGGCGACGGCGATCAGCCCGCGCTGTTTCGGCCGCGACAGTCCGGCTTCGCGAAAGATGGCTTCGTCAGCGGCAAGGATGGCTTGCGGCGTCAGCGGATCGACGAGTTTTGTCAGCCGCCCGAAGATCGCGTCGGCGCTGGCGCGGGATACCTGCTGCGAGACGATGATCGAGGCAAGGCTTCTGAACCCCGGCTCAGACAGCCGAAGCGGCACCTCGCCGGCCATGCCGCGCACCTTTTCCAGGCGCGGGTCGAGCAGGCAGAGTGCGTCGAGCCCTTGCGAGACGTCGTCGAGCGTGGCGATGCGTTGCATGTCTGCTTGTTCCCGGCCCAAAGTGGCAGATGTAATCAGGCGCAAAGTAGCAACTGGCGAAAGCGCCGCACAACCCGATTGCCGCCGAACGATGACACTCCTGACATTCCGTTTCGCGCCGAGCCCGAATGGCGAACTGCATCTCGGCCATGCCTATTCGGCGCTGCTCAATCAAAAGTTGGCCAGCGCAACCGGCGGGCGGCTGTTGCTGCGCATCGAGGACATCGATACGACGCGCTGCACACCGGAATTCGAGGCCGGTATTTTTCGCGACCTGGAATGGCTCGGGCTTGGCTGGGAACAACCGGTGCGCCGCCAGTCCGAGCATTTTTCGGACTATCAGGCGGTGCTCGATCGGCTGATCAGCGAGGAACTCGTCTACCCGGCCTTCATGAGCCGTGGCGAAATCCGCGCCTTCATTGCCGACCGCGAAAGGCGCGGCCGCGACTGGCCGCGCGACCCGGACGGGGTGCCGCTCTATCCCGCCGTCGACAAGGCGCTGACTATGAAGGAACGCCAGCAACGGATGGCCGAGAATGTGCCCTTCGCCTGGCGGCTCGACGTCGATGCTGCGGTGGCGCGCGTCGGCACGGGTCTGTCATGGCTGGAATTTTCCGATGAAAGCCTTTCCGCGACACGCACGATAGAAGCCCGGCCGCAGGACTGGGGCGACGTGATCGTGGCGCGCCGTGAAATCCCGACAAGCTATCATCTCGCCGTCGTCGTCGACGACGCGCTGCAAGGCGTCAGCCATGTGGTGCGCGGCCAGGACCTCTATTCCGCCACCGGCGTGCAGCGCCTGCTCCAGGAACTCCTCGGCCTGCCGCAATCAGGCTACTTCCACCATCGGCTGGTCCTGGGCCCGGACGGACGAAAGCTGTCGAAGAGTTTTGCCGATACCGGCCTTGCCGCCTTGCGCGAGGCCGGCACATCACCGGAAGACGTCCGGCGGTTGGTTGGGATTTAGTCCCAGACACGGTCGTTTTTGACAGGGCAGCGACCGGCAGCGAACGGCTCAAAATAAAAGCGCTCTGTAGCGATCCTTCGCGCCCCCCTCTGTCCTGCCGGACATCTCCCCCACTTGGGGGGAGATCGGACTTCATCACTGATTTCGCCAACCACCAACCGTGCAAAAAAGGACGCTGTCCGCGAAGCTGCCGATCTCCCCCCTTGTGGGGGAGATGTCCGGCAGGACAGAGGGGGGCGCGAAGGATCACGACAGATGAGCATTTATCCGAGTGGAACTGGATCATGTTTTGATCCTCCCTGATCCAGGGCGCATCCTTCAATTCGGATGAGCCTATGGATCAACCGTTTGGTTTTGCTAGCAGGGTTGAACCGCATTACAGCAGTCCCGTACAAAACCCCTCACCGAGCACGCGGCAGCCTTTCAAAAATGCGCAGCATCAAGCGGTTCATCCCCGCCTCCTTTGTCGTCCTGTGGGCGACCGGCTTCATCGGCGCGCGTTATGCCATGCCGTGGGCCGAGCCTTTCACCTTCCTGGCCGCTCGTTTCGTGCTGGCCGCCGTGCTGTTGGCCGCCTTGATGGCAGCACTCGGCTCCAGGCGAGCGACGCGCAAGGAGGCGTTTCACGCGACCGGCGCCGGCATCCTGATGCATGGCGTCTATCTCGGCGGCGTGTTCTGGGCCATCCACAGGGGCATGCCGGCCGGGTTATCGGCCTTGATCGTCGGGCTGCAGCCGCTGATCACCGCAGTGATGGCCGGCCGGTTTCTCGGCGAGGCGATCCTGCCGCGCCATTGGGCCGGCCTCACTGTCGGACTTGCCGGCGTGGTCATCGTGCTTTGGCCGAAGCTCGGAACGCTCGGCGGCGGCGTGACGGCCGAGACGCTGGCCGCCTCGCTTGTCTCGGTGCTTGGCATGAGCGCCGGCACGATCTGGCAGAAGCGCTTCGCCTCCGGCGGCGATCTCGTGGCGGCCACCACTTGGCAATATGTCGGCGGTGCATCGGTGATGGCTTTGGCCTCGCTCGCTTTCGAGACGCGAACCGTCATCGTCAATGGCGAGTTGATCTTCGCCATGGGATGGCTGGTGCTGGTGCTGTCGATCGGCGCCATCTTCCTGTTGATGGTAATGATCCGCGACGGCGAGATGTCGAAAGTCGCTTCGCTGTTCTATCTGGTCCCGGCCGTCACCGCGGTCATCGCCTGGCTGTTGTTCGGCGAACAGTTGAACCTGGTCCAGATCGTCGGCATGGCGATCGCGACGCTCGGCGTCGGGCTGGCAACCGCTCAGTCGACCAAAGCATGACCCCAAAAAGTGGGAACCGGTTTCGGAAAAGATCATGCTCAAAACAAGAATCAGCCAACGCGCGCGCGTGCCTCCAGATAGCGGCTGATCGCGGCATTGAGTTCACCGCCGAGAATGAAGATCGCCGAGACCATATAGAGGAAGACGACCGCGACCATGATCGAGGCAAGGCCGGCATAGGTCGTCACATAGGACGAGAAACGGTCGAGATAGGCGGCGAAGATGGTCGACCCGATAAGCCAGGCAATCAGCGTGAAGATGATGCCCGGTATGATCGAGACGAAGCGGCGCTTGCCGGCAGGCAGCCAGTAATGCACCGCGAACAGCCCGCCGACGATGACGACCGAGGCGATGATGTAACGCCACAGCGTGATCGTTCCCATATAGGGTTTTACCCATTCGAAATTGGCCTCGGCCAGCCGCGCCAGCAACGGCGCAAACACCAGAAGCACGCTGATCGCCAGAAAACCTGCCGTGGCGATCAGCACGAAGGCGATGCTCTGTACCCGGCGGTATATGATGCCGCGCGTTTCGGAAACGCGGTAGGCGCGGTTGAGCGAGGTGCGCAGCGCCTCGATGCCGTTCGAGGCGAAGAAGGCGGCAAGCAGCACGCCATAGGTCAACAGGTCGGTGCGTTGCACGGTGAGCACGTTGAGCACCTCGCGCGCGATCGGCTCGGCGATCTGCTCGGGCCAGGTGTCGAAGACGATATGCACGGCGGTGTCGGCAAAAGCCTGTGCGCCGAGGAAGCTGGCCAGCGTCGTGGCGAAAATCAGAAAAGGGAATAGCGCCATCAGCGCCGTGATCGCCAGATGACTGGCCATTGCCCAGCCATCGTCTGCATCGAAATGGCCGAACGCGTCATAGAGCACGCGCTTGAGGGCTACGATCTTCCGCAACAAGAACCGCGTTCCCTTCGATTGTCTCGACGCCGCGAATATGGGAAGGGATTGCGGCAAATGGCAAGCCTAGGTCAAAGCACGCTTCCTCCTGGAGAAGAGTTGCGCACCATCATCGTCACCGGAGCTTCTTCCGGGATAGGCGCCTATTGCACCCGGGCGCTGAAGGCGGAAGGCTGGCGGGTGTTCGCGACGGCACGCAAGCCGGAGGACATCGCCGCCCTCGAGGCCGACGGCATCGAGGCTTTCTATCTGGATTATTGCGAACCGGGATCCATCGAGACGCTGGTGGCGTCGGTGCTGGAGCGGACCGGCGGACGGCTCGATGCCCTGTTCAACAACGGCGCCTACGCCCAGCCCGGCGCCGTCGAGGACCTGCCGGTCGCGGCGCTCAGGGAGCAATTCGAGGCGAATGTCTTCGGCTGGCATGACCTCACCCGCCGTGTCGTGCCGGTGATGCGGCGCCAGGGCCATGGCCGTCTTGTCCACTGCTCCTCGATCCTCGGCCTGGCGCCGCTGCCCTTTCGCGGCGCCTATTCGGCGTCGAAGCACGCGATCGAAGGGCTGATGCTGTGCATGCATCAGGAACTCAAGGGCAGCGGCATCCATGTCTCGCTGATCGAGCCGGGGCCGGTGACATCGAAGATCGCCAGCAACGGCCTTGTGTGGTTTCTCAGGAATATCGACCGTGAGAATTCCGTGCACCGCCTCGCTTACGAGGCGCAGCTGCAACGGCTGCAGGCCGGCGGCAGCACGTCACGGCTGAAGCCCGGGCCGGAGGTGGTTCATGCGGCCTTGCGCCATGCGCTTCTGTCGCGGCGCCCGCGTCCGCATTATGTGGTAACGGTGCCGGCCAGGATCGGCGTTATCCTCAAACGCATCCTGCCGGCACCAATGCTCTACCGCCTGCTTGCCAAACGCGCCTGAACGCAATCGACTGGAAAACACACTATGGCAACCGTCTTCAACATCCTCGCTGTTCTCGTCATGGTCGCCGTGGTGATCGTGCTGATCCGCGGCCTTATCAATATGATGCGCGGCGGCTCCGGCATGACCTCCAACAAGCTGATGCAGACGCGCGTGCTGCTGCAGTTCGTGGCATTGGTGCTGATCATGCTGGCGGTGTATTTCACCCGCAAGTGACGAGGGTGGCGATTTCGGGAGGCAGAGCGTGGTCAAGCTCAACAAGATCTACACCCGCACCGGCGACGACGGCACCACCGGCCTCGGCACCGGTGAACGGCGGCTGAAATCCGATCTGCGCATCGACGCCTATGGCACGATCGACGAAGCCAATGCCTGCATCGGCATGGCCCGCATCCACACCGCAGCAACATATCCGGCGATCGACGCTATGCTCGGCCGCATCCAGAACGACCTTTTCGACCTCGGCGCCGATCTGGCGGTGCCGGATGACGGCAAGCCGCTCGGCTATGAGCCGCTGCGCATCACCGCTGTGCAGACCGACCGCGTCGAAAAGGACATCGACCTGCTCAACAAGGATTTGCAGCCGCTCAAATCCTTCGTGCTCAACGGCGGCACCCCGGCGGCGGCGGCCCTTCACCTTGCCCGCACGGTGGCGCGGCGGGCCGAGCGCATCATGGTGGCTTTGGCGCAAAACCCAGGCGAGCATCTCAACCGCGAGGCGATAAGATACATCAACCGCGTATCGGACTTTCTGTTCGTCGCCGCACGCGCGGTCAATGACAATGGAAACGCCGACGTGCTATGGATTCCCGGCAAGAACCGCTGAATCTGCCGAGACGGGAGGGGGTCCGATGTTCATCCCGCTTTATGACACCAACCGGCTGCGCCACATCAAGCAGCAATATGTCACGATCGGCCTGATCGCGTTCAACACGCTCATCTACTTCGCCACCGCGCTTGGCGGCGAGCAATTCACCAACGCCGCGGTGCTGGGGCTCGGCTTCATCCCGTCGGTGGTCCACGACAGCGCCGAACTGGCTCCGCAGTTTGTGGTCATCCCGGAGAGCCTGAGCTACGTCACCTATTCCTTCCTGCATGCCGATATTTTCCATCTCGGCGGCAACATGCTGTTCCTGTGGGTGTTCGGCGACAATGTCGAGGACGCGCTCGGTCATATCCGCTTTCTCGCCTTCTACCTGCTGTGCGCCATCGCCGGCGCCTTCTTCCAGGGCCTGATCGCGTGGGACTCGCAGGTTCCGCTGATCGGCGCCTCAGGCGCCATTGCCGGCGTGGTCGCTGCCTATCTGATCCTCTATCCCAGGGTGAAGGTATGGGTGCTGGCCTTCGCCCGCATTCCGCTGCGCATCCCGGCCTTCATCCCGCTCATCCTGTGGATCCTGTTCCAGATCGTGATGTTCGCCGCCGGTGGCGAGGATCAGATTTCCTGGGCCTGCCATGTCGGCGGCATCATCGCCGGGGCCGTGCTGGTGCTCATCTTGCGCAACCGCGCCGTACCGCTGCTTGCCGGTGCGGACGAAGAGGCAGTGGTGGTCGCCGGCCAAATGCCTGTTGCCGCAGAGCCGGCGCCAAGCGAGCCGCTGCCGGCGCAGCCGGCGCCGCGCTGGGGACGGGCAAGCGCCTCCAGTCCGGACTGAACCGATTTGAGTGCGTCGCGGATGATTTGGGCGCGCCCCGGATATTGACGTGCGGGGTCGCCGCAACTACGGAAGCGTTCCCACACCAATGCATGTCGCGCAAAACTGTGCAGCGGTTTTGCGATAACGGCATGCATGGAACACACAACCTGAAGCGCGTCGCGTGAGGTCGGCCAAATGCGACGCGCTTTAGACGGTCGGAGACCAGAATTCCGTCCGGAATGTCGGCTTTCGACAACTCTGAAGAGGCGCACGCTGCTATAGCGCGCCGATTATCTTGAAAAAGGTGACTATCTTGAAAGAGGTGGCTATCGTGAAAGAGGTGACAGGCAAATGAAGATCCTTGTGCCCGTGAAGCGGGTTGTGGATGCGAATGTGAAGGTTCGTGTGAAGGCTGACGGTTCGGCGGTGGAACTCGCCAACGTCAAGATGGCGATGAACCCGTTCGACGAGATCGCGGTCGAAGAGGCGATCCGGCTGAAGGAGGCCGGCAAGGCGGAGGAGATCATCGTTGTCTCGATCGGGCCGCAGCAGGCGCAGGAGACCTTGCGCACCGCGCTCGCCATGGGCGCCGACCGCGCCATCCTGGTCAAGACCGACGAGCAGACCGAGCCGCTGGGTGTCGCCAAGGTGCTGAAGGGCGTGGTCGAGGCGGAAAAGCCCGGTCTCGTCATTCTCGGCAAGCAGGCGATCGACGACGATTCGAACCAGACCGGCCAGATGCTGGCCGCACTTCTGGGCTGGGCGCAAGGCACTTTTGCCTCCAAGGTCGTTATCGATGGCGACAAGGCCAAGGTGACGCGTGAGGTCGATGGCGGCCTGCAGACGGTGGAGCTGAAGATGCCGGCGATTGTCACCGCGGATCTTCGCCTCAACCAGCCGCGGTATGCCTCGCTGCCCAACATCATGAAGGCCAAGAAGAAGCCGCTCGACGAGAAATCTCCCGCCGATTACGGCGCCGACGTCAAGCCGCGGCTGAAGGTAATCAAGACCGAGGAGCCGGGCGGCCGCAAGGCGGGCGTCAAGGTCAAGAGCGTCGCCGAACTGGTAGACAAGCTCAAGAACGAAGCCGGCGTGCTGTAGGGCTGGGAGGGACAAAAAAGATGACAATTCTTCTGATTGCCGAACACGACAATGCGACGCTTTCCGACCAGACCGCCAAGGCGCTTTCGGCGGCACTGCAGATCGGCTCCGACGTGCATGTGCTGGTCGCCGGCAACGGCGCCAAGCCGGCAGCGGACGCCGCCGCCAAGCTCAAGGGCGTGAGCAAGGTGCTGCTCGCCGAAGCCGACGAACTCACCGAGCGTCTCGCCGAACCGCTGGCGGCGCTCGTCATCGGCATGGCCGATGCCTATGACACGATCGTCGCGCCGGCGACCTCCTCGGGCAAGAATGTCGCGCCGCGCGTGGCAGCCCTGCTCGATGTCGCGCAGGTGTCGGAGATCATCGAGATTGTCTCGCCCGACACCTTCAAGCGGCCGATCTATGCCGGCAACGCCATCCAGACGGTGCAGTCGAGCGACGCCAAGAAGGTGATCACCGTGCGCACCGCCTCCTTCCAGGCTGCACCCGAGGGCGGTTCAGCCCCGGTCGAGACGGTTCAAGCAGCAGTCAATCCCGGCCTGTCGAGCTTCGTCGAGAACAAACTTTCCGAGACCGACCGTCCGGAGCTGACTTCGGCCAGGATCATCATCTCGGGCGGCCGCGCGCTGGGCTCCTCGGAGAAGTTCCAGGAAGTCATCCTGCCGATCGCCGACAAGCTCGGCGCCGCCGTCGGCGCCTCTCGTGCCGCAGTCGATGCCGGCTATGCGCCGAACGACTGGCAGGTCGGCCAGACCGGCAAGGTGGTCGCACCCGATCTCTACATCGCCGTCGGCATCTCCGGCGCCATCCAGCATCTTGCCGGCATGAAGGATTCGAAGGTCATCGTCGCCATCAACAAGGATGAAGAAGCGCCGATCTTCCAGGTTGCCGACTACGGCCTCGTCGGCGACCTTTTCGTCATTCTGCCGGAACTGCAAAAGGCGCTTTGACGCCTTCTGCCAAAGCGTATTAAATTGTGAAGGGCGGGGTAGACGAAGTCGCCCCGCCCTTTTAGTTTGCACCGCACAAAAAGCAGGCCGCAAAGGCCATTTGACGGGATCGGTGTAATGAACAAGATCGAGACGATCGGCATCATCGGGGCGGGCCAGATGGGCGGCGGCATCGCCCATGTGTCCGCGCTGGCGGGCTACAAGGTGCTGGTTTACGACATCTCGCCCGAGCGCATCGAAAAGGGCATCGCCACGATCAGCGGCAACATGGCCCGCCAGGTCGGCTCCGGCAAGCTCGAGGAAAAGCTGCGCAACGAGGCGATGGCGCGCATTTCGTCAGCACCGACCATGGCCGACCTTGCCGGTGCCGATCTGGTGATCGAGGCAGCGACCGAGGACGAGACGGTCAAGCGCAAGATCTACGCCCAGCTCTGCCCGCAGCTCAATCCGGAAGCCATCCTGGCGACGAACACCTCATCGATCTCGATCACGCGTCTCGCCGCGCAGACCGACAGGCCGGAGCGTTTCATCGGCATCCATTTCATGAATCCGGTTCCAGTGATGAAGCTGGTCGAACTGGTGCGCGGCATCGCCACCGAGGACCAGACCTTCGAAGCGGCAAAGGCCTATGTGAATCATCTCGAGAAGACGATCACCGTCTCGGAGGATTTTCCGGCCTTCATCGTCAATCGCATCCTGCTGCCGATGATCAACGAGGCGATCTACACGCTCTATGAAGGGGTCGGCTCGGTCGACGCGATCGACACCGCCATGCGGCTCGGCGCCAACCATCCGATGGGACCGCTGCAGCTTGCCGATTTCATCGGCCTCGACACCTGCCTGTCGATCATGCAGGTGCTGCATGACGGCCTGTCGGACTCGAAATACCGGCCCTGCCCGCTGCTGGTCAAATATGTCGAGGCCGGCTGGCTCGGCCGCAAGACCGGACGCGGCTTCTACGACTATCGCGGCGAGCATCCCGTTCCGACGCGCTGACCGGCGATACGAGCCAGCGGACATCGCGCGCGGCCGCGCTGAGTGAAGACCATGCGGCTGTTCTGTCGACAGCTTGGTGGCCGCGGATCGAAGACCGGCCGATCCTTGCCCGTTTGCTTTGCTCGCCGACCGCCGAAGCCCGATCGATTTGGCTCAAACCAGCTCGGCAGGGCGTTTCACGTCGACGTTGACTTTACAACTGGTCGAAGTGGCTGCACTCTGGTAATGTATTGTAGCTGGAGCAATATTTGCGCGGGGAGGAACCCATGGCGGCGTTAGTAAATTTCACAGCAGTTCAATCTAGGAAGTATTTGCGAATCACTGACAAATTCCCCACCGTTTCACACTCGGATGGTGGTTTGGTGGAGATTGGCGCTGTTTTTCCTTTCAAGGTTGAGACTTACGATGGAGAAACAGGCACAGTAAAAGTCGAGGTGAGTAGGGACGGAACAAATTTCGTTTCTCATGACGACGAAATGCAAGTCGTTCACGAAGAGTTATACCCGATTGACGATAGCAAGCTTCCAGTACCGCCTCCAGAAACGAAGACGCAACAGTCGCCAACCTAACGCCAATTGCTGTACGCACAGTTGCACGTTTTGCGACGAATGCTAGCCTTAACTTCCACCTCCCTGGTTCAGCCGACCGCCTCGATGTGCCAGCGCCATATTGTTTCCGTAGGTATTGGGACTGCGGTTTCCGGGAAGATTAGCATTCAAGACGATCTCTTCCGCAAAGTCTTTACTTGCGGCTAGTTCCATTATTGGGGTCTTTTTTGTGATCTGCCACATCTTATATCCCAGGTTTTCAAAACCGCATCCTTTTGCGTTGGGCTCCTCCACTCCTGGGCGGAATACGAGTAGCTTTGGCTTGTCATAGCGATAGCATTGGCCCTCGAACGCATATCCGTAGACGGCCGCAATTGCCATGATGTCAGGATCCTGTGGATCGTCTGATCCGATCGGCACAACGGCCAGGCGGATGAAGTGTCGTTCAAACGGAAGATTGGCCATCTTGGTAGGTGCGAGGTTCAACGTGACCCCGTAAAGTGTAATCTGATCTGGCCAATACCTATTTGCATCGGGCGCATATGGAATATCTTCAGACGACATAATGCTTCTCCTTACGATCGGCCGTCGCGGCCTTAATCCATCATCCGGCATGCGCTTCTCCTCACAAGATCTCGCGCCAGGCGAAGTTGTCGATGACGCTCCGGGCAAAGCGCTTCGCGCGGCCGCTCTCGGCCGCCACAATCATCATCTCCGCCGCCCAGCGATAGTCGAGGGTTTCCGGCTCAAGCCCTTCCCATGATCGGACCAGGATCTCGCCGACGAAATCCCGGGCCTCTTCTAGCGCCGACTTCAGGATAAAATGCCGGCTATCGTTTCCGCCGAGCGAAGCCGAAAGCTGCTCCTCAAGTTCCTTTTCCGAAAGTTCGCTCCTGAGGTCTCGGAAATCGCGCGGATCGAGATCGGAAAGCCCGCGCTCGAAAAGCAGCACCTGATAGATCTCGACCAGGATGTCGAACAGTGCGCCAGCGAAGGGTTTGGAGAGGTCGTGCACCTCGGCGCTGACGTCGCTCATCCGCAGCGAATGGCTGAACAAGCGCACCTGCTTTTCATCGGAAAGCTCGCCAAAGCGGTCAAGCTCGTTTGCGATCAGCAAATTGCCGCGCGTCCGGCGCAGCAGCAGATCGAGGGCCGTATCGAAGTGCAGGAGGCCGATCAGTGCGATGAAGTCGGCGACGGCCTCATGATAGGCGAAGTATTCGTGCGGCGGGTCGACTCGGGGTGCCCCCATAACGCCAAAAATAATCAGATGGCCAGTCTCGTGCGCAAGGGCGTCAAAGTTTAGCGCGAAGGGCTGCGGCTCGCCGCGCGCCTCGTCCTCTCCCATCTCCAGAAAACCATAGCCCGACTGCGCATTGTCCCACCGGAGCCTCGGCACAATCTCGAGGCGGTCATAGGTCGGTTCGAAAAACCAGGGAATCTCACGCCCGAGATAACTCTCGCAGATGTCGAGCACGCGCCGGATGCAGGCGTAGGCATGCGCAGCCTCGAATTCCGGCGTACCGATCGGAATACTGTCGAAGTGACCATCCGGACCCGCTTCCGCAGGCGGTCTAAGGGCGCCGGCATAGGGAGGTAGGTAAGGGAACTGATAGGGTTGCTTCTCGACCAGCGGGTCGATCACGTACATCCGGCGGTCGGCCGGCCCCGGGCCGATCCGGTTGGGCGGAGTGGAGATCCAAATCGTCTCCGGGCGCTCATAGCCAGGGATAAAAGGAGGTTGCGGGAAAATGAGAAATCGGGTCCCAAGGCGCCAAACGGGAACCCGCTCGCCAAACTGCAATTGCCCGGTAGCATCCATGCCGCCGCTCCCACCTCTCCGCTACACGGATGGCCGAAGTCATTCTTAAGTCATTCAGGTGTTGTCTGCAAGAATTGTTGGAATATCGTCGCCCCAGAGCCCTGCCGCGTCGAGGTCGTACGCCCATGCCTCGGTCAGTTGGAAGGGTGGAGTGTCCGGGCGCTTGCTAAACAGTTCCGGATAATCCGCGAGTTTCGACAATAATCCCGTCGCGTCCTCACGCTTGCGGTCGATCGCCCCCGACGGGAGCCAGTCGGCCAGGCGGTCGACAGCGCCGTTTAACCGCCCAGATAAGGTGGACCGTGCATCGGCGAGCAGGCGGGGGTAGCTGCGATTTACAAAATGCGTGTCGCGCGCCAAAGCTTCGAGCGTGTGCCTTTCCTCGGCCGTCACTATTCCGGCGCGCATCGCGCGACGCAAGGTGAGACGAATATTGATGAGGGCTTCGCTCAGCGGAGCTGCGCCTAGCTCGGGAGGGCACATCGCCACTGCAACTTCATCGTCGTCCGCGAGGAGCGTCAGCGAGTACCATCGATAGATGAAACCGTGGCCCTGCATCCCTACCGCCGCAAGCTCGGCTGCTCGCAGGGCACCCATGCTCGCCGCCCCGAATATCGGGATTCCCTTCGCAAGCGCCCACAGGATCTCCTTGTGACGCACGGCCGGCACTTTTCCGAACGAGCCGTCGATTAAGACGATCGCTCTCGGCAGATATGTTCGCACCGCACGCACGACCGAACCCTGCTCAGCGGGTGGCAGATAGGTGGCCTCGAGAACCGCTGCGGCTTCAGCACGCGGCAGCGTCGGTCCGAGGAAGACAATCAGAGAGGCCGCCATCCTATACTCCGGTGACGTCTCTGAGCGGGGGGACGACGAGGCGCACCACCTCGACGTCCGGATCCCTGCCGCCGTAGAGAGGTACGACCAGCGCAGCCTGTCCTCCGGCATCCCTAAGCGCATCGAGCACGTAACGGAGCGCGGCGGCCGCAGAGCCGGGTCCGTCGCGCTCATCGGTAAGCACGTGCGTTTCGCTTGCGGACAGGAATGCATGTCGGCGCGCATCGAGATCTTCGCGGTCGTAGCGCTCCGGGTAGGACGCACGCGTTATGTCCTCGCGGGCGCCCGCAAGCGCGGTCACCCGCGCCTGTGCCGCCTCCATAAGGGCTCTCACCAGGGCGCGGTCGTGGGTGAAATCGCAAGCAAAACCTTCACCCGGCATCGGCGCAATCTCCCGATGGCTCTGCGTCTCGATAACCTCGCATCGGAAGACGGGCAAGCCGTGATCGCCCGGGACCAGCCAGATGCCGGCAGCAAGGTCCGCGGCGCTGAGGCGGGCGATCGTCCTCGACGAAAGCGGTCCGCTGGCGTTGGCCGGATCGATGCGAATCTCCGGATAGGAACGCGGATATCGTCGTGCGCCTGCTACGTTCGCCCGTTCCAGGATTTCGAGCGCCCCATGTATGATCGCTGCAAGCAAGGTTGGACCAGCGGCAAGTCCCCGCGTCGATCGCGGAAAAGCGACAGGGTGCGGGGAGGGAAGCGTGTAGATCGTATCGACCAACGCGACGGGCACCGGCAGCACGCGTTTCGAGATCAGATCGTAGCCGTCCGTCCAGCCGAGCCTGAGCTGATCCCAGCCGGCGTCGAAACCATGAACGCGGCAGCCGGCGTAGAGATTGCGTATCTCGTCGCCCAAGTCCCGCGCGCTCGCGACCGTAATGCGCTCCACGGCAATCCTTTCCGCCGCCCAGCACTCCAGCGCTTCCATCATAGCGGATGCGGCCGCTTCCATGAGGTTCTCGCCCTTGCCCTGGGAGACCGCGTTGGAAAGCGACAGCGGCCGCACCACTTGAGCGACCACGACGCCGGCACTATCCAGCCGGGTCAGCGATCCGATCCGCGTTATTCCGAAGCGTCGCCGCGCAGAGAAGAACGCCCGGACGAGCGCTTCGGTAGCTCTAGGCTCCCGGCCTCGGAAGTCGCTGCAGGCGCCAAGTTCGCGCTCGAAGCGTTCGGCTAGCTCGGCGACGGGTGCCACATGTGTCCCGTTCATGTACCAGGGGACCGGTCGGCGTGCCGGTCTGGGGGCAGGCCTCGAAGTCCGAGCCGCTTTAGATCGAGGCGCACCCGCGAAACGAGCGCCGCGGCGCGCTGTTCCGTCGCGGCTTCGAGCGCGCGACTGAGGTCCAGCGCGACCGCCTCTTCCGTCTCATGACGGGCACCGCCAAGAAGTGCCCGCTGCCGCAGCAGTTCCGCCAGCCAGTACACTTGGCCGCTCCGAGTCGAGGCAGCGATTGCGTTGTCCAGGATAGACAAGGATTCGTCGTTGCGTCCAGCACGCGCGAACAGCTGCGCGCGCATGCCTTCATAGACCGGCACGCCCTCGGGGGTGGCGATCTCATGTTGGCGCGCCAGGCCGGCTTCGAATTCCACCAGTCCACTCGCCGGGTCCCCGCTCAGGCCTCGCGCCCAGGCGCGAAAGAGCACCGCCTTGGCGAGCACGCCCGGCGCGGCTCCCGCGAGTTCGCCGATCCTGTCCGCCACCGCGATCACGCCCGCATGATCGTTCCGATAATGTTTCAGCTCGATCTCGAACTCCAACGCATGAAGTACGCTGTTCAGATGGTTGATGTGCTTGGCCCACTGCTTCGCCGCATCAATGCTTTCCGACGATCCGGCGTCGTCGCCCATGAACCAGAGAGAGAAGGCCCGTTCGCCCAAGCCGCAGACCTTCGCGTCGTGGCCGCCGTAGCGACCGCGGCTGAATCGTGCGCGGTTCTCGTCGTAAAGCTTGAGTCCGTCCTCGACGCATTTCAGGCAGTGCGAGTGGAGCCCGGCATCTTCGTTCGTCGCCCACGCGCAATGGAGCGACTGGAGCCGGACCTCCGGATCGGCCGAGTCCTTGAGGTCGCGCAGGAGGATGTCCGATCTCACGCGCTGCGTCTCGTAGTCGGGAGCGGTAAACCACCAACCCCAGTAAAGCGGGAACCATTCTGCACGATCCCGATCCTTAATCGCGGCGCACAGTGATACCCCGCACTCATAGATCGCACGCGCTTGCTTGCTGCCTCTACCGAAAAGAGCCGCAACGACCGGCCCGCGAACTGTGAGGAGGCGAAGCAGTTGCTCATTCGACTCGGCATTCCTGCCGGCCTGAGCGAGTTGTTTCTCAGCGAAATCCAGCAGGTTTTCTGCTTCCTGCATTGCTGACCGAACATCGCAAGCCTCTGCCGCCTGAATAGCATGGCGCGCCGCCTGCAAAGGCTGTCCGGCCTGCCCGAAATGCCACGCCATCGTCTCGTCGGAGAGCGGCGGAGCAGCGCCAGATTGAATGAGATTTACAACGCTTGTGTGGATTTCCTGCCGCTCGGATTTCAGGAGGCTCTCGTAGGCCGCTTCCTGGATCAGCACGTGGCGGAAGCGAATCTCCATACCGCCAGACTTCCGACGGATAATCCCGGCTTGGACAAGACCTTCAATTGCTTCGTCCAAGGGTGTGGCAAGATACCCAAGTTCAAGCACACAAGCCAGCAGTTTCCGTCGGAACTGTCGCCCCAGGACGCTTGCGATTTGTGCGATACGTCTCAATGGCCCCAGGCTGGCGAGGCGGGCTGCGATAAGATCCCGGAGATCCAGAATGCTATCCGCACGAAGCAACGCCTCCAATCTAGCCCGATCGGGCAAGCCAGCGTTCGCTCGTTCGCGGATCCAAAGCGCCAGCTGTTCGGCAAACAGGGGCACGCCATCGCTCTTCTCGTAGATAAAGGCGACCAGTTCATCTGGTGGCGAATCCTCCCAGATCGTGCTGATCAGCTCCGCGGTAGCTTGAGCAGTTAGGCCAGACAAGGCGACGGCAAGCACGTTTGGATCGCCGAAACCGTCCGGCGCGATGGCCTCGCGCGACGTTACTGCGGCAAGGATCGGCCGTGTTTCGATCCACCCACTCAGCTTGGCGACAAGTGCTTTGGTGAGCGTGTCTGCCCAGTGAACGTCCTCGATTATCAGGAGGAGCGGTCCAAGAGCGGACGGCGACGTCAGAAGTGACAGCATGGCCTCGACAACACGCGCCCTGATCTCCTCGTCCGAGAGATCGACCTGCCAGGCTTCGCCAGAACCCCCTTCCGTCTCGCCCGCGACAAGGAATGTGATTATCTCGGCATTCAACGGGCTAAGTTCCGAGCCATGTGACCGCAGGTAGCGCGTGACTGCATCCCGATCCAGGTCGGCGTTGCCGGTCGTTTCTGCGATTGCCTTTCTGAGAGGTTCCAGAAACGGGTGCAGCGGTTCCGAATTGCCGCGCGGCTGACATTGAAACACCAGGGTGCGCACACCCTTAGCGGCGAGATCACGGCGGAACTCGGCGATCAGCCGGGATTTTCCAATCCCCGGGTCGCCATGGAGAAGAATGAACTGGCCATTGCCGCTTGCAGCTCTAACCCAACGCCGGCCACACAATTCAAGCTCGTCTTCGCGACCGATTAGCGGCGCGGAAACGCGCCGGTACGCTGTGAAGCGGTCGAACTGCTGACGGCGAGTTATTGGCCGCCACAAAAGCACCGGTTCGTCAAATCCTTTCACGTGCCTTGGACCGATCTCCTCGAATTCGAACGCGCCCATGGTAAGCCGATAGGTGGATTCTGCGACAGCAACACTGTTCGGCGCTGCTTCGGACTGGATGCGCGCAGCCAGTGCCGGCGCGACGCCAATAAACTCGGTGGCGCCCGGAAGGTTCGTTTTCGAAGCGTCAGCGATGACGACCACACCTGTGGTGATGCCGACCCTTACCTTGAGGCTGGATTCGGACTGTCTCGCCAGTTTCTCGCACCACTCGACAATCTCGATTGCCGACGCAACCGCACATTCGGCGGCATCTTCCCTGGACTCGGGAAAGCCGAAATAGGCGCAGCCGCCGTCGCCTTGAACCCGCTCGAGGTAGCCATTGTAGTCGCTGATCAATGCAGCCGCTCCATTGTGGAGCGAACGTTGCATAGTGCCGAATTCTTCGGGGTCCAGCTGATTTAACAAAGTGGTCGAACCAACAATGTCATAGTACAGCGCGGTCACATGCCTGCGCTCACCTGCAAGCGACCCGGTCTGAACTCGTTCCCTGTTGGTCATAGGACGTCCTGCAACACGCCTGAGAGCGCCACGCGGCTTTCTCGGATGTTATCGAAGCTCCATCGCGAGCACTAAGGCTTAGAATAGTCCCATTGGCAACGGCATACTATGTTCCTGGCCTACCCGTCCGCTATCCATTCGCAACTCAGCCGTGATCATCAAGGCGGGCTTTCAGTTCACTGCAACGACAGGAATGGGTTGCCTTTAGCCTAACAGGAGCATCGGCTGGAGGAGCGCGCCCGGTCTCCGCTCGCGCGCCGTCGCTACCAGCGCACGAAAAGCCGCCCGCCGAGGGCGCCGAGCGCGGCGAGGATGGCAATCGCGATCGTGTACCAGGTGGCGACGAAAAGCGGCGAATCGTCGAAGCAGTGTGCGGCATAGAAGGTTGCCGCCAGCCCGCCGGCGAGCAGGCCCCCCACCGTTCCGGCAAGCACCGGCCGCGTCGGCGCGCCATAGCGCAGCACCGCCAGGAAGACGGCAAGCGGACCGATGCCGATCAGCGGAATGAAGGTCAGGCAGATAACCATGTTGCTTCCGACCAGCCGCCGGCCCCAGTCGGCCGCAGGTACCAAAAGGAATTCCAGCACTACGGCAATGACCACCAGCAGCGGTGCGGCAATCATCCAGGCCGCCGCCCTGCTCGTCGCTGCACCGGGAGTCGACAGGGCGCGGATCAAGGCGAAGGCGCTGACCGCCAGAGCCATCGTGAACACAAACTTGGCAACGAAACGCGTCGTATACATGGCGGTGGCGATGTCGGTGCGTGGGCCGATCGCCAGCCAGAAAACCACCGCCGCGATCAGCGTAGCCGCACCTGCGCCTATCCACCAGGCCGAGCCAAGCGGCATCGCCGTGCTGCGGACATCGGCGTCGAGCGCCTTGATGAGATCGTCGGTCCTCATGTTATTCCCGCTTGAATTGTTTGGCCCGCCCGAATTGTTTGGCCCCGAACCGTTTGGCAATGGCGGCGAGACCGCGATGCAGCGACACGCGCACCGCCGTCTCGCTGATGCCGAACTTCGCTGCCGTCTCGCCGATGGAACGGCCTTCGACCGACACCGACGAAACCACCGAACGCTGCGCCGGCGGCAGGCCCTCCAACGCCCGGTTGATGTCACGCCCGCTGACCGTTTCGGCCTCCGGTTCGGCGAAGGTCTCGGCGATCTCGTCGATCTCGATCTCGATGCGCCGCCCGCGCCGTCGAAAGGCATCGATCAGCTTGAAGCGCGCGATGGCGTAGACCCAGGGCAGCACAGGTAAATCCTGGCGCCAGGTATGCCGCTTCACATGAATGGCCAGCAAGGTTTCCTGCACGACATCCTCGGGATCGACCCCGCCCTGAACGATCTTGCGCCTGATGAAGCCGCGAACGAGGGCAGCCGTCCGGCGCAGAAAGTCGGCGTAAGCCCTTTCATCTCCCGCAATCGCGGCCCGCATCAGCCGGGAAAGCTCGGCCTCATCCTTGCCGGTCACAAGAGTTAACTCCCCAGTATTCGCGCCTCGGCCCGATTTGTTACGTGGCCGGCGAAATAATGTCCAAGCCAAAATATGGGAATATCACGACGGTTTCACCTCCGGCGGCCGATTGCGCAGCGCATCAATGTTGACTACACCGATCAGGAATTGATAGTGCAGTCATGCTAAATCAAAGACCATCGAGATCGAGCGGGATGACGTCCATGAAACATGCTCTTTCCGTGCTTGCCGGAGCCACAGCACTTGCAATCAGCCTGGTCGCCAGCCCGGTTATGGCCCAGGACAGCGGCATCGTCGTCTACAATGCCCAGCATGAGAGCCTGACCAATGCCTGGGTGGAAAGTTTCACCAAGGAAACCGGCATCAAGGTCACCGTTCGCCACGGCGGCGACAGCGATTTTTCCAACCAGATCGTTGCCGAAGGCGCCGCCTCGCCGGCCGACGTCTTCCTGACGGAAAACTCGCCCGCCATGGTGCTGGTCGAATCCGCCGGCCTGTTCGCGCCGGTCGACGCCGACACGCTGGCGCAGATTCCCAAGGAGTACCAGCCGGCCAGCGGCAAGTGGGTGGGCATCGCCGCGCGCGCCACCGTCTTTGCTTACAGCAAGACCAGACTGACCGGCGAGCAGTTGCCCAAGTCGCTGCTTGAACTCGCCGATCCGAGCTGGAAGGGACGCTGGGCCGCTTCGCCCTCCGGCGCCGATTTCCAGGCGATCGTCAGCGCGCTTTTGCAGCTCAAAGGCGAGGCCGCAACGGCCGACTGGCTGAAGGCGATGAAGGAGAATTTTACCGCCTACAAAGGCAACAGCACGGTGATGAAGGCGGTCAATGCCGGCGAGGTCGATGGCGGCGTGATCTATCACTATTATTACTACGGCGACCAGGCCAAGACCGGCGAGAACAGCAAGAATATCGGTCTCCACTATTTCAAGAACCAGGATCCGGGCGCGTTCGTCTCGGTTTCCGGCGGTGGCGTGCTGGCCTCGAGCAAGCACCCGAAGGAAGCCCAGGCCTTCCTGAAATGGGTGACCGGCAAGGCTGGTCAGGACGTGCTGAAGACCGGCAATTCCTTCGAATACGCGGTCGGCAAGGGTGCGGAGTCCAATTCGGCGCTGGTGCCGCTGGCCGATCTGCAGGCGCCGAAGGTCGATGCGACGACGCTGAACTCCAGGAAGGTGACCGACCTGATGACGGCAGCCGGCTTGCTTTAGTTCGCGTTCGTCCTAAAACGGCAGCCGACTGCGCTCCTGCGGGAATTCGCTTCCGCAGGAGCGCTCTGTTTTTCGAGGTGGCATTCGTCCATGACGACAAGCTGCATTTTTGGCCGTGTTTGCGGCTCTGCGATCGTTTCCGCCACCGGGCGGCAACGGCTCGGCGTCTGAGCTGATGCAGCCTGCGGCCGACCTTGCACGTTCAGGCTTGCCGACCGGCGTGGCGGCTGGGCAATGGAGGCGCCGGCGGCCGATATCCTGGATTTCGCTCGCCGCCATCCTGGTCTCACTGTTCTCGCTGCTGCCGCTCGCCTTCATCATCTGGATTGCCGTGCAGACCGGCTGGGACACCGTATCGGCACTGGTCTTCCGGCCACGTGTCGGCGAGCTCCTGGTCAACACCCTGCTTTTGGTGGTGCTGGCGGTGCCGATCTGCATTGTGCTCTCGGTGGCGCTGGCCTGGCTGACCGAACGCAGCAGCCTTCCCGGTGCACGCCTGTGGGCCTGGCTGTCGGTGGCGCCGCTCGCCATCCCCGCCTTCGTCCACAGCTACGCCTGGATCACCCTGGTGCCGGGACTGCACGGGCTGTGGGCCGGCGTCCTGGTTTCAGTCGTCGCCTATTTCCCGTTCCTCTATCTGCCGGTGGCGGCAGCCTTGCGCCGGCTCGATCCTGCTCTCGAAGACGCCGCGGCAGCCGTCGGCCTCGGGCCATGGCGCGTGTTCCGGCGGGTCGTGCTGCCGCAGCTCAGGCTCGCCATCTGCGGCGGCTCGCTGCTGGTCGGCCTGCATCTCCTGGCCGAGTACGGCCTCTACGTTTTCATCCGCTTCGATACCTTCACCACGGCGATCGTCGACCAGTTCCAGTCGACCTTCAACGGCCCCGCCGCCAACATGCTGGCTGCGGTGCTGGTGACATGCTGTTTCGTGCTGCTCGGGATCGAAGTGCTGGTGCGCGGCGAGGAGCGCTATGCCCGCGTCGGCTCGGGCGCCGCGCGGCAGCAGCAACGCACAAGGCTCGGCCGCGCCACCATCCCGTGCTTGGCTCTGCCCGTTGTCACCGCGCTGCTGGCGCTCGGCGTGCCGTTCGTCACCATCGGCCGCTGGCTTGTGGCCGGCGGCGCCGATGTCTGGCGCCTCGATGATATCGGCCTGGCGCTCGGCCAGACCCTGTTCCTGGCGCTCGCCGGCGCCCTGCTCGCCACTATCGCCGCCATGCCGATGGCTTGGATTTCGATCCGGGCACCGGGGCCGCTGCAGCGCCTTCTGGAGGGCTGCAACTACATCGTCGGATCGCTGCCCGGCGTCGTCGTGGCGCTGGCGCTGGTCACCATCACGGTGCGCATCGCCCTGCCGCTCTATCAGACCCTGTTCACGATCCTCGTAGCCTATGCGCTGATGTTCCTGCCGCGCGCCCTGATCAGCCTGCGAGCATCGATCGCGCAGGCACCGGTCGAGCTCGAGCGCGCCGCCGCCAGTCTCGGCCGGCCACCGCTCAGGGCGCTGTGGTCGACGACGATCCGCGTGTCGGCGCCGGGTGCCGCGGCGGGCATGGCGCTGGTGGCGCTCGGCATCATGAATGAATTGACCGCCACCCAGATGCTGGCGCCCAACGGCACCCGCACGCTGGCGATGGCGTTCTGGGCCCACAGCGGCGAGATCGACTATGCGTCCGCCGCACCTTACGCGCTCATCATGGTGGCGATGTCGCTGCCGCTGACCTGGCTGCTCTACGTCCAGTCGAAGCGGATGGCCGGGCGATGAGCTTCCTCGAACTCACCGATGTGCACAAGCACTACGGCCCGGTGGCCGCACTGGCCGGCGTCGACCTCAGCGTGGCCAGCGGCAGCCGCACGGCGATCGTCGGGCCGTCCGGCTGCGGCAAGACGACCTTGCTGCGGTTGATCGCCGGTTTTGAGGCGCCGGACCAGGGTCGCATCGTGCTCGACGGCGAGGTGCTGGCCAATGGCGGCGCTGCCGTGCCGGCATATCGGCGCGGCATCGGCGTGGTGGCGCAGGACGGCGCCCTGTTCCCGCATCTGAGCATCGCCGCCAATATCGGTTTCGGCATGCGGCATCACCAGGACAAGCGCAGCGAGCGTATCGCCGAGCTCGCCTATATCGTCGGGCTCGACAAGGCGATCCTGAAACGGCGGCCGCACGAGCTCTCAGGCGGCCAGCAGCAGCGTGTGGCGCTGGCCCGCGCCATGGCCATGAAGCCGCGGCTGATGCTGCTCGACGAACCGTTCTCGGCGCTCGACACCGGCCTGCGCGCCTCGATGCGCAAGGCGGTGGCCGAGCTTCTGGAGGCCGCCGGCATCACCACGATCCTGGTCACGCACGACCAGCCCGAGGCGCTGTCCTTTGCCAGCCAGGTCGCGGTGATGCGCGACGGCAAATTCTCGCAGGTCGGCACGCCGCGCGAGCTTTATCTCAAGCCGAAGGACCGGATGGTCGCCGAATTCCTCGGCGACGCCATCATCCTGCCGGCCAGGATCGCGGACGGCTTCGCCAACTCGCCGCTCGGCCGCATCGCCGTCGACAGCACCGAGCGGCGCGATCTCGTCCGCATCATGCTGCGGCCGGAACAGGTGCTGTTGAAACGGACATCGCGCGAAGGCATGTCGGGCACGCCGGACATGCTGTTCGGCGAAGTGACGGAATCCGAATTCGCCGGCTCGATGTGCACCATCGCGGTGCGGCTCTTGAACAGTCCCGATCCGCCGGACGCAGCCGCGATCGGCAACACGCCACTGGTCCTGCGCAAGCCAGGCATGGACACACCGGTGGTTGGCGAGATCGTCCGACTGACGGTGTCGGGCAAGGCGCATGTGTTTGCCTGAACGCTCGGGTAGCGCGCCGATCAGGCCGACAGGCCGGCTTCAATCGACCCGCTTGCCGGCCTGATCGAACCAGTGCAGCTTTTCGGCAATGGCCACGACACGCAACTGGTCGCCGGGCTTTGCGGTGGCGCGCCCTGAGACGCGCACGATGATACGGCTGCCGGCTGCGGCGCAGTGAAGAAAGCTTTCGGCCCCGACCGGCTCGACCGCTTCGACTGCCGCCGGCAGGACGAGCGCACCGGGCAGCGCCTCCGCATTGAAGGTGACGTCGGTATCTTCAGGGCGAAACCCCAGCGTCACAGCTTGTGTTCCGGGAGCCGCAAAGCCGATCGCGGTTCCGTCAGCCAGCATCGGGCCTGAGGAACTTCCGGTCAGCGCCAGGAGGTTCATCGGCGGCGCGCCGATGAAGGAAGCGACGAAGATCGACGCCGGCTTTTCGTAGATGTCGAGCGGCGCGCCCGTTTGCTCGACCAGCCCGGCGTTCATGACAACGAGGATGTCGGCCAGCGTCATCGCCTCGAGCTGGTCGTGGGTGACATAGACCGAGGTGACGCCGAGCGTGCGCTGCAAGTTCTTGATCTCGACCCGCATCTGCCCGCGCAATTTGGCATCGAGATTGCTGAGCGGCTCGTCGAACAGGAAGACTTTCGGATTGCGCACGATGGCACGGCCCATGGCGACACGCTGGCGCTGGCCGCCGGAAAGCTCGCGCGGCCGGCGGTCGAGCAGCGCCGAAAGCTCCAGCACCTTGGCGGTCGAACGCACCCTGCTGTCGATCTCGTCCTTCGGCGTGCCGCGATTGCGCAGGCCATAGGCCATGTTGTCATAGACTTTCATATGCGGGTAAAGCGCGTAGTTCTGGAACACCATGGCGATGTCGCGCTCGGTCGGGCCGATGGCGTTGACCACCTTGCCGTCGATGGCGACTGTGCCGGCGGAAATGGTCTCCAAACCGGCGATCATCCTCAGCAGCGTGGACTTGCCGCAACCGGAGGGGCCGACCAGCACGCAAAGCTCCTTGTCGGGAATGGCGATGGAGACCCCCTTCACGGCTTCGACGCCGCTGGGATAGACCTTCTTCACGTCCTTCAAATCGACGGTCGCCATCAGCTTCTCACTTTTCGGATTCGACCAGGCCGCGCACGAACCAGCGTTGCATCAGCACCACCACCAGGATCGGCGGCACGATGGCCAGCATCGCGGTGACCATGACCAGGTGCCATTCGGTATCGGCATCGGCGAAGGAAACCATCTTTCTCAACGCGATGACGATGGTGTTCATGTCGTTGCTGTTGGTGACCAGCAGCGGCCAAAGATACTGCGTCCAGCCGTAGATGAAGAGGATCACGAACAGCGCCGCGATGTTGGTGCGCGACAATGGCAACAGGATATCGAAGAAGAAGCGCCATGGCCCGGCGCCGTCGACGCGCGCCGCCTCGACCAATTCGCCCGGTATGGTCATGAAGAACTGGCGGAACAGCAGCGTCGCGGTGGCCGAGGCGATCAGCGGGATGATCAGGCCGGCATAGGTGTCGATCATGCCGAGATCGACCATCACCTTGTAGGTCGGCAGGATGCGCACCTCGACCGGAAGCATCAAGGTGATGAAGATCAGCCAGAAGAAGGTCATGCGCAGGGGAAAGCGGAAGAAAACGATCGCATAGGCCGACAAAATCGAGATGCAGATCTTTCCCACCGCAACACCGAGCGCCATGATCGTGGTGTTGAGGAGCAGTTGGCCGACGCTGACACCGCCGATGCGGCCAATGCCGCCGAACAGCGCCTCGCTGTAGTTGTTCCAGAGCTGGCCGCCGGGCAAGAGCGGCAGCGGCGGCCTGAGGATGGTTTGCAGCGTGTGCGTCGAGGCAACGAACGTGTAGTAGATCGGGAAAGCCACGATCAATATGCCGAGGATCAGCACGGCATGGGCGATGAAAGTGCGGAGCGGGGACTGGCCGATCATCGCTGCCCTCAACCGTAGTGGACTTTGCGTTCCACGTAGCGGAACTGGATGGCGGTGAGCGCAATGACGATCGCCATCAGGATGACCGACTGCGCCGCCGAGTCGCCCAGGATCAGATTGACGAAGCCGTCATTGTAGACCTTGTAGACCAGCGTCTCGGTCGCCTTGCCCGGCCCGCCGCCGGTGACGGCATGAACGATGCCGAACGTGTCGAACAGGGCATAGACGGTGTTGACGACCAGCAGGAAAAAGGTGGTCGGCGCGAGCAGCGGGAAGACGATGGTCCAGAAGCGCTTGGTCTCCCCGGCGCCGTCCATGGCCGCCGCCTCGATCAGCGTTTTCGGCACTGCCTGCAGACCGGCTACGAAGAACAGGAAATTGTAGCTGATCTGCTTCCAGGCAGCCGCCGACACAAGCAGGATCATGGCGTGGGTTCCGTTGAGCAGCGGATCCCATGCGATGCCGAGGCTTCTCAGCAAATACGCCAACGAGCCGATCGAAGGATTGAACAGAAACAGCCACAGCATGCCGGCAATCGCCGGCGCCACGGCATAAGGCCATATCAACAGCGTGCGGTAGAGGCCTTTGCCGCGCACCGCCTTCTCGGCCATGACCGCAAGCAAAAGGGCCACGCACATCGCGACGATCGCGGTCGCAAGCGAGAACACCACGGTGACCTTGATCGAATTGAGGTAGGCCGGATCGGCCAGCACCTTGCGGAAATTGGCAAACCAGACGAACCTGGTCCTCAGCCCGAACGGATCCTGTCTGAGCATCGACTGGTAAAGCGCCTGACCGGCCGGCCAGTAGAAGAAAACCAGTGTTATGGCGAGTTGCGGCGCCACCAGAAGGAAGGGCAGGATCTTGTTGGGAAAGACGACGCGTGGAGACAGGCTGATTTCCTTCGCTATCTCGGGAGACGCCCACGCGAGCTCGCGTGGGCGATATTCAAACCGACACCAACCGAGATAATCTCGTCAGTTCTCCAGCGCTTCCTTGATTGCGGCGTTGCCGCGCGCGACCGCGTTGTCGAGCGCCTGCTGAGCGGTTTGCTGGCCGGCCAGCATCTTCTCGAACTCCTCGTTCTGGATATCGCGCACTTGCGGCAGGTTCGGCAGGCGCACGCCCTTCGAGTTGTCGGTCGGCGCCTTGCCCGTCATCTGCTGGATGGGTGTCTCACGGCCGGGGTTCTTGTCATAGAAGCCCGATTTCTTGGTCGCCTCGTAGGCAGCGAGCGTCACCGGCAGGTATCCCGACTTCTGGTGCAGATATTCCTGCACATCGGTCTTGGACAGGTAGGCGAAGAATGCCGCAACGCCCTTGTATTGCTCGTCCGACTTGGCGCCGAACACCCACAGGCTGGCGCCGCCCGGCGTGGTGTTCTGCGGTGCGCCCTTGGCGTCGCTGTCGTAGGGAAGCTGGCCGATGCCATAGTTCATGCCGGACTTGACGATGTCGCCGAGGCCGCCCGACGATTCGGTGAAGATGCCGCATTCGCCGGCGAGGAAGATCTGCTTGGCTTCGGAGGTACGCCCACCATATTTGAATGTGCCGTCCTTGGCGAGGTCTGCGAGCGCCTGGAAGTGGTTGACGAAAATCGGCGCGTTGATCTTGAGTTCGACATCACCGCCGGCCAGACCGTTCTGCTGGGTCGCCCACGACACATCATTCCACGCCGCGAAATTCTCCAGATGGATCCAGGTCAGCCAGGTCGAGGTATAGCCACAAGGGGCGGCGCCGCTCGTCTTGATCTTCTTGGCGGCTTCCCACACCTCATTCCAGGTCTTGGGTGGATTGTTCACGTCGAGGCCGGCCTTCTGGAAGATATCCTTGTTGTAGTAGAGGATCGGCGAGGAGGAGTTGTAGGGGAAGGACAGCATGGTGCCGTCCGGCTTCGAATAATAGCCGACGATACCGGGCAGATACTGGCTCTTGTCGAAGGTCATACCGGCACCGGTCATCACCTCGGCAACCGGCTTGATCGCACCCTCGGCCGCCATCATCACGCCGGTGCCGACGTCGAACACCTGGAGGATATCGGGCGCCTGGCCAGCGCGGAAGGCGGCGATGCCGGCGTTCAGCGTCTCCGGATAGGTGCCCTTGAACACCGGAACCAGTTCATAGTCGCTCTGGCTGGCGTTGAAATCCTTGGAGATCTTGCCGACGACCTCGGCGTTGGCGCCGGTCATGGCGTGCCACCAGCTGATCTGCGTGACGGCGAAGGCGGAGGTGGTGGAAAGCAGGGTCAAGGTGGCGGCGACACCGGCCGCGAAGCCGAAGAACTTCATGTTTCATCTCCCGTTTGTCATTGGCGAAAGGGGCACTCTCGCAAAGCCAATATGTGCCGCCCGTGACAATTGGACAACGGTTTTGTTGCGGGCCGATGAACTTGATTTCCACTTAAAGTAGCGCACGCTTCCGAATAGGAGCCGGTGGAAAGGAATTGCCAAGCCGGCTTACGAACAAACCGGCAATAATCACCGGCGCCTAAAAGCGCGTCGCACTTTGCGCGACATGCATTAGTCCGACTTGCCGAGCGCCGTCTCGACCAGCCGCTTGGCGTCCGGGCTCGACCATTCTGCCGGGCCGTTCATGTGGGCAATCAGGCAGCCTTCACCGTCGATCAGCATGGTGACCGGCAGGCCGAGCGCCAGGCCGCGTGTCTTGAGATCGTTGAACAGCGCCATCGTCGAATCGCGGTAGTAGCCGAGCGCCTTGACGCCGGTCTCCTCGAGGAACTTCTTCGGTTTGGCGTCGTCGCCAGCATCGACATTGACCGCGACGACCTCGAAGGCGTCGCTGCCCATTTCATTCTGCAGCGCGTCGAGCGCCGGCATTTCGGCGCGGCAGGGCGCGCACCATGTCGCCCACAGATTGAGCAGCACCGTCTTGCCGGCATGGTCGGCGAGCGTCATCGGCTTGCCGTCGGGGCTGTTGAAGGCAAGGCCCTTCAGCGATTGCGGCGGATCGGCGGGCAAAAGTGCTGCAACCTGGCCGGTGGCAGCCGCCGCGACCGACTTGGCGCGGTCGGCCTTGGCGGCGCAGGCGACATCGTCCTTGCTGTCGCCAACCGCCACTTGAGCGGGGGCGTTGTTGCCAGAACCGCTTTCGCTGACATATACCGCGATCGCGCCGGCAAGCACGCCTGCCACCAAAGCGGCGAGGATGAGGCGCGGGGCCGGGAAAAATCGATTGCCGTCTGCCATTTTTTAAAACTGCTCCGGAGCACGGGTTATAGCGATGAGCGACAAGAAGGCCAGCAACCAGATGTGGGGCGGACGTTTTGCCTCGGGTCCGGCCGCGATCATGGAAGCGATCAACGCGTCGATCTCGTTCGACCGCAAACTCTACGCGCAGGACATCCGAGGCTCGATCGCCCATAGCGAGATGCTAGCGCAAACCGGCATTATTTCGGCGGCCGACCAAGAAAAAATCGCTCACGGGCTGAACACGATCCTGGCAGAGATCGAAGCCGGCACGTTCGAGTTCTCGACCAGGCTGGAAGACATCCACATGAATGTCGAGGCCCGCCTTGCCGAGCTGATCGGCCCGGCTGCCGGCCGCCTGCATACCGCCCGTTCGCGCAACGACCAGGTGGCGGTCGATCTCAGGCTATGGGTCAAGGACGAGTGCTTTCGCGTCGCCGAGGCGCTGAAGGGCCTGATCACGGCGTTCCTGGAGCGGGCCGAGGAGCATGCGGCAACGGTGATGCCGGGCTTCACCCACATGCAGGCGGCGCAGCCGGTAACCTTCGGCCATCACTGCATGGCCTATGTCGAGATGTTCTCGCGCGACCTGTCGCGTGTTCGCGACGCTATCGAACGGATGGACGAAAGCCCGCTCGGTGCGGCCGCGCTTGCCGGCACCAGCTTTCCGATCGACCGGCACCAGACGGCCAGGGCGCTCGGCTTCCGTGAGCCGATGCGCAATTCCCTCGACAGCGTTTCGGACCGCGATTTCGCGCTCGAGTTTTTGGGGCTGGCGGCGATCTGCGCGACGCATCTGTCGCGGCTGGCCGAAGAAATCATCATCTGGTCGACGCCGCAATTCGGCTTCGTCAGGCTGTCGGACTCATTCTCCACCGGCTCCTCGATCATGCCGCAGAAGAAGAACCCCGACGCCGCCGAGCTGGTGCGCGGCAAGACCGGCCGCGTCACCGGCCATCTGGTCGGCCTGCTGACTGTGATGAAGGGCATGCCACTGACCTACGGCAAGGACATGCAGGAAGACAAGGAATCCGTGTTCGACGTCGCCGAGACGCTCGACCTGATGCTGGCTGCGATGACCGGCATGGTGCGCGACATGACGGTGAATGCCGCCGCCATGAAGAAGGCCGCCGGGTCAGGCTATGCGACCGCGACCGATCTTGCCGACTGGCTGGTGCGCAGCCTTGGCTTGCCGTTCCGCGAGGCGCACCACGTCACCGGCCGCGCCGTGGCGCTGGCCGAAGAGAGGAAGATCGGGCTCGACAAGCTGCCGCTGGAAGACTTGCAGTCCATTCACCCCGGCATCACGGCGGACGTGTTTTCGGTGCTTGCCGTGCAGAACTCGGTGAAGAGCCGCACCAGCTTCGGCGGCACCGCGCCGTCGGAAGTGAGGAAGCAGACTCGCTACTGGAAAAAGCACATTGCCAGGGCGTGATGCCGGGGTGCAATGCCAGCAAAACTCCGCTAAAAGCGGCGGGCAAAAGTTTCGGACGGATGGATCGATGACCGCAAGCAGGATTTTGGTGACGCTGACGCTGCTGGCGGCGCTGGCAACCGTAACGGCCTGCGGCAGGAAAGCCGGGCTCGATACGCCCTATGAGGCGGCCGTGCAGGCGCGCAAGGACGCACAAAAGGCAGAGCAGCCCGTGCCGCCGGAGCCGGAAAAACCGGTCGAGGACAAGAAGTTCATTCTCGATCCGTTGATCTAGAGCCGATGAGATCGGCCGATCTCATCGTGCTCCAACTTCCGGAACCACTCTCGTGAACCATTTCGACTACCGCGACGGCGTGCTGCATGCCGAGGACGTGGCGATATCAGAGATCGCCGCAAGCATCGGCACGCCGTTCTATTGCTATTCGACGGCGACGCTGACCAGGCATTTCCGCGTGTTTGCGCAGGCCTTTGCCGGGCTCGACGCGCTGGTCTGCTATGCCATGAAGGCGAATTCCAACCAGGCTGTGCTAAAAATCCTGGCAAAACTCGGTGCCGGCGCCGACGTGGTCTCGGAAGGCGAACTGCGCCGCGCGCTGGCCGCCGGCATTCCGGCCAACAAGATCCTGTTTTCCGGCGTCGGCAAGACCGCGCGCGAAATGGATCTTGCACTCTCGGCCGGCATTTTGTGCTTCAACGTCGAATCCGAGCCGGAACTGGAATTGCTGTCAGCCCGCGCCGCGGCGTTGGACAAGGTGGCGCCGATCTCGTTGCGCATCAATCCGGATGTCGATGCCAGGACCCACAAGAAGATCTCCACCGGCAGGGCCGAGAACAAGTTCGGCATTCCCTGGCAGAAGGCGCGAAAGGTCTATGCCCGCGCAGCTGAGCTGCCTGGCATCAAGGTCACCGGCATCGACACTCATATCGGCAGCCAGATCACCGAGTTGCAGCCCTTCGACGACGCTTTTGCGCTGCTGGTGGAGCTGGTCGGCGTGCTGCGCGCCGACGGGCACGCCATCGAGCATATCGACCTCGGCGGCGGCCTCGGCATTCCCTACCGCGTCGACAACAGCCCGCCTCCCCTGCCGGACGCTTATGCTCAGATTGTCAAGAAGCACGTCGCCAAGCTCGGGCTGAAGGTGATGTTCGAGCCGGGCCGGCTGATATCAGGCAATGCCGGCATCCTGGTCTCGCAGGTGATCTTCGTGAAGGAGGGCGACGCCAGGAATTTCCTGGTCGTCGACGCCGCGATGAACGATCTGATCCGGCCGACGCTCTATGACGCCTTCCATGACATCAAGCCGGTGGTGCAGCAGCCGGCCGCGGCGCCGCGCATGACGGTCGACGTGGTCGGCCCGGTCTGCGAGACCGGCGATTATCTCGGCCTCGACCGCGATCTGCCGCGGCTGAAGGCCGGCGACCTGATCGCCGTCGCCACCGCCGGCGCCTATGGCGCGGTGCAGGCCGGCACCTACAACACCAGGCCGCTGGTGCCTGAAGTGCTGGTCGACGGCGACCGTTTCCATGTCGTGCGCCGGCGCCAGACCTATGACGAGCTGATCGGCCTCGATTCGCTGCCTGATTGGCTTGAATAGACCCATGATCCCGAAAAAGTGAGAACCGGTTTTCGGAAAGAATCATGGTCAAACAAGAATAGATCGTCTGCGGCGCTACAGCCGGTGCTGGAGGAGCGCCCTGGTCTCGGAGATCCTGCCTTCGTCGCGGCGATAGAACGTCCACTGCTTGATACGCTTGCTGCGCAGAAGGCCAGCCTGGGTCAGCACCCGCATATGCTCGCTGAGCGTCGCCTGGGTGATGCCAAGCTTTTCCGCAATCAGCAGCGCGCAGACGCCGTCCTCGACCAGATCGCCATCGGTCTGCGGCGGAAAATGCGCGCGCGGATCCTTCAGCCAATCGAGGATTTGCAGCCTGCGCTCGTTGGCGATCGCCTTGAAGACATCAACCTCTTGCATTTAGCTATTTTGCTAAGTTACTAAGTGATGTCAACCCTTGGGAGCAGACCATGCTGAACGGCAATAGCATCACCCGCGAACGCATCGCCGCAATGGAGCCGCGCATCCGGCCCTTCGTGCGCCACACGCCGGTGCTGCGCGTCGACATGGCCGATTTCGGCCGTCAGCCTCTTGGCGTCGACCTGAAGCTCGAATGCCTGCAGCATTCCGGCTCGTTCAAGGCGCGCGGCGCCTTCACCAATCTTCTCGAGCGCCTGGTTCCCAAGGCTGGCGTCGTCGCCGCATCGGGCGGCAATCATGGTGCCGCGGTCGCCTACGCTGCCATGCGGCTCGGCCACAAGGCGACCATCTTCGTTCCCGAAGTCAGCCCGCCGGCCAAGCTGGAACGCATCCGCGGCTATGGCGCCGAGCTGGTCGTCGGTGGCGCACGCTATGCCGAAGCGCTGGCCGCCAGCGAAGACTTTGCCGAAAGGTCCGGCGCGCTGCAGATCCATGCGTTCAACCAGGAGGAAACGCTGATCGGGCAAGGCACGCTCGGCCTTGAGATCGAGACCGACCTGCCTGAACTCGACACGCTGCTGGTCGCCGTAGGCGGCGGCGGCCTGATCGGCGGCATCGCCGCCTGGTTTGCCGGCCGCATCAGGATCATCGCCGTCGAGCCGGAGGGCGCGCCGACGCTTCATCGCGCCTTCGGGGCCGGCCGGCCTGTCGATGCGCCGACTGAGGGCATCGCCGCCGATTCGCTGGCGCCGAAGCGCGTCGGCGAAATGATGTTTCCGATCGCCGAGGCCTTCGTCGAGCGTTCCATACTGGTCAGCGACGACGAGATCATCGCCGCACAGACGGCGCTTTGGGACCGGGTGCGAATCATCTCCGAGCCGGGCGGCGCCGCGGCCTTCGCGGCGATCCTGTCAGGCCGCTACGCGCCGGCTGCGGGCGAGCGTGTCGCCGTGCTGGTCTGCGGTGCAAACGCCAATCCGGGTAAATTCTGACGATAGCGGGGGCAGTCCTGTTCACGTTTTAGGGAACTGCCTCGCCTTCGCCGTGTTTCTTGGTATGTTTGGAGCGACGTGCATCTAAGACTTTGAGTCCTTCGCATCCGATTTTCGGGCCGGTGCGATAGATTTGTGAGGTTCGGGTTATCCCGCCCGAACAGGAAGGGCCGATGACGCAACGACCCACCTTCACCAGCGATCGCAGCCTGGCCAGGCGCCTTGCCCTGAGCCGGCTGGCAACGCGGGTCTCGATGACGGTCGAGCGTGGCTGGCCGTTGCTGCTTCCACTCGTCATCGTCGCCAGCCTGTTCCTCAGCGTCTCGTGGCTCGGCCTCTTCCTTTTGCTGCCCGACATGGCGCGCATCGGTCTTGTGGCTGTGTTCGCCATCGCAGCCCTTGTCGCGCTCTATCCCCTGCGTTTCTTCCGGGTGCCGTCCAGTGCCGAGATCGATCGGCGCATCGAGGCCGCCAACCTATTGCTGCACAGCCCGGTGCTGGTGCAGACCGACCGGCCGAGCGGCAGGGAAAGCATTTTTTCGCAAGCGCTGTGGCGCGAGCACCAGAAACGCATGGCCGAAAAACTCGGCAACCTCGGTGGCGACCTGCCACGCACCCGGGTGCCGGAGCGCGACCCGTGGGGGCTGCGCGCCGTGGCGGCGCTTGTGTTGGTCACCGCTTTCGCCTTCTCGTTCGGACCGTCGGGCGGCCGCATCGCGGACGGGTTCAGTGCCCACGCGGCGCGCGACGCCGTGCCGCCGCGCATCGACGCCTGGGTGACGCCGCCGGCCTACACCGGCAGGGCACCGGTCTTCCTCACTTCCCCAGCCTTCGCCAACCCGGCCCTCGCCAGCAATGACAATCAGGCTGCGTCCACCTTCACCGTTCCGGAAGGCAGCGATGTCTCGCTGCGCGTCACCGGGGGCTCGGGCGAGGAAACGCTGAGCTATGCCGACGCCGACGGCAACGCCCGCACTATCGAGCCGGCCGGGCAGCAGGCCGACGCGGCCAAGCCGGCGGCGGCAACGCCCTCCACGGCAACGCCCTCCACGGTGCGCCAGTTCACCGGCAAGCTGACGGCCAACGGCACGCTGACGCTGAACTCGGGCGGCGACGAACTCGGCAGCTGGGCCTTCGCGGTGATCCCGGACAAGCCGCCACAAATCCGCTTCGTCGGCGAGCCGAAACGCGCCGTCAACGGCTCCTTCGAACTCAACTACCAGATCGACGACGACTATGGCGCGGCCTCCGCCAAGGCGGATTTCGTATTGGCCGACCCACCGGCGCCGAATGCGCATCCGCTCTATGGCCCGCCCGAAATGACGCTGACGCTGCCGCGCCGCGGCGTCAAGGGGAATGCCGCCAAGACCACGAAGGACCTGACCGAGCATGTCTGGGCCGGCGGCGACATCAAGCTCAGGCTTGTCGCCACCGACGATGCCGGACATACCGCAACCAGCGAAACCAGGACCCTGGTGATGCCGGAGCGGCCATTCTCCAATCCGCTGGCCAGGGCCGTGATCGAGCAGCGCCGCGCGCTGGCGCTCGACGCCAACGCCAAGAGCCGCGTGCTCGACCTGATGGATGCGATCACGCTCAGGCCCGAAGACACGTTCGACGATATGGCGCACTACCTCGCCATCATGAGCGCCCGCACCCGGCTGAAGATGGCCGACAACGACGACAAATTGCGCGACGAAGTCGCCTATCTCTGGGAGATCGCGCTCGGCATCGAGGAAGGCAATCTTTCGGACGCCGAGCGGCGGCTGCGCCAGGCGCAGCAGGCGTTGCAGGACGCGATCAAGAACGGCGCCAGCGACGAGGAAATCGACAAGGCGATGAAGGAACTGCGCGAGGCGATGAACCAGTTCCTGCAGGAATTCGCCCAGCGTGCGCAGCAGAATCCGAACGCGCCGCAGATGCAGCAGAACGGCCAGGAACTGCGCCAGAGTGATATCGAACGGATGATGGACCAGATCGAGAATCTGGCGAAGTCCGGCGATCGCGACAGCGCGCAGCAATTGCTTTCGCAACTGCAGGACATGATGAACAACCTGCAGGCCGGACGTCAGCAGCAGGGCGGCCAGCAGAACAGCGAAATGCGCCAGCAGATGGACAAGCTCGGCGAGATCATGCGGCGCCAGCAGGAGATGATGAACGAAACCTTCCGCATGGACCAGATGCAGCGCGGCCAGCAACAGCGTGGGCAGAACCGAGACGAGCAGCTCGGCGAGAACGGCGAGCAGGGCCAAATGGGCGAACAGGGCGAGCAGCCCGGCCCAGGCGAAGACCGCGATCCGCTCGGCCGGCCGAAGCCGATGACGCCGGAGGAATTCGCCGACGCGCTGAAGCAGTTGCAGGAAGGCCAGGGCAAACTGCAAAGCGAGCTCGACCAGTTGAGAAAGGGTCTCGAAGGTATGGGGCTCGAGCCCAATGAGGGATTTGGCGAGGCCGGCAAATCCATGGGCGATGCCGAACAGGCGCTTGGCGACAGCGATGGCGATCAGGCGGTCGGTCACCAGGGCCGCGCGCTGGAGGCGTTGCGCAAGGGCGCCAAGGACATGATGAAGCAATTGCAGGCCATGCAGGGCGACGAGGGCGACGGCCAGCGCGGCGGCCGCCAGCAGAATGCCGACCGCGATCCGCTCGGCCGGCCACGCGCCACCGAGGGTCCAGATTTCGGCGATTCGGTGAAGGTGCCGGACGAGATCGACGTGCAGCGCGCCCGCCAGATCCTCGACGCCATCCGCAAGCGGCTCGGCAACGCGCTCAGCCCCGATATCGAGCGCAGCTATCTGGAGCGGCTGCTGGAGTTGAAGTAAAGCCGGCCTGCTCTACCGGTTGGTGAACGCCTCGCGGATCGCCTCTTCCATGCTGACGATGGCCTCGCCGGAAGCGTTCGCATTGCGCCGCAGCACCACATTCGAGGAATCGATGTCGCCGAATCCATCGGCGGCGGTAAGCTCGCGGCAGCCGGCCGGGATGTTGCTGCGCGAGATCGGCGCAATCGCCAGCCCGGAGGTGACGGCAAGCCGCAGGCCGCCATTGGTATCGCTGGTATAGGCGACACGATAGGCGAGACCACGCTGTTCCAGCGACTTGATCGCAAAATCCTTGCACCAGCCGGCGCGATTGTAGAGCGCGATCGGCACCGGCCGCTCCTCATGCATATGGTGCAGCTCCGACGTCACCCACACGGTCGGATCATGCATCAGCACTTCACCGCCGGAGAGGTCCTGCCATTCGAACACCACCGCCAGATCGAGCTCGCCGGCGGCGAGCGCCGCGATCTGCGCACCGGAATGCGCGTAACGGACGGTGATGTCGACCTGAGGATGGCGCTTGGCAAAGGCGCCGAGCGCGCGCGACAGGATCGCGTGGCCATATTCCTCCGGAATGCCGATGCGCACCGGTCCGCCAAGCGGCGCCGCGACCATCGATGCCGCCGTCTCGTCCAGCAGCGACACGATGCGGCGGGCGTTGACGATAAGTTCGCCGCCGCGGCGCGTCAGCGCCACACCCCGCGAGCCGCGCTCGAACAGGCTGTCGCCGACCATATCCTCGAGCTTCTTCATCTGCATCGAAACCGCTGACTGGGTACGGCCAGCCTGCACCGCAGCCTTGGTGAAATTGCCGGCGTCGGCGACCGCGACGAAGGTGCGCAGCAGATCGCTGTCGAGCGTGGGCTTCATTTGTCCGCCATAAGAAAATCTGATTGCTGGCATCATTCCAATTCGTTTGCAACATGTCAAACGGCGGATAATAGTCGCTTCACCCATTGGATATGCGGCTGCGAAATCGGCTGCGGACCAACGAAGTCCTCACTCGTACCCGCTGCCCGAAATGGTGGCGGGTTCTTTTTGATGCAGGTCGCCCAAAAGCATGCCCTCGGGCCTGACCCTGGGCCTGACCCGAGGGTGCGAAGCGGTTTTGGGCGATGTGCATAAAACAAAGTTACGCGGGCCCGGCTCTCGGGCCACGCACGCAAGGAGCCGTCGAACGCCATGCAGAACCGGATCGTCCTCGGCATGGCAAGCCTTTGCCTCGGCGTTCTGGTGTTCTCGCTCCAGGATCCGCTGATCAAGGCCGTATCGGGCACCTATCCGGTGACCGAGGTGATGGCGATCCGCTCGATCGTCGCCCTGCCCATTCTTCTCGTGCTGGTTCATGCCGATGTCGGGCTCAGGGCGATCTTTTCGAAGCGGTTTCGCATGCTGACGATGCGCGCCTTGATCCTGTTCACCTCCTACACGCTCTACTACCTGGCGATCGCCGCCCTGCCGCTTGCCGACGCGGTGGCGCTCTATTTCATGGCACCGCTGTTCATCATGGCGCTTGCCGGCCCCTATCTCGGCGAACGGGTAGCGGGGCAGACGCTGGTCACCGTCATGGTCGGCATGCTCGGCGTGCTGGTGATGCTGCGACCCGGCGCCGGGCTGTTCGACTGGGCGGCGCTGCTGTCGCTGGCCTCGGCGGTGCTGTACGGTTTTTCGCAGTTGATGGCCCGCAAGATCGGCGACACCGAATCATCCACGGTCATGGCGTTCTATCAAAACGGCGTCTATCTCCTGGGCGCTGCAGCGGTCGCCGGGCTGTTCTGGCTGGCAGGAATAGCTCATGCCACGCATCCGAGCCTCGAATTCCTGGTCAGGCCATGGATCTGGCCGACGTCAATCGACTTCCTGACGATGGCCGCCTGCGGCGTCGTGGCTTCGGCCGGGATGATCTTGTTGTCGCAGGCCTACCGGCTGGCGCCGGCCAACGGCGTCGCCACCTTCGAATACACCGGCATCATCTGGTCGCCGCTGTGGGGCTTCCTGTTCTTTGCGGAAGTGCCGCGATCGACCACCGTCATCGGCGCCGCCCTCATCATCGGCGCCGGTCTGTTCGCGCTCAACGCCAGCCGGCGCCGGAGCAGCGCGCCGGCAATCGCAGCGACCTGCGATCCGGCCTGACCGCGCGGAATCTTAAGCAAAACAGGCGAGCGCCTGTTCGACGCGCGCGCGGATTTCGGCCAGCGTGAACGGCTTCTGCACGACGTTCAATTCCTCGGCGCGCTCGCGCTGGTCGGCATAGCCGGTCATCAGCAAGATCTTCATCGCCGGGAAAAGCGATGCAGCCGCCTTGGCCATTTGGATGCCGTCCATCTCCGGCATCCGGATATCCGAGACGACAAGGTCGTAGCCGCCACGTGCAGCGCGGATCAGGGCAAGCCCCTGCGCGCCGTCGGCGGCGATGTCGATCATATGCCCGGCGCGTTCGAGCGCGCGAGCGGCGAGGGTGCGGACGGACTCATCGTCCTCAACGATCAGGAGCTTTGCCATAGCCGAATGTTGGCGTGGAAAAGTTGACTTTTCCTGAACCGCAACCGCATCGAAGATAAATCTAGGCGTCGCCCTTTACGACGCCGACAAACGGCAGTTCGCGAAAGGCGTGGGCCACATCCATGCCGTAGCCGACGACGAAATAGTCGGGGCAGTCGAAGCCGACATAGTCGGCGTTGAGCGTGGTCTGGCGGCGCATGCGCTTGTCGAGCAGCACGGCGATGGCGCAGCTTTTGGCGCCGCGCGACAGCATCAGGTCTCGGGTGAAGGACAGCGTCTTGCCGGATTCGAGGATGTCGTCGATCAACAGCACGTCTCGGCCGGCGACCTCATTGTCGATGTCGCGCAGCACCCTCACCTCGCCGCTGGTGGTGCCGGCGCCGTAGCTGGAGATGAAGATGAACTCGACCTCCGGCGACAGGCCGACATCGTGCATGGCGCGGATGAGGTCGGCGGCGAAGATGAACGATCCCTTCAGCACCGAAATCACCAGAAGGTCGTGATAGTCGTGCCCGGCGATCTCCTTGGCGAGCTCCAGATTGCGGCGGGCGATCGCCGACGCCGAAAACAGGACCTCGATATCCTTGCCGCGCACGATTGGCATTGGCTGCCCTTCCAGAAATGATCGCCGCTAATTGGCGAAGGTGACCGAGACGGTCTTGACCCCGTTTCTAGGCACGTCGAGCCGGCTGGAAAAGCCAAATCTTTCGCCGGGCGCCAGCGAACGGTTAAATGTCGCCAGCCTATAACGGGTTGTGCGCCTGTCATTGCCGGTGACCCGGACTTCCAGCGGTGGCAATGGCGACGGGCTGGCGCCGTCANGTCATTCGCGGCCTCGCCACCGACGAACAGGACAGGTTGCGGCCCGGACGCATCGATACGCGACGTAACGCCTGAAATGGTCAGGGCAGCGCCCGCTTGTCGCGCCGCCAGAAGAAGCGGCGTCTGGCGCACCAGCGCGTGCCCGCCCGAGATCCAGAAGGCTGCAAACGCGGCACTGAGGCCGGCGATCCAGAAGATCGGCCCGCCGCGCGACGCCCGCAGCCGTTCCATCGCGGCTACCGGCTTGCGCAGCATGTCCATGCCTTTGATCGATGGCGTGGTGATCACGCGCAAAAGCGGCGGTGAAACGCCCGTGCTGGCGGTTAAACGCGGCAGCACCTCGTAGTCGGCGTCGACGATGTCACCAGGCGGATCACGCATGATGCGTTCCGGCGCAGGATTTGCGGCCGTATCGGTCATGATTTCGCCGGAAACCGGGCGCGCGGTTCGATCGTCAGCCATCGCGGCCCCAGCACTTCGCACTTGTTCGCTCTTCGTTTCTTATGCGTAAACGGAAATGGTTAACGTTTCCCCCGGAAACCCCTTGTGACGCGCCCAAAAAACCCCAAAATTAACCGCCGGTTAACCATGCCGGCCGATGGTCTTTTCTCAGAGAAGGCTGCCTCGTCGCCGCCGCAAGTTTCAGGTCGTCGAACGTGATCCGCTTCGAAAATGTCGGCCTCCGCTATGGCATGGGTCCGGAAATCCTCCGCGACATTTCCTTGCACATACCGGAGCGCTCCTTCCAGTTCCTGAGCGGCCCTTCGGGCGCCGGCAAGACGACGCTGCTGCGGCTTTTGTTCATGTCGCTCAAGCCGACGCGTGGGCTGATCACCATCTTCGGCAAAGACCGCTCGCGCATCTCGCGCGCCGAGCTGCCGCATCTGCGGCGGCGCATCGGCGTGGTGTTCCAGGACTTTCGCCTGCTCGACCACATGACGACCTATGAGAATGTGGCCTTGCCGCTGCGCGTGCGCGGGCGCGAGGAGGCCAGCTACCGCACCGATGTGACCGAGCTCTTGAAATGGGTCGGCCTTGGCGAGCGCATGCATGTGCTGCCGCCGGTGCTGTCGGGTGGCGAGAAGCAGCGCGCCGCAATCGCCAGGGCGCTGATCGAGCAGCCCGAAATCCTGCTTGCCGATGAGCCAACCGGGAATGTCGACCCGCCGCTGGCGCGACGCCTGTTGCGGCTGTTCATCGAACTCAACCGGCTGGGCACCGCCGTGGTGATCGCAACGCACGACCTCGGCCTGATGGAACAGGTCGACGCACGCCGCATGATCCTGTCCGGCGGAAGGCTGGATATCTATGACTGACCTGTCCGCTCGCCATGTCGAAGACCAACACGCTGAGAGGGCCGGGACGCAGCGCGTTCAGCGCAAGATGGCGCCGATCGTGCCGGCGCAGAACATCGCCGGCCGGGCGCTGGTCCTGGTCATTGCCATCATGACGTTCCTCTCCTGCCTGACTTTCGGCGCGGTGACGCTAGTGCGTGACACCGCCTCGGCCTGGGAGAACCAGATCTCACGCGAGGCGACGATCCAGATCAAGCCGATAGACGGCCTCGACATCGAGGCAGCCCTTGCCCAGGCCTCGCAGATCGCCGGCGAATTTCCTGGCGTGAAGAGCGCCAGGATCGTCGACCGCGATGCCACGGCGCGGCTTTTAGAACCCTGGCTGGGTTCGGGTCTCAACATCGACGAGTTGCCGGTGCCGCGTCTGATCATCGTCACCATAGACGAGACCAACCCTCCCGATTTCGCCGCAATGCGCGCCGCGATCACGCCGAAACTGCCCAGTGCCTCGCTTGACGACCATCGCACCTGGGTCGACCGGCTGGTCGCCATGGCCCGCACCACGGTGACCATCGGCATCGCCGTGTTGGCGCTGATGCTGGCGGCAACCGTGCTGACCGTGGTATTCGCGACGCGCGGCGCCATGGCCGGCAACGGCCACATCATCGAGGTGCTGCATTTCGTCGGCGCCGAAGCGCGCTTTATCGCGCGCGAATTCCGCCACCACTTTCTCGTCACCGGCATGAAGGGCGCCGCCGCCGGGGGTGCGGCGGCGGTGTTCGTCTTCATCGTCTTCTCGTGGTGGTCGTCGCGAAACATGGCGACGCCGCAGGCCGATCAGGCGACCGCCCTGTTCGGCAATTTCGCCATCGGTTCGGCGGGCTATCTCGGCGTTGTTCTCATGGTGCTGGTCATCGGTGCGCTGACGGCGGCAACCTCCCATGTCACCGTCGTCACCTATCTCAGCGACATCGATGTCCGCCAGCCGGACGCAGGGTGATCACGAATAGAGAATTAGCGTAACGAAATTTGTGCTTTCCGACCTACTAAACGCCGTATTTCGGAGTTAACGATAAGGACGATGGACGCGCGCGACTCGACCGGAATGGCTGGACAGTTGCCCTTGGTGATCACGCGTTCTAGCGAGCGCGTCAAGCCCCGCCGATTGGTGAGCGCGCTACGCATCTCAGCTTTCTTTCTGCTCGTGCTGGCAACGTTGTTTGCCGGCGGCTTTGGCTGGTTCGCCAGCACCGTCAGCCGTCTCGCGACGCCCGCCAATCCGGCAAGGGCCGATGCCATCATCGTGCTGACCGGCGGCCATTCGCGTCTCGACGCGGCCATGGGCCTGCTGGCGTCCGGCAAGGGCGAGCGGCTGCTGATCAGTGGCGTGCATCCTTCCGCCAGCCGCCGCCAGCTTCAGGTCGCGACCCGCGGCGACAAGGAATTGTTTTCCTGCTGCGTCGACATCGACCGTGCCGCGCTCGACACGATCGGCAATGCCGAGGAAAGTGCCAAGTGGGTGGAAGACCACGCCTATGGCACCGTGATTCTCGTCACCAACAACTATCACATGCCGCGCAGCCTGCTGGAAATAGGCCGGCTGCTGCACAAGGCCAAGCTCGAGCCCTATCCGGTGGTCAACAGCAACCTTGGCAATGGCGGCTGGCTGACCAAGCCGAGAGCCTTGCGCGTGCTGTTCACTGAATACAACAAATATCTGCTGGCGCTGGCGCGCGGCATCGTGCCGGTCAAGCCAACGCCAACCGGCATCGCGCTGGCCGAGGCTGTTGCGCCGAACTGAGCCGATCTGGAACCGGCAGCGCTATCATTCCTTGAGCGTGGCGCTTGAGATGCTGCGCAGCCGCGCGATCTCGTGTTCGAGACGTTCGATACGCTTGTCCCGCTCGGCCAGCGCCGCCGCCACATCGGCCGCTTCGAAACGCTGTGGAATGTGCTGCGGGCAATTGGAATCCCAGGCCGAAACCGTGAACAGGATGATCTGCTCCGGGCGCGCCTTGTAGCCTTCCGGCATCAGCTTCGCCTTCAGTTCGGCGTCCTGCTCGACGACCCGCGCGGTGCCCCAAATCTTGATGCGCTGCCGATGCGCATAGTCGATCAGGAACAGGAAAGCGCGCGGGTTGTCGTCCAGATTGCCCTGGGTGATGAATTGCCTGTTGCCAGAGAAATCGACGAAGCCGATCGTCCGCTCGTCAAGCACCTTGAGGAAGCCGGCCGGCCCGCCGCGATGCTGGATGTAGGGCTGGCCCTCACCATTGGCCGTCGACAGGAAGACGCTGGTCTGCGCCTCGATGAAGGCGGCGAGCTCGGGCGTGATATCAGCTTGCCAACTGCCGCGCTGTTCGACGCGGGCATAGGCCTCGCGTGAGCCTTTGCGGGCCTGGATCGCCTTGACGGTTGGCGTAAAGGCGACATCGCTGGTGAAGACTTGAGCATTCATCGAAAGCCTCCTTCAAAGGCCGAGTTCCGATAGAGAGGGATGACCGTCCGGCCGGCGGCCAAGCGGCCAATGATATTTGCGGTCGGCCTCGAGGATCGGCAGGTCGTTGATGCTGGCGATGCGCAGGCGCATCAATCCAAGCTCATCGAACTCCCAGTTCTCATTGCCGTAGCTGCGAAACCACGAGCCGCTGTGGTCGTGCCATTCATAAGCGAAACGCACGGCGATACGGTTGTCGCGGAAGGCCCAGACCTCCTTGATGAGCCGGTAGTCGCGTTCGCGACCCCATTTGCGTGTGAGGAATGTCTGGATAGCCTCGCGCCCTTGCAGGAACTCGGCCCGGTTGCGCCAGCGGCTGTCGATTGTGTAGGCAAGCGCGACCCGTGCCGGATCACGGGAGTTCCAGGCATCCTCAGCCATGCGTGCCTTCTGTGCGGCGGTCTCGGCGGTGAATGGCGGGAGCGGCGGGCGGCTTTCAGACATGGGAACTCCTTGCGACTGACTCAGGCTGCCCTGCGGGCAGAAACGACCGGAAAGTCGATTTCCGTCCTGGCGACCTCATTGACATAGTTGGTCCAGACATTGAGAGCGACATGCTGGACGATCTCGATGATCTGCGCATCGTCGTAGCCTGCGAGCCTGACGGCGCTGAGATCCTCGTCACCGATATGGCCGCGGTCGCGCGCAATCTTGGTGGCGAAACGCACGGCTGCGGCGGCCTTGGGATCGTTGGAACTGCCCGCGCGATTGGCGACCATTTCGGCATCATCAAGCTTGGCGAGATTCTTGCCGAGATAGGTGTGAGCGGAAAGGCAGTAGTTGCAGCCATTGACCTCGGCAACCGCCAGAGCAATGCGCTCGCGCGTCGGCGCGGGCAGTCGGCCTTTGGCAAGCGCTCCAGACAGGCTGAGATAGCCTTCAAGCGCAGCCGGGCTATTGGAAACAAGCCTGAAGAGGTTAGGCACGACGCCGAGTTGCTTCTCGACGGCATGTAACATCGGCTGCGACGCAGCAGGCGCGGCCTCTATGGACGCTGGTGTAGGGATACGGGGCATCGGCATTCCTTCTCGTTGATCAGCTCGCCGCCAAAACATGGCCCCTTCCATCGCTCGGATGTAGATGCCATATTTGCAACCTATCCTTCTATTTTCCGGGAGAAATATGGATCGCCTCGAGGCCATGTCGCTTTTTGTCGCCGCGGCGGAGGCCGGCAGCCTTTCGGCCGCCGGACGCCGTTTCGGCATCCCGCTTGCAACGGTCAGCCGCAAGGTCTCCGACCTGGAGCGGCATCTGAAGACGCGTCTTCTGAATCGCTCGACGCGGCAGCTGACGCTGACCGACACAGGTCACGCCTACCTCGCTGCCTGCCGTCGCATTCTCGACGAGGTCGGCGAGGCCGAGCGGACTGCCGCCGGCGAATACAGCGCCCCGACAGGCGAACTGATCATCACCGCACCGATCGTCTTTGGCCGCCTGCATGTGCTGCCGGTCGTCACCGGCTTTCTCGCTGCCTACCCCGACGTGGCTATTCGGCTGATGCTTGCGGACCGGATAACCCAGTTGACCGAGGAGCACATCGATCTCGCCGTCCGCATCGGCCAGCTTCCCGACTCCAGCCTTGTGGCCACCCGCATCGGCTCGATCCGGCGCGTTGTTTGCGCGAGCCCGGCCTATCTGGCCGAGCACGGCACGCCGGAGGCGCCGAAAGACCTCGCAGCACACAACTGCGTCACCTTCGAGGGGCTCACCGCTCCCGCCGCATGGACTTTTGCCACGGGCAAGACCGACCTCACCGTTCCGATCCGCTCACGACTTCGGGTCAACACCGCGGAAGCGGCGATCGATGCCGCGATTGCCGGCATCGGGTTAACAAGGGTGCTTTCCTACCAGATCGCAGCTGCAGTGCGGTCGGGCACCCTCCGCACCATGCTGGAGGCATTCGAGCCGCAGCCATGGCCGGTCAGCCTGGTGCATGCCGGCAATGGCCTGCTGCCGGTGAAACTGCGTGCGTTTCTCGATTTCGCCGTCCCACGCCTGAAGAAACGGCTGGTGCAAGAGACGTGGCAGGCCTGACGAACGGGCCGCGGCTTCATCAAGGCGGATCGATCTCCGGCCATCGCACGGTTTCCTTTTTGCCCGCGCTTGGTGTAACCAACGCACACCTCCTCACCGGGCTCTTCCTGCATGCTTTATGTCCGCTCGCTGGCGTTCAACTTCGTCTTCTACGTCAATCTGATCGTCCAGATGATCCTCTGGACCCCGTACTATTTCCTGTCTCCGCGCCACCGTGCCTGGTTCGTGCCGAAATTCTGGTCACACACCAGCATGTGGCTCTATGACAAGATCGCCGGCACCAAAAGTGAGATCACCGGCCAGGAAAACCTGCCCGAGGGTTCCTTCATCCTGGCGCCGAAGCACCAGTCCTTCTGGGACGCGATCGCCTTTTTCCCGTTCCTGCAGGATCCGATCTACATCCTCAAGCGGGAACTGACCTGGATCCCGTTCTTCGGCTGGTACATCCTGAAAATGCGGATGATCCCGGTCGACCGCGGCAGCCGCTCGAAGGCGCTGAAAGCGGTGGTCGCCGCGACCAGGCAGGAGCTGGCGCGCAATCCCCGCCAGCTGATCATCTATCCCGAGGGTACGCGCCGGGCGCCGGGCGACGAGCCGGCCTATAAATACGGCATCGTCGAGCTCTATACCCAGCTTGGCATTCCGGTGGTGCCGGTCGCCCATGTCGCCGGCCTCTACTGGCCGCGGCGGAAATTCCTGCGCTATCCCGGCACGATCAAGGCCCGCTTCCTGCCGCCGATCCCGGCGGGTTTGGGCAAGCAAGAATTCATGGAACGGCTGATCGGCGAGACGGAAGCCGCCTGCGACCAGCTGCTCATCGAGGCGTCCCAGGCGCCAAACCCGCCGCCAATGCCGCCGACGGCGGTAAAGCGGCTGGGGGAACTTGGCTCCGATACCCCGACCTGACCATCTAAGCTTGCGGCACTGTCCCCTAGCGAATCACAGCCAGCGCCGTGGTCAACACCAGTGTTGCCGCGAACGTCAGATTAATGATCCGCGAGGCCAGCGGCTTGCGCAGGAACCGCGCAAACGCTGCCCCGGCGAGAAGCCACAGGACATGGATGGCGACGATCATCGAAGCGAGGACCGCCAACCTGAGCCCTGCATCGAGCTCACCGGCGGACGACGTGCCGGCAAATACGGCGGCAATCGCCACATAGGCTTTCGGGTTGGCGACGGCCAGAAGAAACCCGCCGAGGAATGTGGGACGCGCCGCCCCGCCGCTACGCACGGCCAGAGGCGGGGCCGTTGCTATCTTGAAGGCGAGGTAGAGGATGTAGGCTGCGGATGCCACTGCCAGGAGCGGTGTGAGCGTCGGCACAGAGGCGAGCATGGTCGTAATGCCCGTCGCCACGACCAAAAGCACGGCGACCGTACCAAGAATGATGCCCGAGGCATAGCGGAGCGAATCGCGCAGGCCGAAGGCGGCGCCGACGGCGGTGACGCTTATCGTCGCCGGCCCCGGACTGCCCATCACAACCGCCGATGCCAGCACAAGCGCGAGCAATTGCTGCCATAGTTCCGGATGGGAAAAGACCTGTTCGGCCATCTGTATACCAGTATCCAGGCGCGATGCCGGCAAGGGTATGGCAGGGCACACCAGGGCGTCTTGAACGATCGTGCAGGGAGCCTTCCGGCGCAGGCCACGCAGGGTTCTTGGCTGCTGTTTGATCAAGCCGCCGCTTCGCGCTGGCGTCTATGCGCTCGCGCTGTCGAGCTCGGCGATATCGTCCGGACTGAGCTCCAATGATGCGGCGCGGACGAGGCTGTCGACCTGGTCCAGCGTCGTGGCGCTGGCGATCGGCGCAGCTACGCCGGGCCGCGCGATCACCCAGGCGAGCGCCACTTCCGCCGGCTTGGCCGAGTGACGCGCCGACACAGCGTCGAGTGCCGCCAGGACGCGCATGCCGCGCGCGTTGAGATAGTTCTTCACGTCGTCGCCACGCGCGCTTTTGCCGAGATCGGCTTCGCTGCGGTACTTGCCACTCAAAAACCCCTTGGCGAGGCTGAAATAGGTGATGACGCCGATATCCTCGGCCATGCACAGATCGCGCAGCGGTCCATCGAAAGAGGCGCGATCGTAGAGATTGTATTCCGGCTGCAGCACCGAATAGCGCGGCAGGCCCCGCAAGCTTGCCACGTCGAGCGCGGCGCGCATCTGGCCGGCATCGAGATTGGAGGCGCCGACGTGGCGGATCTTGCCCTTGTCGAGCAGCTTCTGATAGGCGCCAAGCGTTTCCTCGTAAGGGGTGGCCGGGTCCGGCCAGTGCGACAGATAGAGATCGACGACATCGGTCTGCAGCCGCTTCAGCGACGCATCGAGGGCCTTTTCGATATAGGCCGCGGAGAGGTCTTTCCTGCCCTGCCCCATGTCCGACCCGACCTTGGTGATCACCACAACCTTGTCGCGATTGCCGCGGCTTTTCATCCATTTGCCGATGATCGTTTCGGATTCGCCGCCCTTGTTGCCGGGAACCCAGCGCGAATAGGCATCGGCGGTGTCGATGGCGTTGAGGCCGGCGCCGACGAACCGGTCGAGCAGGTCGCAAGAGGTTTTCTCGTCGGCGGTCCAGCCGAAGACGTTGCCACCCAGAACCAGCGGCGCGATGGACAGGTCGGTTTGACCGAGACGACGTTTCTGCAAGACTGATCTCCGTGGGGAATGGAAAGAAGCGGGCGAAAAGCCCCGTGACCGGCTTAACCTATGGCGGGCCGCACCAACGTCAAAGGGCCGGCCGACTTTTCCACCGACCAGCGCTTCACAAAGGCGCGATCCGTTTCGCCACCTCTTCCAGCCAATGGTCGCGGATCCCCAGCGCCTCGAGGTGCTCCAGCGTGCTGGACACGTAGTCCTCATTCTTTCCCGACTGGCCGACGGCGCCGCGAACGACGCTCGCCGCATCGGCCGCATCGAGCGCACCGGCATATTGCTCGTGGGTACGGTCGACGACATAGGCGACAGCCTCGACCGTCTCGCCTCCGTCCGTCTCGCCGCCATTCTCGCCCCAACCCTTGTCGGCCTCACGCGTGCCCCCCTTGTCGAGGCGAATGCTAAGCATGCGCTCAAGATAGACATTGGTGACCAGTTCGCGCTCGCGCAGATAGGTGATGACCTCGTTGCGCAGATCGCCGGGGACGCGGAAAGCCAGCCCGATGCAGGAGCCGCCACGGTCGAGGCCGAGCACCAGGCCGGGCCGTTCGCGCGTGCCGCGATGCACGAAGGAGTAGACGCACAGCGAGCGGCGATAGCCATGGAGGCGGGCCCGCCGCGTCTCGACATGCGCAAATCCCGGCCGCCAGATCAGCGAGCCGTAGCCAAAAACCCAAAAATCGCCCATATCGCCAAGCCTGGTTGCAGCACCGCACTGGAATCGGTGTTTTTTTCAATCCGTCTCCGTCTACCCGATCTTGCCGGAAACGACACCTCTGCAACACGCGCCAACGAGAGCCGCAGCATGACGTCAAATGACGAACGCCCGCCGAATTTTCTCCGCCGGCTGTTCTGGCTCGGCGTTTTCATCGTCGTGCTGTTTGGCCTCTACAGCGCCGGCTGGTTCTACCTGGCAGACAAGGTCAAGAGCGAAGCCGGCAAAGCGGTGGCCGAGTTCAACGGCAATGGCATCGAGGCGGACTGCGTCAATCTCACGGTCAGCGGGTACCCCTTAAGCTTCGCCGTTACCTGCGACAGCCTGGCTTATCAGGACGACAGCAGGAACGTCGCCGCCTCGCTCGGCAGCCTCAAAGCAGTCACGCACATCACCCAGATCCTGTCCCCTGGCGCCGACCTGCAGGGGCCGCTCAGGACCTCCGTGCCGGGGATGGCGCCGCTGTGGATCGACTGGGATAATCTGCGAGCGAACGTCAAACTGTCCTGGCCCCTGCCCCAGCGCGTTTCACTGGAGGCAGAGGCTCTGTCAGCCCAGACCGATCCCGCCGATGGCACAGACCCGGTCGAGCTGTTCAGCGCTGGGACAGCGGTCGGAGAATTGCGTCCGAACGGCCAGGACATCGACTATGCCGGGGGTTTTACCGATCTCGAAATCGATCCGGGCGCGATCGATGGCCGCGTGCTGCCGCCGCTCGACGGCAGCGGCGACGTGACGCTGAGGAACGGCGTGGCGCTGATCAAGACACAAACAGAGAGCCTGCGCGGTCAGGCGGTGGATATCGGCAAGCTCGATCTGTCGTCGGGAAGCGCGCGCGTCACCGTTTCCGGGCCGGTCTCGGTCGATGCCGACGGGCTGATCGACGCCGATTTGATGATCAGGTTCAGCGATCCGAAGGCGGTGGCGGAAATCCTCGGCAAAGCCATTCCCGAGCAGAAGAGCCAGATCAAAACCGGCTTTGCCGGGCTGGCGCTGCTTGGCAACGAACCGTCGATGCCGCTCAAGATCGTCAAGGGCAAGGCCTCGCTCGGTTTTATCCCTCTGGGCAGCATCAAGCCGGTTGATTAGGCGATGATTGCGAACCTCCAGTTCGGAAAGACCATGGCCAAACAGGAAGATAGATGAACCGCCCGGTGAAGCTCCTGAGTGTTGGCGCGCTGACGCTCGATACGATCCTTCGCGTCGACACGCTTCCGGCGCGTCAGGGCAAGTTCATCGCGTCCGACGGCGTCCAGATCGCCTCGGGCATGGCTTCGAGCGCGGCCTGCGCCGCACGCCGCCTCGGCGCGGAGGTATCGCTGTGGGCGAGCGCGGGAGACGACCTCGTCGGCGATCAGCTGGTCGCAGGCATTGAGGCCGAAGGCGTCGATTGCAGCTTTGTCCGGCGCGTCGCCGGCGCGCGGTCGGCACTGTCGGCCATCCTGGTCGACACCAATGGCGAGCGCATTATTGTTCCATTCTATGACAAGCTCGCGCAGGCCGACCCCGAAGCGCTCCCCATTCAGGATCTCACCGCATTCGACGCCGTCCTGGTCGACGTGCGCTGGCCGGGCGCGGCAGCTCTGGCCCTGACGGCGGCGCGCGCAAACGGCCGTCCAGCCATACTCGATGCCGACACCGCGCCACGGGCCGTGCTGGAACGGCTGTTTCCGCTCGCCTCGCACATCGTCGCGTCGGAGCCGGCGGCGTTCATCCTCTGCGGCGAGGAGCGAGGCCCGCAGGAGGCCTGTGAAGCGCTGGCCAGACGCACCGATGCATTCGTAGCGGTGACCGGCGGCGCAGCGGGAAGCTGGTGGTTCGACCGTTCGGTGGCGTCGGTGCACCACGTCGCCGCGCCAAGGATCAAGGCAGTGGATACGCTTGCCGCCGGCGACGTGTTTCATGGCGCCTTTGCCGTCGGGCTGGCCGAGGCCATGCCGATCGAACGGACATTGCGCTTTGCCAGCGCCGCCGCCGCGCTCAAATGCCTGCGCTTCGGCGGCAGGCTGGGCGCGCCGGACAGGGCCGAGACACTGGCGATGATGGCGGCTCACTGGCCGGATTGAGCGCGAGGCGGCCTTCAAATCGGATGGTACCGCCGCTCTATCTTTTGCTTGAGCATCGGATTTCACCTAAAACCGGTTCGGGTCCGATGCTCTATCCCTTGGCCGGATGCTCGACTGCCTGCCGGCCAAAGTCCGGCACGTCGATGTCCTGGCCGGCCTCGATGATCGAGCGGCGCACGGCGCGGGTGCGGGTGAACAGGTCGAACAGCTTTTCGCCGTCGCCCCAGCGGATCGCCCGCTGCAGCGAGGCCAGATCCTCCGAGAACCGCGCCAGCATTTCGAGGATGGCATCCTTGTTGTGCAGGCAGACGTCCCGCCACATCGTCGGGTCGGACGCGGCAAGGCGCGTGAAGTCGCGAAAGCCGGAGGCCGAATATTTTATGACCTCGGACTTGGTCACCGACTCCAGATCGTCGGCGGTGCCGACGATGTTATAGGCGATGATGTGCGGCAGGTGCGAGACGATGGCCAATGTCATGTCGTGATGCTGGGGATCCATCGTGTCGATGTTGGAGCCGCAGCGGCGCCAGAATTCCGAGAGCCTTTCCAGCGCCTCGGGATCGGTGCCGGGTAGCGGCGTGAAGATGCACCAGCGGTTTTCGAACAATTCGGCAAAGCCGGCGTCCGGGCCCGATTTTTCAGTGCCGGCCAGTGGATGGCCGGGAATGAAATGCACGCCGGCAGGCACATGCGGCTGCATCTGCGCGATGACCGACGCCTTGGTCGAGCCGACATCGGTGAGGATCGCGCCCTGCTTCAGCGCCGGTGCGATTTCCTCGGCGACCTCGCCTGAAGAACCGACCGGCACCGAAACGATGACCAGGTCGGCATCGCCGACCGCCTCTTTCGCATCAGTCGTGTAGGAGGAGCCGAGGCCGAGTTGCTTCGCCCGCGCCAGCGTCGTTTCGCTGCGCGTCGAGATGGCGACGTGACCGGCAAGGCCTTCCCGATGGATGACGCGGGCCAGCGACGAGCCGATCAGGCCGATGCCGACCAGCGCGATCTTTTCGAACATCGGTGATGTCATGGTGTTCTAGCTTTTCAGAAATGTCGCGAGGGCGGCGACAACGCCGCGATTGGCCTCTTCGGTGCCGATGCTCATGCGCAGCGCATTTGGGAAGCCGTAACCGGAAACGCGCCGCAATATGTAGCCGCGCGCACAGAGGTAATCGTCCGCGGCTGCCGCAGAATGTTTTTTGTCCTCGGGAAAGTGGATGAGGACGAAATTGCCGACGCTCGGCGTCACCCGCAGTCCGAGCCTGGTCAATTCCTCGCTGACCCAGGTCAGCCAGGTCTCGTTATGCGCCACGCTTCGCTCGACATGGGCGCGGTCGCGGATCGCGGCAATGCCGGCCTCGATTGCCGTCGCGTTGACGTTGAAGGGACCCCGCACCCGGTTGATCGCATCGATGACATGCATCGGCGCGTACATCCAGCCGATCCGCGCACCGCCAAGGCCGAGCTTGGAGAAGGTGCGGGTCATAACCACGTTTTCCGCACCAGCCACCAGTTCGACGCCGGCTTCATAATCGTTGCGGCGGACATATTCGGCATAGGCTGCATCCAGCACCAGAAGCACGTTTCGAGGCAGGCCAGCATGCAGGCGGCGCACCTCCTGGAACGGCAAATAGGTGCCGGTTGGGTTGTTGGGATTGGCGAGGAAAATGATCCGCGTACGCGGCGTCACCGCAGCGAGGATCGCATCGACGTCGGCGCGCTCCTTGGTTTCCTTGACCGAGACCGGGACAGCACCTGCCGACTGGATGTAGATCTTGTAGACCATGAATCCGTGTTCGGTGATCACAGCCTCGTCGCCCGGCGCGAGATAGGTCTGCGCAAGCAGGCCCAGAATCTCGTCGGAACCATTGGAACAAACTATGTTCGCCGGGTTGAGGCCATGCACCTCGGCGATCGCCTCCCGCAGGCGCCTGGCGGTGCCGTCGGGATATATGTCGAGCTTGGCCGCGACGTCGCGCGCGGCTTCTATTGCTTTCGGCGAGGGGCCGAGCGGGTTCTCGTTCGACGACAATTTGTGGACCTTGGCAACGCCGGCCGGCGCCGTGCTTTTGCCCGGCACATAGGCTTCGATGTCCATGATCCCCGCGCGGGGCGTTGGACGTGCCTGATCCGATACTTGGTTCATATTGCAAAAATCCGTCGAGAACGCTTCCGCTGCTCCAACGCGATGCGAATTTCGGATCCGCCACACTGGAAGCCGCCGCGGAAATACAAGCCGTGGCCTGGAATGTCGAGAGGCGGCAATGATCGGTGCGTGGCTGGCCGTTGACGGCGAGGCGCGCCGGTCCTAGAAGAAGGCGAAATCCCGTGGTGATTTGGCCGGTCGGCTTGCAGCCACGTTAAACAACTCGCTAAAGGGCCGTTTGCATCTTGTAACCGGCTTTGCGAAGGCAATGCCGGTTTTTTTGTTGTCCGCAGCCGGCCGGACAGTCGCATCGACCCGAAAATCTTAATCGACTTTCGGAAAACACGATGGGTTAATGTAAGAGGATGCGATGGTCGCGCTGCGCACGAAAAGAACCAACAACGAGGCCGACGAGCCGTCGAGCCCGGTGTTGCGGTTCGGCGCCGACAAGCCGCTCAAGCTCGATGCCGGCACGCTGCTGTCGCCGTTCCAGATCGCCTACAAGACTTACGGCACGCTCAACGACGCCCGCTCCAACGCCATCCTCGTCTGCCATGCACTGACCGGCGACCAGCATGTCGCCAGCACCAATCCAGTGACCGGCAAGCCGGGCTGGTGGGAAGTGCTGATCGGCCCCGGCAAGATCATCGACACCAGCCGCTTCTTCGTCATCTGCTCGAACGTCATCGGCGGCTGCCTCGGCTCGACCGGCCCCGCCTCGACCAATCCCGCCACCGGCAAGCCGTACGGGCTCGACCTGCCGATCATCACCATCCGCGACATGGTGCGGGCGCAGTTGATGCTGGTCGACCATTTCGGCATCGAAAAGCTGTTCTCGGTGCTCGGCGGCTCGATGGGCGGCATGCAGGTGCTGCAATGGGCGTCGAGCTATCCGGAGCGCGTTTTCTCGGCGCTGCCGATCGCCACCGGCGCGCGTCATTCCTCGCAGAACATCGCCTTCCATGAGGTCGGCCGGCAGGCGGTGATGGCCGATCCCGACTGGCATGGCGGCAAATATTTCGAGCAGGGCAAGCGTCCAGAAAAGGGGCTGGCCGTGGCGCGGATGGCCGCTCACATCACCTATCTGTCGGAGGCGGCCCTGCACCGGAAGTTTGGCCGCAACCTGCAGGACCGTGAAGCGCTCACCTTCGGTTTCGACGCCGACTTCCAGATTGAGAGCTATCTGCGCCATCAGGGCATGACCTTCGTAGACCGCTTCGACGCCAACTCCTATCTCTACATGACCCGGGCGATGGACTATTTCGACCTCGCCGCCGATCATGGCGGCCGGCTGGCCGACGCCTTTGCCGGCACCAGGACCCGTTTCTGCCTGGTCTCCTTCACCAGCGACTGGCTGTTCCCGACCGAGGAGAGCCGCTCGGTCGTTCACGCGCTGAACGCGGCCGGCGCCTCGGTGTCCTTCGTCGAGATCGAGACCGATCGCGGCCACGACGCCTTCCTNCGCCTTCCTGCTCGACGAGCCGGAGCTGTTCGCCGCCATCAACGGCTTCATCGCGTCGGCGGCCCGCGCCAGGGGGCTCAGCGCATGACCCCCAAAGATTACAGCCTGTTCGAACCGGCATCTTGCGCCAGGCATCAGCGCATGGCCCCGAAAAGTTGCAGACTTTTCGGATCAAGGTCATGCGCCAGTCAAGAGGCACGATCATGAGTGTCAACCACGCCCAGCGCGTCGACCTCGAAGTCGTCGCCGATCTCATCCCGCCGCAGTCGCGGGTGCTGGACGTCGGCTCCGGTGATGGCCTGCTGCTCGAATTGCTGCAGGCAACGAAGCAGGTCGACGGCCGTGGGATGGAACTGTCGCAGCGCGGCGTCAACGAATGCGTGGCACGCGGCCTGTCCGTCATCCAGGGCGACGCCGACAAGGACCTCAAATTCTATCCCGACAAGGGTTTTGATTTCGTCGTCCTGTCGCAGACCTTGCAGGCGACCCGCAACCCGAAGCTGGTGCTCGACGAGTTGCTCAGGATCGGCAAGCACGCCATCGTCTCCTTCCCCAATTTCGGCCACTGGCGGGTTCGCCTTTCGCTGTTCGTCGAAGGGCGGATGCCGGTGACCAAGGACCTGCCCTATTCCTGGTACGACACGCCCAACATCCATTTCTGCACCATCCGCGACTTCGTCAATCTCTGCGAAGAGCTCGGCGCAACGGTGGAAAAGGCAACCGCGCTCGACGCCAATGGCCAGAAAATCGGCCTGTCGATGCCATGGTGGTTCTGGAATTTCTTTGGCCAGCAGGCGGTGTTCCTGCTGAAGCGATAACGGCGACCCGTCGCTTCGGCCAGCCGGCCCGAGTCCGGAGACATCTGGGACTGATCGCCGTTCGTCGAGGTCTAACGATCAAGTTCCGGAAAATACGGATCGGAGAAAAACCGCCGACCGCGCTCGCCTTGCAAACAGTCGACCGGTGCTGCCGCGTCGACCGGGACGGACCCGGGATCGGCCCCGGGACCGGCATTAGGATCGGTAACACCGCTGACCTCGAGGACCAGCTTGCGGCGTATGGCGGTCACGAATTCCGAAGCGGCATAGACCGGCAGCACGAAGGAGCCTGGCCCGCCAGTGACGCACTCGGCATAGTATTGGTCGAGATGGCTGAAGCTGGGCGACGGGCTGATCAGGATCGGCAGGCCATTGATGACGATGCCCTTTGCTATCGCGGCGTCGCGTGTCGTGGCGACGGGCATCCCGATATTGTTGGGGCCATCGCCTGAGATGTCGATGACGCTGCGCGTCGCGTCGAAGGCGGCTCCATCCAAAAGCTTGGCGCCGAAGGCGAGCGCACTGGAAATCGAGGTGCCGCGAAAGCTCCTGAACGGGCGCGCCTCGATCTTGCCGGCGAATACCTCGGCGCTCTCGGCATCGTCGATGACCTGCCAGGCAATGACGGCGTCGTCGCGGACGGTGCCTGCCCATTCGAAATAGGCCAGCGCAATGCGGCCGTTCACGCCCGAACGCACCGCATTGATGAAGTCGGGGTGGCGCAGCGCCTTGACATAGCCGGCGCGCTGCAGGGCGAATTCCTTTTCGTCCATCGAGTGCGAGATGTCGACCGCCAGCACCAGTTCGACGTCCACGGCAATGGTGTCGGCAGGCGCGGCCAAAGGTGCTGCCTGGGCACGGGCAAGGCAGGCAAGCAGGCAGACGCAGGTCGCCCAAAAGCGCGCAGCGGTTTTGGGGTAACGACAAGCATCGAAGCAAAGACTCAAAGCGTGTCGCATGAATCCAACGCCGCAGGCTTCCGAACGATGCCGGCAATCTTTCGCCGCGATCACGGCAAAATAAAGCTTACGGCCGGCTATGCCTGTTGGTGGGCTTTGGCGACGGCCGGGGGTGGTTCGATCGCGCCGGCCCTGACGCGGACTGGCTTGAGAGCCGGTCGCTCGACGTCTTTCACGATCGCCAATGAGCGCGGGAAGAATTCGATATTCTGCTGGCCACGGCCGATATTGAGGATCGCGGCGTCGGCAAGACGCGCCTCCAGCATCGACAGCACCCGCCGCAGCGTCGCGCCGTCGAACGTGTCCAAAGCCTCATCGATGATCACCCATTTCGGCTGCCGCAAGACCAGCCGGGCAAAGGCAAGCAGGCGCTGCTCGTCATCGCTCAATTCGCGCTCCCAGCGCGCCGACCGGTCGAGCGAGGATGACAGCCGCCCGAGACCGACCTCGGCAAGCACCGCCGAGATCTCGGCGTCGCTGACCGCGGCATCGGCGTGGTCGAGCACCTCGCGCAGCGTGCCGAGCGGGAAATAGGGTTTTCGGGGAACGAAGGCCGGCACCTCTCCGGCCGGCATGCCGATCCGCCCGCTTCCCCACGGCCACAGACCGGCAATGGCGCGGAAGAACAGCGTCTTGCCGGCGCGCGGATCTCCGGTGATCATGACGCGCTCGCCGGCGCGGATCTCGACATGGGGCTCGGCGAGCTTGGTGCATCCATCCCGCGACGCAATTTCGAGCTTGTCGAATGTCAGCCTGCCGTCCGGATTTTCGCCGAACTCGATGCGCCTCTCGCTGTGGTGGAGCACATCCGTTTCGGCAAGCGCGATGCGGAAATCGGCGACGCGCATCAGCGTGGCGCGCCAATCGGCGATGCCGCCGATATTGTTGATGAACCAGCGCAACGAGGAATGCACCTGGTTGAAGGCGCCGACAGCCATCATCAGCCCGCCGAAGCTGATGTCACCGGCGAAATAGACCGGCGCGGCGACGAGGATCGGCGCGACGACAGTGATCCAGCCATAGGTGTCGGTCACCCAGGAAAGATTGATCTGGGCGCTGTAGATGCGCCGCATCGCGCCCAGCACCGTGCCGAGGTCGAGCTCAAGCCGCCGTCGCGCGTCGGCCTCGCCGTGCGCAAGCGCGATGGCATCGACATTCTCGTTGACGCGGACCACCGAGGAGCGCAGCTCCGCCTCGCGCGTATAGCGGTCGCTGTTGAAGCGGATGAGCGGCCGTCCGACCAGCCAGCTCAGCCAGGAGGCGGTGCCGGCATAGAGGATTGCGGCCCACACCATGTAGCCCGGAATCGCCAGCGAATAGCCGCCGACATGGAAGACGAAGCCGGAAGACAGCGACCAAAGGACGCCGACGAACGAAACAAGCAGAATGAACGACTGCAATAGCCCTATGCCGAGACCTGTCGAAAGATCGGAGAGATGCCCGGCATCCTGCTGCAGGCGCTGGTCGGGGTTGACGCCGATGGCGCCGGCGTTGGCGAGCCGGAAAGCCCGCGCCGGCCGCATCCATTCACCGATCAGATCGACGGTCAACGCCTCACGCAGCTTCAGCCGGATCGTCTGGTCGAGCCAGGTCTGGCCGACATTGAGCACCACAAGCCCGCCGGCGATGGCGGAAAACACCAGAAGCTGGTGCAGGAAACCCTGCATGTCGCGCCGAGCCAGCGCGTCGTAAAAGGGCTCGTTCCAGCGATTGAGCAGAACCTGCCCGATCGAGGTTGCCACAATGACGGCGACTATGCCGAGGCAGGCCCAGAGCAGTTGTTTGCGGATCGGCGACTTCGCCAGCGCCAGCCTGATTGTCGCCAGCTGGTCGCGCAGGCTGCTAGCTTCGACCGACGCGGCAATCGGCTTGGCGCTGGCCTCGAAATCCGGATGATCAGCCATTGATGAAGACCCTTCGCAAGCGGTGCTGAAACCGGTGAGCAAGTCGACTCAATCGGGTAGCAAACCCGCCCACGACAGATAGGTGGGAAAAAGCGTGATTCCGATCACGAAAACGTCATCGACGGCCCGGCGACGGCGCGTTCCCGGTCGGCGATATCCGGCCGAGCCTTGTGGCGCCATGCGGCGAGAAAACCGGCACGAAGACGCGGCGAGAGGCGCGCTGGACGACCGGCACACCCTGATAGAGCCGCTTCTGCGCCTCGACGACGATGACGCCGGAAAAGATCGGCCAGAACCTGCGGCCGGCGCGCTCCAGCACATTGTGGAACCGCATCATGAAGCGTCGCCGCGATGGCGGGAAGAACAGGGCGTCGGACCAGGCCGCGGGCGTGAAATTCGCTTCGCGCAGCAATTCGGTGAGCTGGCCGCGCGAGAAAGGCCGGCCGCTGCCGAACGGCGTATGCTCGAAACGGGCCCAGACACCGCGCCGGTTGGGCACGACGATGACGACGCGGCCTGCGGGCGACAGCACCCGCCAGATTTCGTTCAGCGTCTCGCGCGGGTTCTCGGCATGTTCGAGTGAATGGACGAGCAGCATGCGGTCGATGGAGGCATCGACCAACGGCAATTCCTCATCGAAGACCAGCGCGGTCGCGGTCGGCCCGGTGGCCGGCCAGACCACCGCGCCTTGTGTCGCCGGCATGAAGGCAAAGACACGTTCGGCATCGGTGCCGAACCGCTCCAGCCACGGCAAGGTGTAGCCGAGGCCGACCAGCCGCTCATTGGGCACGACAGCCCATATCGAGGACAACGCCATGGTGATCGAGCGTTCGGCCAATCGCCCGAGCGTGGTCGAATAAAAGGAGCGAAGGTCGACGATATCGGAATGCATGCGCGGCACGCTATCTTCGATGCTGTCCAAGTTCAACAAAGGCGCCCAGTTCTACAAAGACGGATGACATCCGCGGGCAAGCGCCCTATGTCTGCGGCGACTGCTGCATCGGCCAGAAATCGGTTTCGATTTCGGAAGACACGATGCAGCAGGTAAAAAGTGTCAGAAGCGTCCTTTGTGCGTCCAACTGGACGCGCGGCGCTCTCGTGGAGAGATGCGATGCCGGTTGAAATCGAACAATTCATGTGCCGCAGCGACAATTTCGGCGTGCTGGTGCATGACCCGAAAAGCGGCCAGACCGCGATCATCGACGCGCCCGAGGAGGCGCCGATCCTGGCTGCGATCGAGCGCACCGGCTGGACGCCGACTATGATCCTGACCACCCACCACCATGTCGACCATGTCGAGGCCAATCTGGCGCTGAAGGAGCGCTTCAAGCTGCGCATCGTCGGACCGGAAGCGGAAAAGGCAAAAATCCCCGGCATCGACGAAACCGTCGAGCAGGGTTCCGTCATCCACCTCGGCGAGGAGAGGATCGACGTGATCGCCACGCCCGGCCACACGGCGGGCCATGTCTCCTATCATTTGCCGGAGTCGAAAGTGGCGTTCACCGCCGACACGCTGTTCGCACTCGGCTGCGGCCGGCTGTTCGAATGCAAGCCGCCGGTGATGTACGATTCGTTGAAGAAGCTCGCGGCGCTTCCGGCCGAGACGGTCGTCTATTGCGGCCATGAATACACGCTTTCCAACGCCCGCTTCGCGCTGACCGTCGACCCGACCAATTCGGCATTGAAGGAGCGCGCCGCGAAAATCGAAGCGCTGCGCGCCGACGGCAAGCCGACGCTGCCGACCACGATCGGTGAGGAACTGTCGACCAATCCGCTCCTGCGCTGGCACGATCCGGCAATCCGCAAGCATCTCGGCATGGAGAAGGCCTCCGACGCCGAAGTGTTCGCCGAAATACGCAAGCGCAAGGATAATTTCTGAGCACCGTTGATGGTCTGGCATCCATGAAGGTCTGAGGAAAATGACCAGTCCCGCCGAAATCATCGCGGCGCTCGGCCTGAAACCGCATCCGGAAGGCGGCTGGTATGCCGAGACCNCCGAGACCTTTCGCGATGGCGCGGAAGGCGCTCGCGGCCATTCGACCGCGATCTATTTCCTTTTGGAGCAGGAGCAAGTGTCGGCCTGGCACCGCGTCAAGGACGCCGCCGAGGTCTGGCATTTCTATGCCGGCGCCCCGCTGGCACTGTCGATGCATCGGGAAAACGGGCCGGTGATCGAGCAGGTGCTCGGCACGGCATTGGCGGCGGGCGAGCGGCCGCAGATCGTTGTGCCGGCAGGCTGGTGGCAGTCGGCGCGCAGCCTGGGCGAGTGGACGCTGGCCGGCTGCACCGTGGCGCCGGGCTTCGATTTCGCCGCCTTCGAGCTGGCCGAACCAGGCTGGAGTCCTAGCCCAGCAGGAAACCCATCGTGATCGCCAGCTGGGCGGCATAATACAGCACCCAGACCGCGCGGCGCGTCCAGATACGGTGCGGCGAGATGGCGGTCAGCAGGAACTTTTCCGCGGCGAGCAGCGCGTCGGACGCCATGAACAGCACGGCGCCGACGACGACCCAGAAATTGCTCAGGGTCAGCGCCGAAATGCCCATGGCAAAAATTGTCGCGATATAGACGCTGATGGGAAGGCGCAGGGCGGGGCCGACACGGCGCCAGAGCGCAAAAAGCATGGCGAGCGCCAACACGGCCATTGCCACGGCAATCGCCGCGCGCCACGGCTCGGCCGAGAGCAGCCCGACCCCCTCGCCGGAGCGCAGGAACAGCGCGATGTAAAGCCCATGCGCCACGAGAAAACTGGCCAGCCCGCCGACAAAAGCCTTTTCACCGTCGCGCGACAGAAATGCGTCGCCGATGGCGCTGAGCGCCAGCGCCGCGATGAGCAGCCACGGACCGCCCTGCAGCGATGCCAGCACGGTGAGCATTGCCACGGCCAGCGTCTTGACCGCGGAACGCGCAAGCTTCGGCGGCATGTCGATGGTGAAGGCGTAGATCACCGCGGCGGCCAGCGAAAACAGCAGCGTCGCAGTGGCGTCGGCGTCGATGCCGCCGGGAAACGGCATCACGCCCCTGCCTCGCTCGCAGCCCTCTTGCGCAAGAACAGCGATTTCGCCGCAAGCGCTGCGCCGCCGGTGATCAGCACGCAGGCGGCGAGGATGCGCAGGGACGGCTCGGCGAAGCCGGCTGATATCAGCACCAGCGTCGACAGCAGCGGCGCGGCATAGCTTGCCGCGCCCAGCACCTGGATGTTGCCGCGCTTGACGCCGATATCCCAGGCGTAGAAGGCCGCGCCCACCGGCATCAGGCCGAGGCCGAGCACGGCCAGCCACTGGCCGGCGCCGACAGGCAGCACCGTCTCTTCCAGCATCAGATGGCAGACAAGCGAAAGCGCTGCCGTGGCCGCACAGAACCAGGTGACGATGCTGGTCGGCACCGACGGAAAGCGGCGCGACAACAGCGAATAGGACGCCCACAGCACGGCGCAGAGGCCGGCCATCGCATAGCCGAAGGCATAGCGCGCGTCGAAGGCAAGCCCGCCGCCCTTGGTGACGATCAGAAAAGTGCCGGCAAGGCCAAGCAGTGCGCCGACGACATGGTTCCAGGCCAGCCGCTCGCCCGGCATCAGCGCCGATCCGAGCACGATGAGCAGCGGCCACAGATAGGCGATGAGGCTCGCCTCCACCGCCGGCGCGTTGCGCAGCGCAGTGAAATAGAAGAAGTGATAGCCGAACAGGCCGGCAATGCCGATCAGCCAAACTTGCGGCGGTATCTTCTCGCTCCCGGCGGTGGCCGGCATGAACAGCCGCGCGACGAGCCCGACGCCAGTGCCGATCGTGAAGGTGATCGCCGAGAGCAGGAATGGCGGCACCGCGCCGGAAGCGTCCGTAAGCAGCGCCAGCAGCGCCCACATGGCGACCGCCGAGAAGCCGATCAGTGTTGCGCGCCCCATGTCCGTCTCCGGCGGCGCGCGATCGCGCCTATTCTGTCGCTTCGAACCGCTCCGCGCTGACGGTGAGGGTGCCGATTTTCGTGCCGACCGTGGCGTGGATCGGCGCATATACGCCGGTTTGGCCGACCGGTGCAAACGTCACCATGATGCGGCTGCGCTTTCTCAGGTAATCCAAGGATTTGCGGTTCTTGCGATAACCGGCCACCGGCTCAAAATCCAGCCGGCAAGTGACAGTATCGCCGTTGTAGCCGCGCACCGAGGTCGAGCCTTTCGACTCGTAGGTCAGCGTCAGATCGGCGCGCATCTCGCCGTCATAGAGCTTCACCGTGCGCCCGCAGACCTTGTCGAGGCTATCGGCATGGATGACGGTGGCGGCCATTGGATCGAGCACCGAGGCGAGATGGCTGGCGGCCAGCGGTATCCATTTCTTGGAATTGCGCTTCTTCGGCGCAGGCACGACCTTGGTCGCGGTAACAGTGCCGTTGGCGAACTGGATATCGATCATCGATGCCTTGTCGCCCGATTTGTAGTCGGCGCGGAACGCCTGCGGCTGCAATTGCTTGCCCAAAATCTTGCCCTTCGACGAGACCGTGCCACGCGTGTCGTCGAATATTGTGGCGAGGCCGGCGCTGGAGACGCTGCCTTCGATCGAATAGGTATCGCCTTCGTAACTGCTGGAAAAGCTTGCCTTGGCGACCGAGAAGCCGTGGACCGAAACCGTATACTCGCCCTTGAAGGATTGTTGCGTGGCGGCAGAAATTGCCGTCGGCAGCGCCACGGCGAGCGATGCAAGGAGAGCATGAGACGAACGAAGCATGGCGGGATCGATCCTCGATTTCAGCAGAAGCGCGCAACTCCAGCCTGGCATCTCCTTGTGCGACCGCTTATAGACTGAATTTCGGCCTTTATGTGAAAGACGTCGTCACACCCGGGCGCAAGCCGGAGCTTGACGCATCGCCGAAATGCAACTATGGAACGCCAACTTTTTCCATAAGGCCGCCTGACCGAAACCGCGTGCCACCCGGCGCGGGTTGAATGTTTGGCCAGACCGAGAACTGAAGGTTTAGAACCATGTCCCGCACCTGCGAACTCACTGCCAAGGCAGTCATGTCCGGCAACAATGTGAGCCACGCCAATAACAAGAGCAAGCGTCGCTTCCTGCCCAATCTCGTCAATGTGACGCTGATCTCGGAAGCGCTGAACCAGAATGTGCGCCTGCGCATTTCGGCCAACGCGCTGCGTTCGGTCGAGCATCGCGGCGGCCTTGATGCGTTCCTGGCCAAGGCCGACGCCAAGGAGCTGTCGCAGCGCGCGCGGCTGCTGAAGAAGCAGATCGCCAAGAAGCTCGCCGAACAGCCGGCTGCTTAATTTTTCAGGCAGCCGCCTTCGGCATCGGACCGAAAAGTGCGAAGCGGTTTTCGGAGAAATCCGATGGCCAAACAGCAATGGAGTGTCGTCCGAACTCGGCATGACACCCCGCTGGTTCCATTACCCAGGATAAAAAAATGAGCTTTTTCTCCCGATATCTGCCCTTTGTTGCGGCCATGGCGCTTGTCGTGGTGGCGTCGAACGTCCTCGTGCAGTTCCCGCTGCAGGGTGCAGTCGGCGGCCTGTCGCTGGCCGACATTCTGACCTGGGGCGCCTTCACCTACCCGTTCTCCTTCCTGGTCACCGACCTTGCCAATCGCCGCTACGGCCCGGCTGTGGCGCGCCGGATCGTGTTTGTCGGCTTCACGGCGGCAGTGATCTGCTCGGTCGTCATCCCGCCCTTGCTGTTCCGCTACGGCCTGATCGAATTCGAAACGGCTGCCGACCGGCTGGTGCGCATTGCGGCGGCTTCCGGCACCGCGTTCCTGATCGCGCAGCTGCTCGACGTGACCGTGTTCAACCAGTTGCGCCGGCAGAGCTGGTGGCGGGCGCCGATCGTCGGCACGCTGGTCGGCTCGGTGTTCGACACCGCGGTGTTCTTCACGATCGCCTTTTCGGCGGCTTTCGCCTTCGCTGGCCCGAACGATGGCTTTGCGCTCGAAACCGCGCCGCTGATGGGCGTGCTGCCGGTCGAGGCCATGCGCTGGGTGTCATGGGCGCTCGGCGACCTCGGCGTGAAGCTGATCATAGCCGTGGTGGCGCTGATCCCCTACCGGCTGCTTGCCGCCCGCTGGAGCCAGCCGGCACTGGCGGCATAGAGCATGATCCCAAAAGTGGGAACCGGTTCGGAAAAGATCATGCTCACAGGTTCTCAAGCATGATCCCATGGGTCCAACTCGATACCGCGAAAACGCCTGACGGCGACCATGAGCTCCGCCTGAAACAACGCGGCGCCGAGTTCTCGATCATGCTCGGCTCGAACGAGCTGATGAACAGCCGCCTCAGCGGTTCTGAGGAAGCGCTGGCGAGGCTGTCCTGCCACAGGATTTCCGGCCGCCGGCAGCCGAAAATCCTGATCGGCGGGCTGGGCATGGGTTTCACGCTGCGCGCCGCGATTGCCGAGCTTGGCGCCGATGCCGGCATCGTTGTCGCCGAGTTGGTGCCCGCCGTGGTGGCGTGGGCGCGCGGCCCGATGGCCTCGCTGTTCGGCGGCTGTCTCGACGATCCGCGCGTGACCATTCGCGAGGCGGATGTCGGGCAGATCATACGATCGGAAGCCTCGGCCTGGGATGTCATCCTGCTCGACGTCGACAATGGGCCGGAAGGGATCGTCCACAAGGCCAACGATGCTCTTTACAGTATAGCCGGGCTGATCAGCGCGAGAGCAGCGCTCAAGCCCGGCGGCGTGCTGGCGGTCTGGTCGCAGGGATCCGACAGCGGTTTTACCCGCAGGCTCAAGCAGGCGGGCTTCGCGGTCGAGGAGGCCAAGGTGCGAGCCAATGGCAGGCGCGGGGCACGCCACGCCATCTGGATAGCGACCAACGGACCCCGGCCTGCCGCAACCGGCGCCAAGCTGTAGCCTGTTATCGGCCGTTCTTTGCCGACCGCCTCTCAATCCTCGTGCAGCAGAAATTCCAGATACAGGTTACGCTGCAGCATCGAGTGGTTGTCGTCCGAGACCAGCGAAACCATCAGCGCGCCGTCGTCGCGGGTCCAGACGTCGAGCCCTTCCATATTGTCGATCTGGTAGCCCATGTCGGCTTCCATCAGCACCGGCCCGTCGGCAACGGTGCCCCTCTCGACGCTTTCGCCATAGATGCGCCGCAGCCGCATCTTGACGCCGCCGGCCATCGAAAAGCTGCGCTCCAAAAGCAAGAGGTCGCCGTCCGGCAGGAAGGCGCCGTCGGCAATGTCGAAATTGCCGTTGCGCTTGACTGTGAAGACGCCCTTGTGCTGCCCTTCGATAACAGCCGCATAGATGTTGCCTGATTTGTCGAGGCTCTTTTCCGACACCACGACCAGCCCGCCTTGGTGCTGGCCGTCAGGATTGGCGTGGGTGACGGTCTCAAAGCCGCGATTGCGGCGAAGCTCCCAAGCTAGAATCAGGAAGTCCAATTGCCTGAACTGCGGCTTCATGTCGTCCGGGTCTATTCTGAACTGGGCGACACGGTGGTTGCGCTCGAAGCCGACCGTGGCAATGCCGTCCTTGAGCGCAAGGCCTTCGGCGTCGACCTCCCATTTCTCGTCGATCAGCTGGCCCGCCTCGTCGGCCATCTGCTGCATACGGAAATTCCGGATGCCGGATGGGCGCTTGTCGGCATCATGGGTGACGGTGCCGAAGAACCAGAAACCGGTGTCGGCGACGCCGATGAAATCACTGCCGGGCTTACGGAAGCGAAACGCCGACAGCGCGCCGAAATCACGTGACGGCGAGGTCATTTCCAGCCCGCCGACGAATTCGAGCGGGCCGAACCGCTTTTCGTCACCGCCGATATGAAACCGGTCTATCGGCCGTGCCGAGATTTCGATCGGCTCGACCGAAGCGGTGCCGGCAGCGATGGGAGGCGACAAGGCGATGCCGGCAACGAACAGCGCTGTGGCGGCGAAAAGCGTCTGCCGAAAGCCGCCCCGCGAAAAAATCATCCGGCGCGCCGCATGCCGCCGCGTCGCGTGTCGCGCATGCTTTCCTCGCCAAACAGCGAGGCCAGTTGCTCGGTCATGGCGCCCGCCAGTTCCTCGGCATCAACGATGGTGACGGCGCGGCGATAGTAGCGGGTAACGTCGTGGCCAATGCCGATGGCCAGGAGCTCGACCGGCGAGCGTGTCTCGATCAGTTCGATGACGGCCCGAAGATGCCGTTCGAGATAGTTGCCCGGATTGACCGACAGCGTCGAATCGTCGACCGGCGCGCCGTCCGAGATCATCATCAGGATCTTGCGCTGCTCCAGCCGGGCGATCAGGCGGTTGTGGGCCCACAGCAGCGCCTCACCGTCGATGTTTTCCTTGAGCAGGCCCTCGCGCATCATCAGGCCGAGATTGCGCCGCGCCCGCCGCCATGGATGGTCGGCGGATTTGTAGATGATGTGGCGCAGATCGTTGAGCCGCCCAGGATTTGGCGGCTTGCCTTCCTTCAGCCATTTCTCGCGTGCCTGCCCGCCCTTCCAGGCGCGGGTGGTGAAGCCGAGGATCTCGACCGAGACGCCGCAGCGTTCCAGCGTGCGCGCCAGAATGTCGGCGCAGGTGGCGGCGACGGTGATCGGCCGGCCGCGCATCGAGCCCGAATTGTCGAGCACCAGCGTCACCACCGTGTCGCGGAATTTGGTGTCGCGCTCCTGCTTGAAGGACAGCGGCTGCATCGGGTCGATGACGACGCGCACCAGCCGCGCCGGATCGAGATAACCCTCTTCGAGATCGAAATCCCAGGACCGGTTCTGCTGCGCCATGAGGCGGCGCTGCAGCCGGTTGGCCAGCCGGCCGACGACGCCGGACAGGTTGGCAAGCTGCTTGTCGAGGAAGGCGCGCAGCCGATCCAGTTCTTCCTCTTCGCACAGATCCTCCGCACCCACCGTCTCGTCGAAGGCGGTGGTGAAGACCTTATAATCGATCTCCTTCGACAGATTGGTGAAGGGATTGTCGTTGCGGCGCGCCTCGCCGGGTGTCTCGGCATCGGCGTCGTCATCGTCGGACAGGTCGTCGGCGGTAGCATCGGATGCCTCCGTCTCGGCCGATTGCTCGTCGTCGGACGACGCCTCGGTATCGTCCGACTGCGACTGCTCGGAGCCGGAATCGTCTTCGCCGCCCTCCTCGCTCTGGTCCTCGCCTTGCGGCTGGTTTTCATCGTTGTCTTCGGAGTCTTCGGTCTCCTGGTCGTCACCGAGTTCCTCGGCCATTTCCATGGAAGCCAGCATCTCGCGCACGACACGGGCGAAGGCCTGCTGGTCGTCGAGCTTTGCCGACAGTCCGTCGAGATCGGCACTTGCCTTCTCCTCGACCCAAGGGCGCCAGAGGTCGACCAGCCGCTCGCCGCTCTTCGGCACGGCGCGGCCGGTCAGCTTTTCGCGCACCATCAGGGCCAGCGCTTCCTCGATCGGCGCATCGGCCTTGTCCTTGACATCGATGAGGTTGGCCCTGGCGTATTTGTCCTCGAGCATCGAGCCGATATTGTCGGCCACACCCTGCATGGCGCGCGAGCCGATCGCCTCGACGCGGNACGCGGGCCTGCTCGACCGCATCGTAGATGGCGCGGGCCTGTTTGCCCTCCGGCGCCAGCCTGGTGTGGATGCGCGTGTCGTGGCAGGCGCGCTTCAGCGCCATGGAATCGCCGAGCCCTCGGGTGATGGCGATGTCGGCCTTCGAGGCTTTCTTCGGCAGTTCAGGCAACCGGGCGCGGCTGCCGGCGAGCGCCGGCCGATCCTTGGCGAAACCGACCTCGAGGTCCTTGTCGCCGGCAATCGCGCGCATGCAGACGGTGACGGCGCGCTTGAAGCTGTCGGCTTCAGACCCCGTCTTCGACTTGTTGCGCGTGTTGTCGCCCGGACCCGCCATCGATCATTCCCCGACGCATGACCCCGAAAATCGGAAACGATTTTCGGAAAGGATCATGCGCGAAATCAAAGTTCTACAGCGTCCGTCGCGCGTCCAATTGGACGCGCGGCGCTGTAGCGCACGACCTTGTCCGAAAAGCGTTGCGACTTTTCAGAGCCATGCTTAGCCCAGAACCACGTTGGCGGCGCTCTCCGGCAAATCCTGGCCGAAGGCGCGCTGGTAGAACTCGGCCACGAGCGAGCGTTCCAGCTCGTCGCACTTGTTGAGGAAGGTCAGCCTGAACGCCATGCCGATATCGCCGAAGATCTCGGCATTCTCAGCCCAGGTGATGACCGTGCGCGGACTCATGACGGTCGACAGGTCGCCATTGATGAAGGCCGAACGCGTCATGTCGGCGACACGCACCATCTTGCTGACGATCTCCTTGCCCTTGGCATCGCGATAGTGCTTGGCCTTGGCCAGCACGATGTTCACCTCATTGTCGTGCGGCAGATAGTTCAGCGTGGTGACGATCGACCAGCGGTCCATCTGCGCCTGATTGATCTGCTGGGTGCCGTGATAGAGGCCGGTGGTATCGCCGAGACCGACGGTGTTGGCGGTCGAGAACAGCCGGAACGCCGGATGCGGGCGGATGACCCGGCTCTGGTCGAGCAGCGTCAGCCGGCCGGACGATTCCAGCACGCGCTGGATGACGAACATCACGTCCGGGCGGCCGGCATCGTACTCGTCGAAGCACAGCGCGACATTGTGCTGGTAGGCCCAGGGCAGGATGCCGTCGCGGAATTCGGTGATCTGCAGCCCTTCCTTGACGACGATCGCGTCCTTGCCGACGAGGTCGATGCGGCTGACATGGCTGTCGAGATTGACGCGCACCATAGGCCAGTTGAGACGGGCGGCGACCTGCTCGATATGCGTCGACTTGCCGGTGCCGTGATAGCCCGACACCATGACGCGGCGGTTGTAGGCAAAGCCGGCGAGGATCGCCATCGTCGTGTTCTTGTCGAACAGATAGTCGGGATCGATGTCGGGCACATGCTCGCTCGTCACCGAATAGGCCGGCACCACCATCTTGGAGTCGAAGCCAAATTTCTCCTTCACCGGCACGGTGGTATCGGGCAGGTTGGCGATGTCGCGATCGACCTTGTTCATCTTTATCAACGTCTCCACGGGCGAAGCGCCTGATTTCGCCGGCAATCGAATTTGTCCGGGGGCGGTCTTAGAGCCTTTTCCAACCTTATGAAAGTTGGAAAGCGACACGAACCGTAAGGTCGCTCAGCACAATCCTGCCTGCTTGAGCACGCGATAGGCCTGGAGCACATCGCGGAACCGGTCTTCCGAACCTCTGTCGCCGCCATTCGCATCCGGATGGTGGCGTTTCACCAGTTCCTTATACCGCGCCTTGATATCCTTGCCAGTCGCCTTTGTATCAAGGCCAAGCGTTTCCAGCGCCTTGGCCTCAAGCGGCTTGGCCTTGCGCTCACGCGCCTCGCGCGGATCTTTTGGGCCTTTGAACAAGTCGAACGGATCGCGCATGCGGTTGTAGTAGCCGGCGCGGCCGGAACGCTGCTGCGCGAAATCGGGCGAGGAGCGCGTCGAGGCGCCGTTGACGCCCATCTTCCATGTCGGCCGGTGGCCGGTCATCGCTTCCTTCTGGAAGCGGGCGATCTCGGTGTCGGGGACACCGGAGAAATAATTGAAGCCCTTGTTGTACTCACGCACATGATCGAAGCAGAACTGAAAATACTCGCCCTCCTTCATGCGCCCGACCGGCGCCCGATGGGTGCCGGCCTCCTTGCAACCGTCCCACTGGCAGATCGGCGAACGAGACTTCAGCTCCGCATCCTTCTCCGGGCGGATGCGAATTTTCTCGAAATATTTGGGGTACGGTTTCATCTCACCCATTTATGGGCTGTTCGCCGGTGCGAAACAAGAATTGACATTTTCGCGATGATCGCCCTAACCGCTGAATCGCGGCATAAAGCGGGCGATCGGCGAATTTTGTCGCGACGGCGGCGCCGCGCGTCCTTCCGGACGCGCAAACGGCACCGATTTTCGGGGGTCATGCGCCAGCCATATGTGGTGAAGGGAAGTACGAATGTCCATACAGTCGACGATGGAAGGCAAGTTGAAGAAGGCGTTTTTGCCGGAGCGACTGGTCATCATAAACGAAAGCCATCTGCATGCCGGCCATCACCATCAGGACTCCGACCATCACGGAATCTATGACGGCACCGGTGAGACGCATTTCCGCGTCCGCATCGTCTCCTCAGCCTTTGCCGGCATGAGTCGCATCGAGCGCCACCGCGCGGTCAACGCATTGCTGGCCGACGAATTGAAGGCTGGTGTCCATGCGCTGGCGATCGAGCCGGCCGCGCCGGACGAAAAGACCAGGTGGTAGACCTCAGACGAGCGCTGCCTTCAGGAAAATCATCACCGCACCGGTCAACGCGTCGCCTTCGTCGCCGAAATCGCGATTGATCGACATGTGCGAATAGGCGCTGCCGTCGAACAGTGTCACCTCCGTTCCGGTCGCCTGCAGGCGACCGGCGAAGGCCCGTGAGGCTGCCGCACGACCCGCTGCGCGCGAATAGGCGATGAAGGTCGCCGGATGTTTGCGGCTCCCGACATGGGTGGCCGGCGACAGCGTTCGCCACTGCGCCGGGTCGGGAAAGGCCTTTGCATAGGCCCGTGTCATGCCGCCGCTCCTCGCAAGCGCCTCCAGGTCATAAGCCCTGGTATCGTTCAGAACCAGCGCCGCGACGCCGGGCAGACCGCCGCGCAGCCCGGTCAGTGCGGCGAGATGGCTGCCGGCCGAATGGCCCATCACCGCAATCCGGTTCGGATCGCCGCCGTATCTGGCAATGTTGGCGTGCACGTAGCGATAGGCCTGCTCGACATCGTTGGCCTGGGTGGCGACATCAGCCTCAGGCAGCATCCGGTAGTCGATCGAGACGAAGCAGAAGCCATTGTCAAGCAGGAAGTCCGGCTTGACGTCGACGTTGGTGCGATTGCCGGCTCGCCAGGCACCGCCATGGATGAAAACGATCACAGGCAGGGAGCTTGCGCCGGCGCGCGCGTAGATGTCGAGCCTGGCCGGACCGTAGTCGATAGTTTGCGGAGATGGCGAAAGCCGGCGCGACGCCGCCGAAGCCCTGGCCGTCAACAAAGCCATCGACGTCAAAAGCAGGGTTCGCCGATCGATCACCGTCACCTCCAGACAGCCCGGTCGAAAGTGCACGCCGGCGCGGCGAACGTCCAGGATTGATTAGCCGCGAAAGAACCTATCAGAACTAAATCTCGCCGGCCGGCCTGATCCTCAGCCTTGCAATCCGGTTCTTGTCGCGCTTCATGACGACGAAGCGCTTGCCGTGAAAGGTGAAAGCCTGCTTCTCGTCCGGGATCAATTGCGTCTCGTGGATGACGAGACCGGCAATGGTGGTGGCTTCTTCGTCCGGCAGGTCCCAGTCGAGCGCGCGGTTCAGGTCGCGGATCGACACAGTGCCGTCGACGACGACGGAGCCGTCGGCTTCCTGCTTGACGCCCTGCATGTCGATATCGTGCTCGTCGGCGATCTCGCCGACGATCTCCTCGATGATGTCCTCCAGCGTCACCAGCCCCTCGACCTCGCCATACTCGTCGACGACGATAGCGAAATGCGCCTTGCGCCGCAGGAAGGCGTTGAGCTGTTCCTGCAGCGTCGTGGTATCGGGCACGAACCACGGTTTTGAAGCGATCTTCATCACATCGATCTTGGAAAAGTCGTTGCCGACATCGTTCAACGCGCGCAGCAGGTCCTTGGCGTGCAGCACGCCGACGATGTTGTCGAGCGAGCCCTTCCACAAGGGCATGCGGGTATGCGGGCTCTGCAGGATCTCGCGCACTACCGCTTCCGGCGGATTGTCGGCATTGACCGAGCGCATGTTGGTGCGATGGACCATGACATCGGACACTTCGAGCTCATCGAGATCGGATAGGCGACCGATGCGGGCGCGATCCTCGCGCACCACCTGTCCGTCGCGACGAAAATCGTCGACGGCGCCCCGCGATTCATCATGGTTCGAATGCTGCGGCTCGATGCGCTGCAATTCATAGCCGAAGGCGGCGAGCAGGCGCGCGCGAAAGGCAAAGGCAAGCAGGCCGAGCCCGGCAAGGACAGCAGCGACAATCCAGCCGGCCTCGTTCATCCCGGTCGGCCTCTCGGCTGACCCGGTCGGCCTCCCGGCCGACCCGGGCGGCTGTTCTGCTGACCCGGATGGTTCTCCCTCATAAACGACAGCACTTCCGACGCCGGCACATCCTTGGCGATGAAGGCCTGGCCGATGCCGCGCGTCAGGATGAAGGTCAGCGCGCCGCGCGACACCTTCTTGTCCTGGGCGATAAAGGCAAGCAGCGCCTCGGCGTCAGGCAATTCACCCGGAATATCGGCCACGCGCCAGGGCAGGCCAACGGTGCGAAGATGCGCCTCGACGCGCGCCGCATCGTCGGGACTTGCCAGGTTGAGGCGTGACGAAAAGCGATAGGCCAGCGCCATGCCGATGGCGACGCCCTCGCCGTGGACGAGACGGGCGCTGTCATACCGGGTGGCAGCCTCGAGCGCGTGGCCGAACGTGTGGCCGAGATTTAGCAGCGCGCGGTCGCCGGTCTCGAACTCGTCGCGGCCGACGACATCGGCCTTGGCGCGGCAGGCCTCGGCGATGGCCTCGGTCCGCTGCGGGCCGCCGGCGAACACCTTGCCCCAGTTTTCCTCCAGCCACGCGAAGAAGTCGGGGCGATCGATGAGCCCGTACTTGGCGAGTTCGGCGTAACCCGCCCGGAATTCCCGGATCGGAAGCGTGTCGAGCACTTCGGTGTCGGCCAGCACCAGTTTCGGCTGATGGAAGACGCCGACGAGGTTCTTGCCGCGCGCACTGTTGATGCCGGTCTTGCCGCCGACGGAAGAGTCGACCTGCGCCAGCAGCGAGGTCGGGATCTGCACGAAATTCATGCCGCGGCGCACGATGCCGGCGGCAAATCCGGCCAGATCGCCGATGACACCGCCACCGAGCGCGACGACGACATCGCCGCGTTCCAGTCTTGCGGCGAGCACGCCGTCCACCACCTCTTCGAGATGCGCGAAACTCTTGGTCTTTTCCCCCGCCGGCAGCGTGATGACGGCGGGCCGAATGCCGCCCTTTTCAAGGCCGGCCCTCAACGTCTCAAGGTGGGCGGCGGCGACATTGACGTCGGTGACGACCGCGGCGCGCGTGCCGGGCAGGCGGCGCGAAATCTCGGTGCCGGCGCGCAACAGCAGGCCGGAGCCGATCAATATGTCATAGGCGCGATCGCCGAGCCCGACTTCGACGGTGACTGTCGCATTGCTGCTCATGAGCCCACCTCGCCTGTCGCGGCTGCCACGCCGAAATACCCGCAAAGCGCGTTCACCACCTCGGCGGCGATGACCTCCTTGCGATCGTCGCGGGTCGGCACGGTAACATCGGCGCTTGCGTAGACCGGATAACGCTCGGCCATCAACCGCTCGATCACTGCACGGGGATCGGCGCTTTTCAGGAGCGGCCGGTTCTGCTTCTTGGAAACGCGGTCCATCAACAGGTCGATCTCGGCCTTCAGCCATACCGACACGCCATGGCCGGCAATGGCCTCCCGCGTCGGCGCGCTCATGAAGGCGCCGCCGCCCGTCGACAGCACCTGCGGGCCGTGTTCCAATATGCGCAGGATGACGCGCTGCTCCAGCGCCCGGAACTCGGGCTCGCCATAGCGTTCGAACAGTTCCGGGACGCTCATCCGCGACACGCTTTCAATTTCCTGATCACTGTCCATGAAAGGCAGTCCCAGCATCCCCGCCACCTTGCGGCCGATTGCCGTTTTGCCGGCGCCCATAAGACCGACAAAGACGATGGAACGGCTGCCCAGCCGGCCGAGCAGCGCGGCATGGCTCTCATCGGGAGGATTGGCGGGCAAAGCGTTCATGACACCATGATGTTTCTAAGCAGGTCCGCAAAAGTTGTCCCACGGTTTTGCGACAGAACCTGCGACAAGCCAAAGAATCCAGGCAGGCATTTTCTGGCTAGCCCGTGAATGCCTGCTTAGACCCCTCTTTGCCGGCGTATCGACATCAAAAGCCTGATTGCGTCAAGCGTGGCGCCGCCGCACGTCGTCCGCGCTTCGCCCTTGAATTGGCCGGATTGGCGTCTCATAAGGCACTGGGTTTGGAAACGCAGAACAACAAGACGGGCGAGAATTGATGCCGACACTGTTCCGCTTTGTCGTGACGCTCACGATTCTGGCCGGCATTGTCTATGGCGCGATGTTCGCTCTGGCGATGTTCGTCGAGCCGAGAAAGGCCGAAATGAGCGTGCGCATCCCTCCTGAAAAGCTGAACCCCAAAAAAAATGACCCGAAGCAATGAACAGCGCGGCCCGCATCGAAGCCTTTCTGGAAATGATGAGCGCCGAGCGCGGCGCTGCCGAAAACACGCTTTCCAGCTATCGCCGCGACCTCGAAGACGCGTCAGCCGAGATCGACGGCGGGCTCGCTGGTGCCGCCGCTGCCGATATTCGCAACTATCTCGACGAGATAGCCGCACGCGGCTTTGCCGCCACCTCGCAGGCACGCAAGCTGTCGGCGATGCGCCAGTTCTTCAAGTTCCTCTACGCCGAGGGTCTGCGCGGCGACGACCCGACCGGAACCCTGGACAGTCCGAAGAAGGGCCGGCCGCTGCCGAAGACGATGAGCGAGGCCGACACCGGCCGGCTGATCGACCGAGCGGCGCAGGAGGCAGCTGACGCCTCGCTGAACGATGGCGACGGCCTGGCGGCGCTACGTCTGCATGCGCTGGTCGAGGTGCTCTACGCCACCGGCCTGCGGATTTCCGAACTGGTCGGCCTGCCGGTGACGGTGGCGTTGCGCGACGATCGTTTCTTCATGGTGCGCGGCAAGGGTGACAAGGAACGCATGGTGCCGCTATCGGCAAAGGCGCGCGTGGCCATGCGGGCCTGGCTCGCTGCCCGGACAACGGTGCCGGCTTTAGCGGATAGCCCGTTCCTGTTTCCGGCGGCAAGCGACAGCGGCTATCTCTCCAGGCAGGTCTTCGCCCGCGACCTGAAGGGCCTTGCCGCGCGGGCCGGCATCGCCTCGGCGAAAATATCGCCGCATGTGCTGCGCCATGCTTTTGCCAGCCATCTCTTGCAGAACGGCGCCGATCTCAGGGCCGTGCAGCAGTTGCTTGGCCATGCCGATATTTCAACGACGCAGATTTACACACATGTTCTGGAGGAGCGGCTGGTGCGGCTGGTCAACGATCATCATCCGCTTGCCGACTAGGCGTCATATCGCTATGTGAGGACGACGTTCCACCGCCCGGAGCCTCTATTTTCCAGGTTCCGTCAGTCATTGCCTCCCGGCTTATCGGTCCGCTCAAGAATGTACAATTACCTCGATTTCGAAAAGCCGGTCGCCGATCTCGAAGGCAAGATCATCGAGTTGAAGAAGCTCGCCGAGAATGGCGAGGCGGTCGATGTCGGCGATGAGATCAGCCGTCTCGAGAAACGCGTGCGCGACGCATTGCGCGACACTTACAAGGCACTGACCCCGTGGCAGAAGGTGCAGGTGGCGCGCCATCCGGACAGGCCGCATTGCGTCGACTACATCAAGGGGCTGTTCAACGATTTCACGCCGCTTGCCGGCGATCGCAATTTTGGCGAGGACCAGGCGATCGTCGGCGGCTTCGCCCGCTTCCGCGGCGAGCCGGTGGCGATCATCGGCCAGGAAAAGGGCTCGGACACGGCCAGCCGGCTGAGGCATAATTTCGGCTCGGTGCGGCCGGAGGGCTATCGCAAGGCGGTGCGGCTGATGGAACTCGCCGACCGCTTCAATATCCCGTTGCTGACGCTGGTCGACACGGCCGGCGCCTATCCCGGCGTCAATGCCGAGGAGCGCGGCCAGGCCGAAGCCATCGCCCGCTCGACCTCGGCCTGTCTTCGCCTGAAGGTGCCGTCGATCTCGGTGGTCATCGGCGAAGGCGGCTCGGGCGGCGCCATCGCGATCGCCACCGCCAACCGCGTCTACATGCTCGAACACGCCATCTATTCGGTGATCTCGCCGGAGGGCGCCGCCTCGATCCTGTGGCGCGACACCACCCGCTCGAAGGATGCGGCGACCAACATGAAGATCACCGCCCAGGATCTGCTGGAGCTGAAGATCATTGACGCCATCGTTCCCGAACCGCTCGGCGGCGCCCATCGTGGCCCGGATACGGTGATTGCCGCCACCGGCGATCTCATTGCGAAAACGATGAAAGAATTCTCCGGCGCCAACACCGATTTTCGTGAGCAGCGCCGCGAGAAATATCTGGCTATGGGGCGAAACCTCTAGACCATGATCCCGAACCGAAGGTCAGCGCAGCAAAAAGTGGGTACCGGTTTTCGGAAAGGCATAGTCAAACAAGAGGATTCAGGCCGGCCGATTTCAATCGAACGGACCGCCGGACGGTTTCGGCGCCGCAATGTGGCGAGATTGAGCACCTTCGCCACAAAAATGCCGCTGCGCTCGTTTCAATCGGATTGCCGTAAGGCCCGGCGCTTGCGGTAAGGAATTTTCAAGGTTAACGGGCTTAGGGTTGGGGCTGTCGGCGCCAATGCCTGCGGTACGAAAGAAAAGACATAGCCATGTTTGCCAAGCTTGCCCGCACCGCACTTGTGATTGCCGCGATAGGCGTCGCCGGCTGCAATGATTCTTCGATGAAGGATTTTGCCCCCCACGCCAACAAGCCGTTGCCCGACAAGATCCTGGCCAGCATGAAGGCCAAGGGGATGACCCGCACCTCGCCGGTGATGGCCCGCATCTTCAAGGAAGAGGGCAAGCTCGAAATCTGGAAGGCCAAGACCAACGGTCGCTATGACTTGGTCGCCAGCTACGACATCTGCAAATGGTCGGGCAAGCTGGGTCCCAAATACACCGAAGGCGACCGCCAGGCGCCGGAGGGCTTCTATACGGTCCGTCCGGCGCAGATGAATCCGCGGTCGAGCTACCACCTTGCCTTCAACATCGGCTATCCCAACGTCTACGACCGCGCCAATGGCCGCACCGGTTCCCATCTGATGGTCCATGGCGCCTGCTCGTCGTCGGGCTGTTATTCGATGACCGACGCGCAGATCGAGCAGATCTACGCCTTCGGCCGCGACGCTTTCCAGGGCGGGCAGACCGAGTTCCAGATCCAGGCCTTTCCGTTCCGCATGACCGCCGCCAACATGGCGCGCTATCGCAAAGATCCGAACTACGAATTCTGGAAGATGCTGAAGGTCGGCTACGACAATTTCGAGATCACGAAAGTGCCACCGAAGGTCGATGTCTGCGAGAAGCGCTATGTCTTCAACCAGGTCGCGCCTGACGGCGAGACCTTCGATCCGACCGGCGCCTGCCCCGCGACGACGCAGCCGGATTCGCTGAAGAGCGCCTTCAATGCCTACCAGAGCACCTACGAGGCGGCTTTCAGCGGCGCGGTCAAGGCCAGCGTGCCGGCGCCCAAGCCGACCATCGGCGGGATCAAGGAAGCCAGCATCGTTTCCGAGTGGTCGAAGAAACGCGCCCGTGGCGAACGCGTGCCGATCGATCCGCCGTCGTTCAACGCCGACGGCTCGGTGACCGAGACGGCGCGCATGGGCCGCATCGATTCGCCGGCGGGCCGCAAGATGGCCGCGCTCGACGCGGAGAAGGCCGCCAAGCAGAAGGCCGAGGAGCAAAGGCTTGCCGCTATAGAAGCGGCCAAGGCCGCGAAAGAGGCGGCCAGGGCTCAGGCTCTGGCCGAAAAGCAAACCGCCAGGATCAATTCGCTGGCCGAAGAGGAGGAGGCCAGGGCCGCAGCCGAAGCGCCTGTCGCTACCGCGACAATCGCGTCTTCCCCCGATGCCGCCCCGGCCGCAACGCAGGCGGCGAATGCCGGTGAAAGCAGGACGACAAGGCTGAAGAAGAAGCTGCTCGGCATGTTCGGCGGCTGAGCTTCATGCCTGAACACGGAGATGGGGGCCAGGAAGACAGGCCCTCAACCAGCCCCGCCCCCGCCCCTGTCTACGACCTCAAAGGCCTGAACTGCCCGTTGCCCGTGCTCAAGGCAAAAAAGCGGTTGGCCACAATGCGGCCGGGCAGCCGCCTATGGCTCGAAACCACTGACCCCCTCGCCGTCATCGACATTCCCGCCTTCTGCGCCGAGAGCGGCCATCGATTGATCGAAACGGCAGCGGTTTCCGGCGGCCATCGCTTTCTGGTCGAGCGCGGCGGCTGAGAGCTAATCTCCCCCCTCGAGGGGGAGATGGCCGGCAGGCCAGAGGGGGTTGCCTCGCGTGAAGCGCCAACCTTGATCTGCCGCAGGAGGCCGCGTCCGGTCGCGCCGACCCCCTCTGTCGCCTTCGGCGACATCTCCCCCTCGAGGGGGGAGATCAGCCGCTTCACCGCCCGGCGATGGCCAGCGGGTTGTTTTCCAGCGCTGCGCGGTCCGGTGTGTCGATCGACGGCCGGTTGGTGAAGGCGGCAAACAGCCGGCGGACGTAATCTTCCGGCATGTCGAGCGTGATCAGCACCAGCCTTGTGCCGCGTTGGCCGTCCGGCCAGGACGGCAGCCGCGCCGGCGGATGCAGGATCTTCTGCACGCCGTGGACGACCAGTGGCCGTGACGGGTCTTCCAGCAATTCGATGACGCCCTTCATGCGCAACAGGCGCTCGCCATGTGCTGATCGCAACAGGTCGAGGAACATCTCGATCGCCGAAAACGGCACCGGCCCCTCATGAACGAGCGAGTAGGAGCGCACCCGGGAATCGTGCCGATGGTCATGATCGTGGTCGTGGTCGCCGTGGTCATGGTCGTCATGGTGGTGGTGATCATGGGCGGCTTCCTCGCCCAGCCAGCGCCGCACGTCGGCGGACTTGGTGGCCGGGTTGTAGAGGCCGCAATCGAACAGCGCCGCTACATCGGTCCTTCTGTCACCCGCATCGAGCAGTTCGGCACCCGGATTGATCTGCCGCAGCCGCGCCCGCAAGGCCTCGACGTCGCGCGGATCGGTGGCCAGATCGGTTTTCGTCAGCACGATGCGGTCGGCGACCGCCGCCTGCTTCACCGCCTCGACATGGGCGTTTAGCGTCGCATCGCCGTTGACCGCGTCGACTAGCGTGATGACCCCGTCGAGCCGGAAGGCCTCGACCAGCGCCGGATGGGCCATGATCGACTGCAGCACCGGCGCCGGATCGGCGAGGCCGGTGGTTTCGATGACGACGCGGGCAAGCCGGGCGATGCGGCCGGTCTGCAGCCGGTCGACGAGATCGGCCAGCGTGTCGACCAGTTCGCCGCGCACCGTGCAGCAGAGACAGCCGTCGGAAAGCTGGATGATCCCGTCGGAGGCCTGTTCGACCAGGAGATGGTCGATAGCCACCTCGCCGAACTCGTTGATGATGACCGCGGTGTCGGCGAGCGCGGGATCCCTGAGCAGCCGGTTGAGCAGCGTCGTCTTGCCGGCGCCGAGAAAACCGGTCAGCATCGAGACGGCGATGGGAAAGCCGCTGCTCATCAGGCTAGTTCACGGCCTTGGCGGGCTCCTGGGCCGCAGTGGCGGAACCGATCACTGCCGGCTCGGCGCCGGGCGGCGGCGGCAGGTCGGGCCGCCAACTCGGCAGCGGCACGTCGGCATATTCCTGGCCCGATGCATCGAGCATGGCTTTCGGTATCGGCCCGGTGGCGCCGCCAAGGCCGACTGCGACCAATGTCGGCGCGTGATCGAGTTTTTTTCGATAGGTAGATTTTGCCGCATTCTTATCGCCGACGGGGGGAGCTTCCGACTGCTCCTTAGCCGGCTTCTTCCTGCAAATCTCGTCATTCAGGTTGTTGATCGATGTGGTGTCGCCATAGGAAGGCAGCGCGGCCACCGTCAGCCAGCCCGGTGTCGGCGTGGCAAAGCCGTGGTCGAGCAGCCTGGCGACGGTCTCGGCGCGGGTGATGGCCGACTTCTCGCCAAGCACCACCGCCACCAGCGTGCGCCCGTCGCGTGTTGCCGAGCCGATCATGTTGAAGCCCGAGGGACAGACGAAACCGGTCTTCATGCCGTCGGCGCCGGGATAGCGGCCGATCAGAAGATTGTAATTCGGGATCTGCTTCTTGCCGACGGCCAGGCCCTCGATCGAGAACCATGGGGCATATTGCGGAAATTCCGTGCGGATCGCCATCACCAGCAAGCCGAGATCGCGCGCAGTCGTATACTGGTCCGGCGAAAACAGCCCGTTCGGGTTGACGAAATGCGATCCGGTCATGCCGAGCCGGCGCGCCTCGGCGTTCATGCGTTCGGCGAAAGCGGCCTGCGAACCGGCGATGTTCTCGCCGACGGCCATGGCGACGTCGTTGGCCGATTTGACCAGCATCATCTTCAGCGCGTTATCGAGCCGCATGACCGAGCCCGGCTTGAAGCCCATCTTGCTCGGCGGCTCGCTGGCGGAACGCTTGGTGACCTTGATCGGCGAATCGAGCCGGACCTCGCCCGCGGCAATCGCACGAAATGCCACATAGGCGGTCATCAGCTTGGTCAGCGAGGCAGGATACCAGCGCTTGAAAGCCTCCTGGTGCTGGAGGATCTTGCCATTCTCCAGGTCGAACACGATCGTCGGATTGGCGAGAGCCGGACCGGCCAGCGCCGGCAGCGCCACGGCGCCCGCCAGCAATGCATGTCGCGCAAAAGTGCGCAGCGGTTTTGCGATAACGACATGCATAAAAACAACAATGCTAAAGCGCGCCGCATGAGGCCGGTCAAACGCGACGCGCTTTAGTTTGAGGAAATGCCTGTACCGCATGGTGGAATCCGAAATCGCCTCTTGCCGCAGTCGCCTCTGGCTCCGTAAGATTTGTTACGCGATCGCCAGCATGGTGATCCGGTCCCTCTAACCGGATCACTGTCTTGCGGTGCTATTTAGCCTATGTGACGTCAAGATGGCAAAGTGCCTGAATGACAATTCTAAAACAGCAGGCACAATTGCAAAGCAGCAGGCTGAATCCGTCTGCTCCAACAGCGAGATGGAACATCATGCCGATCCTGAACCGCGCCGCCGAAATGCAAGACGAGGTCGCCGGCTGGCGCCGCCATCTGCACCAGACGCCAGAGCTGAATTTCGACGTCTTCGAGACCGCCGCCTTCGTCACCGAGAAGCTGAAGGCCTTCGGTTGCGACGACGTGGTGACCGGCCTCGGCAAGACCGGTGTCGTCGGCATCATCCGCGGTCGACTGGGCGAAGGCACGAGCGTCGGCCTGCGCGCCGACATGGATGCGCTGCCGCTCAACGAGATCACCGGGAAACCCTACGCCTCGACCATTCCAGGCAGGATGCACGCCTGCGGCCATGACGGCCACACCGCGATGCTGCTCGGCGCCGCCAAATACCTTGCCGAGACGCGCAATTTCGCCGGCTCCGTCGCAGTAATCTTCCAGCCGGCCGAAGAAGGCGGCGGCGGCGGCAACGAGATGGTCAAGGACGGCATGATGGAGCGCTTCGGCATCTCCAAGGTGTTCGGCATGCACAACATGCCGGGCCTGCCGGTCGGACAATTCGCCATCAAGCCGGGCCCGATCATGGCGGCGACCGCCGAATTCACCATCACCGTCAAGGGCAAGGGCGGACATGCGGCGATGCCGCACGGCACAATCGACCCGATCGTCGTCACCAGCCAGCTCGTCGGCGCTCTGCAGACGATCGCCTCGCGCAGCACCGATCCGGTCGAGGCTGTCGTGGTGTCGGTGACGAAATTCCACGCCGGCGACGCCTACAATGTCATTCCCGAGAGCGCCGAGATCGCCGGCACCGTGCGCACGCTGAAGAAGGAGGTCGCCAGGAAGGCTGAGCAGCGCCTGCGCGCCATCTGCGAGGGCGTGGGCGCGGCCTTCGGCGCAACGATCGAGGTCGATTACAAAGCCAATTATCCCGTCACCTTCAACCATCCGGAGGAGACGGTCTTTGCCAGCGATGTCGCCGCTGAAATCGCCGGCGAGGCACAGGTGCAACGCGCCATCCAGCCGGTGATGGGCGGCGAGGATTTCTCCTACATGCTGGAAGCGCGGCCGGGCGCCTTCATCTTCATCGGCAATGGCGACACCGCCGGTCTCCACAACCCTGCCTACGACTTCAACGACGAGATCATCCCGCACGGCATGAGCTATTGGGTGAAGCTCGCGGAGACGGCGCTGGCCGCTTGATGCGTCGGCCATAAAACCGCCCTGCGGCTTGATCCGAGGGGTGCGCCGTGATTTGGGATGGCTACAAGGCGGTCGGGCCTGGGACGTGGCGATGCTCCGATCGTCACTTCCGACCGGACCGCCTCCGCGCAAGACCCAGGGCAATGCCCAGGGCGATACCGATTCCGATACCCGCAATAATATTGTCCAATGCGACGCCGATAGCCACGCCGATCACGACGCCGAGTGTGATGTGTTTGGCATCTATCATGCCGGGTCATGTAGAGTGGAAGGGGAGAGCCGCAACCGCTGGTCGGCTGCCATCCGATGTTGCCTGGGACCGCTACGGCCCGCTCTTCGGGTCGTCGACCTCCAGCGCCTCCATGACGGGCGCCAGATCACTCTCTTCGGCCGGATCGGCAGCCGGCGGCTGTTCGCCTGTCCTGGCCTTGCTCAGAGCTTTCTCAATGGCCTCTTCGATGTCGCCGATCTCGTCTTGGCGCACCTCGTGACCATAGCCGGCCGCATCGGCATCCTGCTCGAATTGCTGAACCAGGACGGCCACGCTCACTTCGCTTTCCGCGGGCAGGTTACCGACGTTCTCCTGGAGCCAGGTTTCGAAGAATTCTTTCGTGGCACTCATGCGGGTCTCTCCTTCGGCACACTAAAGCGCGGCGGTGGTCCGAAGTTCCGCTGTTTCCGGCTCATCTTTGCGGTCCACACTCGTGGTTCAATCGTAGGCTGACGAGGATGCAATTTCGAATTGTGAGCAGAAGCCTCTCGACGGCTATGCTTCATCGGCCATTGTCGAAACCGATTGATTGGGTACAGAGCGCCTCTTGGCGAAACGATCCGAAGCGGTTATGTGTCGGCCGCGTGGTCCCGTAGCTCAGTAGGATAGAGCGGCAGATTCCTAATCTGTAGGTCACAGGTTCGATTCCTGTCGGGATCACCACGCTATTCAATTACTTAGCGAGCCACCGCCGTAACCGGGGCAAAACCGGTGGCGGACGCGGCGATATAACTCGGGTGTATCGGGTTAGAGCGGGTGGCGGTTTGGCGGGCGGCGTGATTCTGTCGGGCTATGGCGAAGCCACCGCGGGCAGCATGAGCGGTTTTTTCACGACCATAGCCGTGGCAAGAGCGAAAACCAGAAGCAGCACTGAAATTAGGACGAGGCCGCTGCCACCGATCAGCAACGGCACCACCACCACCAGCGCCTGCGGCATCGGAGAGACTCTTTCGCGGACGTTGCAATAGGCCCGAGCAGTGCAATTCGGATGCTTACGCCCGATGTGGCGAGCGGTCCGGCCGGCTATCTGTGGCCATCATAAGATTGCCGCGGCAAGTGACTAGCGGAACAGATATTTTGATACCTCTGGATTGCCTCGTCGCCACATAACGTTATCCAGGAAGTAGTGGTGCACGTTGATGAATATCCACGCTATGAAGAGGAACAGCGACGAGCCGAGCACCTCTTCATTATAAGGAATCAAAGCAGACAACGCGATCGGGACCAGCCAGAAACCGAGAATCCCAAGAATACTGCCAATGATGATAAAGCCCAGCACTCGCAACCTATACATCGGGCCAATAATGGACAGGACCTTGAATTCGGGTTCTATAACAGCATCTGAACGGTCGAGCTCTACATTGGTCTGATAACGCCAGACCACCGCCAGGTACTGCAACGAATGGAGCGCCGGCACCACAAGCAACCAGAGCGGGTTTATCCTCACAAATAGAATCCAGGCGTATAGAGACACGACGTAAGCGACGACGCCGTTGTACGGTAGCGTGCCACCATGCTTGCGCCAGCGATTGATCAGCATCACGACCGTGGCTGCCGTGGAAGCAGCGGCGGCAAATNAGCGTGCCACCATGCTTGCGCCAGCGATTGATCAGCATCACGACCGTGGCTGCCGTGGAAGCAGCGGCGGCAAATACGGCAATATTGGTGACCCATGAGGGGGCGGCAAATGTGTAGTAGTCCAAGCCCCAGAATTGCCTTTCGGTGATCACCGCGTTTGTCTGAAGCCAAGCGAACAGCCATACGGCATAGCCGTTGAACAGCAGCACTTTCTTGTCTTGCTCGTTGAAGAACCTGCGCTTCAATACGGCGTCCACCATCAGCATGCCGTAGCCTTGCTTGACATAGTGCCAGCCCACAAAAAAGGCCATCGCATTGCCAGCATACCCCAGCAGGCGCGCATTCCCCGCTATTGAACCGTAAGCAAAAAAGCCGCCCATGATCAGCGGGACGACAATGCCCGCGAAGATGTAACGGACCTGAAGGTTCTTGTCATATCCGTCTCCGCGCACCTTCCGCCCGAAATTGCGATAGAAAAGTTGATACGAGTGGGCAAAGTGCGGATGGTTTATCAGATGAGCCAGCAACAACATCGTTGCGCCCACGAAACCTTCGTATTTAAGAGGGACAAAAAACAAGACCGGCAGGATGAGGAACGCGCTCCCGCCAAGCATGAGAAAGTCAGCGNTTAAGAGGGACAAAAAACAAGACCGGCAGGATGAGGAACGCGCTCCCGCCAAGCATGAGAAAGTCAGCGACCGGACCAAAAAGATACTTCTGTGGGGCCGCCGCCACAGGAACCGCATCCGCCGAAAGGTGAAGTGCCATATTTATGCCCCTTGGGGAAACTCATTTAACAAGCCCGTCGTTTCCTAACGGTTAACGTGAAACGGTTGTGATCACGATAATTGTTGGTCGTTCCATCGCTGCGGCATTCTTCTTCTTATGCCCGTCGCGATAGCGTTCCAGGCAAAGCGCATTGTGGGATTCGCAATCGCGTGCATGCCGACGATCTCGTCGGCATGCGCCAACCCGAACGCGATGGCGATCTCATCACGATAGAACTGGATTGCTGCCGCCGCCGAAGGAGTAAGTCGGCGCGCTCCACAGGCTCAGGGGTACGGCAGCGGTGACAACTGCCCTGACGCCACTGTCGCCATGATCCCATACCCAAATGGGTCATGCGCGGCCCATGGAACCACTCTATTCTCGATGAGGGGTAGCTTGCTGCGAGCAAAATCGCACTTGGCAATTGGTGGGGCAGGGGGAAACTACGATCATTCCTACGACCGCGCTGATGTCAAAGCTCAGTGGGCGGCGAGCGAATGCCTCAGGCCTTGCTTCATGCTGGAGGGCAACATGCGCGCCTCTTTTCGACGTATGTTCATCAATCTGGATCGAGTACTCCTTAAGCTCGCGTCAGCTGTACTTCTCTTTTGCGCGTGGAGCGGGGATATCCATGCCGGAGAGTTCAAGAAAACGAATTGCTGGTTCGAGGTTCCGCGCGACCGTGGTATGACGTGCGGGACTCTCAATGTCCCTGAAAACCGCAAGAAAGCTTCTGGGACCGAAATCACTCTATCGGTGGTGGTCTTCGAACCTGACCGCGAGCGGCATGAGCCCATTGTGTTTCTCACGGGCGGGCCTGGCCAGCCCACCGATATTGGCGACAGGGAAGACATCGAGGCATGGTGGCAGTTCATAAGTGATCAAAATTGGATGATCGGGCGCCGAGTGGTCGTGGTCGCCAACGAGGGATAGGCAAGTCAATTCCCAGGCTCAGCTGTTCGCGATACTTCAAGGCCGGTCATTGGAACTCCATTTCGCTAAGCGTCGACGCTGAGATCAGCTTTGACAAGCTCATGAGAGATGAGGTGGTCGCGTGCCGAAGCGCGCTGATAGCAAAGGGCATTGACCTCTTCGCTTACAACACCACCGAAAATGCAGCAGACGTCAACGACGTTCGGAAGGCTCTTGGCATAAAGAAGTGGGTACTCTACGGCGTCTCTTACGGCACAAGAGTTGCCTTGGAAGTGATGAACGAGCATCCAGAGGGCGTCTCGGCGAGTATTCTGGATTCCGTTCTTCCCCTTGATATCGACCACCTCAAGGAAGATGGGCGAAATCTGGATCGTTCTTTGCGCCTGCTGGAACGAGATTGCCAAAAATCGAAAAATTGCATGCGCGGACTGGGAGACGCGGTGCGAGCGATCGTAAAGCAATTGGACAAACAACCGGTGCTTTTGCGGAGCGCAGACAAAGAAAACGCGCCCGCGCAGTACAGATATGTCTCTGGCGCAGATTTTCTCGAGATTATATTCGGGTCGTTATATGATCGCTACGCTATCGAAAATATGCCGACGTTAATCGAGAGGACATACAAAAACGATTTTAGACCGCTTGCGGATATGGTCTTTGAAGAAGACGATATCGAGATTTCGCAAGGCATGGATTTTTCGGTCACTTGCTCTGAGACCAGCAGATCCGAGCTGCCTGACAAGCGCTTCGAATACTGGACGAAGTGGATCGGAGAGGCCGACTATACCTGGGTTTGCCCGCTCTGGTTTCCCCAGGGAATGACGGTTTCGCAAAAGCATCCCCGCCGCCTGGATATCCCGACCCTGCTGTTGTCGGGCGAGTATGATCCGGCAACACCAACTCACTGGGCATATCGTGCGGCCAAAAGCCTTCCTTTTGGGCAGGTCGTCGTGCTTCGCGGGATTGGGCACGATGTGATCGATTCCGACCCTTGCGGATCGGAGGTCGTCGCCGACTTCCTGGCAAACCCCAGACGCAAGCTGAAGACTGAGTGCATTGGGCGGATGCAGGCTCCGCAGTTCACCGCCGCGGCGGAGGAGCAGTGGCAGGAGCCAGCAACACAGCGGGCTGCGGCGATAAGGTCGCCAAAGCAGATGAGGTCGCCGTTCCGGTTCAGGCATCGCTCTTCAACATTGCCCAGAAAACACTAGTTCTCCTGGCGGCAAGCACCGCCAAGCTGCATCACGATCGCGGGCGGCCCTGAGGGCGGCCCGACTCGCTATTCGAGATTCGGTGTGTTTAGATAGGTGCCTACCAAGGGGCTAGCGGTGGGCGCTGCTTTCGATTTTGACGCGATCGGTGTTGCCTTTGTCGAGGCAGCCCTCGATCCATCACGCTGGGATGCCGCGATGGAGGTGGCCGAAAAGGCCACCGGGAGCGCCGGAGCGCTTCTCTTCGACATAAAAGGGCATCTGCCACTCGTGCCTTGCAGCCGCACTATGGCCCCTGCTCTCGACACCTATGTCCGCGACGGCTGGATAAACCGCGACGAGCGGTATCGCCTCGTCAACTTCCTCGATCGGAAAGGCGTCACCTCGGAGTTCGACCTCCTGACTTCAGACGATATCGCCAAGCATCCATACTACCAGGAATTCCTCGCGCCTTTCGGCCTGCGATGGTGCGCGGCCGTCAAAATCGCTGCAGGAGACGACTTCTGGGCACTGTCGCTGCAGAGGTCGATCCAACAGGGTCCGTTCACGCCAGACGAAATGAGACAGCTGGCGGACCTTTCGAAACAGCTGGGCTCTGTGGCCGCAGTTGCGCGGGCAATAGGTTTCGGGAGGGCCGACGCGGCACTGGATGCGTTTAGCGCCACCGAAACGCCTGCCGTCATGTTGGATAGGAGCGGCAATGTCCTCCGGTCCAATGCTCCGGCGGAAAGGCTTCTGGGGCGAGGCCTGCAGATTACGCGCCGGCGTCTGGTCTCCTTTGACCGAACCGCGACAGATGCTCTCGACCGATCGCTGAAAGCGCTGCTGTGTTCGCCGGACACGGCCGCATCGATGCCACCCGTGCCGCTGCCCAGACTGCAAGGGCGGCCGCTCCTTGCCTATCCGTTGCGACTGCCGAAAGTCTCCTACAACGCGCTGGCGCCTTCCAGGCAATCGTCATCCTCATTGATCCTGACGCGAGACCTCCTGCTGCCGAAGCCGTGCTGCAGTCCTGCTTCAGGCTGACAGCGTCCGAAGCGAGGCTGGCGAGAAAGATTTGCTCGGGACACGGCGTTGAAGCGGCAGCCGACGAACTTGGCGTTTCCTATGAGACCGGGCGCAACCAGCTGAAATCGGTCTTCGCGAAGACGCAGACGCATCGGCAGTCGGAGCTGGTCGCGCTTCTCACAAGGCTCTCGAGCGGCCGATAGTTCGGGCATGACCGTTCTGTCCAGTGCCATCGGGCACGTTATTGTCGGTGGAAACGCGTTTGGCGACAGGCGCCGCAATTGGTACTGCGACGCTTTTGCGTGAGTATCGTCTTGGCGTCGGCGAACCCGCCGCGCAGGCCACGCCAATCACATACGCCGGCCGGTTTTCGCTTCGAACAGGTGGGCGCAGGCGCGATCGACTTCGATCCGTATCGGCGCGCCCTGCTTGAGCGGCAGCCGCTCGCGGAACAGGCAGGCGATTTCCTCGCCGGCGCAGTCGACCTTGGCGAAGATTTCCGAACCCGTGGCTTCCAGAAGCGTGACCGTGCCCGGCATGCCCTCGGCAGTTGCGCGGATGTGCTCGGGACGGATGCCGTAGACAAGTTCGCGTCCTGCAGCGTCGGTCGGACGGGCGCCTTCCGGCAGCGGCAGGATCAGCCCACCAGCGCTGCGGAACACGCCTTCCTCGATGCGGCCGGCAATAAAATTCATGGCGGGCGAGCCGATAAAGCCGGCAACGAAGAGGTTGGCCGGCTGGTCGTAGAGGTCGAGCGGCGCGCCGATCTGCTCGACCAGGCCGTCATGCAGCACGACGATCTTGTCGGCCATCGTCATGGCTTCGATCTGGTCATGCGTGACGTAGATGGTTGTGGTGCCGAGCCGCTGGTGCAGCGCCTTGATCTCGCCGCGCATCTGGACGCGCAGCTTGGCGTCGAGATTGGAGAGCGGCTCGTCGAACAGGAAAACCTGCGGGTCGCGCACGATGGCGCGGCCCATGGCAACGCGCTGGCGCTGGCCGCCGGAGAGCTGACGCGGATAGCGCTCAAGCAGCTTTTCCAGGCCGAGGATATTGGCGGCATTCCTGACGCGGCCGGCGGTATCGGCCGGATCGGCTTTCTTGATCTTGAGCGCAAAGCCCATATTGTCGGCCACGGTCATATGCGGATAGAGCGCGTAATTCTGGAACACCATGGCGATGTTGCGGTCCCGCGCCCGCAGATTGTTGACCATGCGTTCGCCAATGGTGATCTTCCCGCCCGAGATCGTTTCAAGTCCGGCGATCATGCGCAGCAGCGTCGACTTTCCGCATCCCGACGGGCCGACCAGGATGACGAATTCGCCGTCGGCGATATCGACACTGACGTCGTGAATGATCTTGGTGGCTCCGAAAGCCTTCTGCACGTTGTTGATGGTTACCGATGCCATTGGATTTCTCCGGGAGAAAAATTGATGTCGAGCTAGAGTTCGTCTTCAGCCGCCCTTGACCGCGCCGGCGGTCAGTCCGGCGACGATCTGCTTTTGCGCGAACATGGTCAGCACCAGCACCGGCAGCGTCACCACCAGTGCGGCGGCGGCGAGCGGCCCCCAGCTCACCTGCTCGTAGGAAAGCATATTGTAGACGGCGACCGGCAGCGTCCGCGTCTCACGGCTGGCGAGCACCACGCCGAAGACGAAATTGTTCCACGAAAAGATGACCGACAGGATGAAGGCGACAACGATGCCCGGCTTGGCGATGGGCAGGGCGACCAGCCGGAACACCTGCCAGGAGCTGGCGCCGTCGATATTGGCCGCCTCTTCCAGTTCCATCGGCGTGGTTTCGAAATAGCCGATCATCACCCAGACCACGATCGGCACCGTCACCACCAGGTGGATGATGATCTGCGGCCAGAGCGTGCCGAGTATCCCGATCCACTGGAACAGCAAAAACAGCGGGATGAGATAGGACAATCCCGGCGTCATGCGGGCGATCATGATGACGACCGCCGATTTTTCGGCCTTGAGCCGCGCTATGCCATAGCCGGCCGGTACGCCGATCAGCAGCGCCAGCAGTGTCGCCGTGCCGGTCACCAGAACCGAATTCCAGAGATAGAGCAGGAAATTGTTCTCCTCGAACACTTTTACATAGTTCGACCAGGCGAAGCGTTCGGGGATCAGGATCGGCGGATAGGCGCCGTTGTCGATCTCGAATTTCAGCGACAGCGAGATCATCCAGAGAAAGAAAAGAATCGCCGGCGAGACGATGACCAGGGCCGCGAAAAACAGGCCGATCTGGTTGAGCAACCGTGAGCTCATCTATTTGCCCTCCGCGTCGTTCCACTGCGAGCGCTGGCGCAGCATCAGGAGAATGAAGGACAGCGCCACGATGACGATGAAGAACACCACGGCCATGGCCGAGCCATAGCCGATGTCGTAGTAGGAGAAGGCGGTGTTGTAGAGATAGATGTTGATGGTTTCCGACGCGGTGCCCGGTCCGCCCTGGGTCATCGCATAGATGATGTCGAAGCTCTTCAGCGCATCGATGGTGCGGATGATCAACGCAATCATCAGGAACGGCGCGATCATCGGCAAAGTGAGGTAGCGGAATTGCTGCCAGGCATTGGCGCCGTCGATCTCGGCGCTCTCGAACGGCTCGCGCGGCACCGAGGCCAGCCCGCCCAGCACGATCAGCATCACCAGCGGCGTCCACTGCCAGGTCTCGACCGCGACCAGCGAAGGAATGACCGTGTTGGCGTTGAATATCCATTCCTGCGCCGGGATGCCGACCAGCGATAGAAGGTAGTTGAGCACGCCGAGCTGGGGATGGAACATCATGGTCCAGACCAGCGCCACGGCAACCGGCGTTGCCATCATCGGCATGACGAAGACGCCGCGCAGCAGGCCGCGCAGCGGAAACCTGGCATCGAAGATCAGGGCGGCGACAGTGCCCAACAACATCGGCGCTGCCACCGACAGCGAGGTGTAGGTCAACGTATGAACAAGCGATTCCCAGAATCGGGGGTCGCTGGCCAGACGGAGATAGTTTTCCATCCCGGCAAAGCTCCGTGACTGGCCAAGCGTCCAGCGGTTGACGCTCATCCAGAGCGTGAAAGCCCAGGGAAAGACGATCACGGCGCTAACGACGACGAGCGCCGGGACGACGAAGGGCCAGTAGTTGGGAGCCAGCCGGATCGTCTGGCTCCCTTCGATGGCCTGTTCAGTCGTCACCGCGGTGCGATCCGTCGTCGCCCCGGTGCGTTCTGGGGCGATGACAGACATCAGCCCTGCTCGCTCCTGTCGAGAACCGGCTGGAACTGCGCGGTGGCCTTCTTCAGCTCTTCGGCAGGATCGGCACCGGCAATCATGTTGGTCAGCGCCACGCCGTAGATGTCGCGGAACTCGGTGACCGGGATGATCACCGGCAGCGCCAGCCGGCTGATGTTGCCGGACTGAACCACCGCATCGAGCCAGCTTGCCGGCATGGTGACGCCTTCGCGCACCTTGGGATCTTCCAGCACCGACTTGCGGAACGGCACGCCGGCGCCGGCCTGGAGCAGGCGTGCGCCCATCGCCGGGGAAACCGCCCACTGACAGAACAGATAGGCGGCCTCCTTCTTTTCACTGGAGGCGGTCACGCCGAGGCCGTCGCCAAACGTCCCGGAGGCATGCGCCTTGGGCCCCTTGGGCATGACGCCGTAGCCGACCTTGCCGACCACGCGCGACTTTTCGGGATTTTCCATCGGCGGGGCAAAACCGACGCCATCGAACCACATGCCGATCTTGCCTTGCAGGAAGGCGGACTGCGCTTCCGCCCAATTGAAGCCGGTGACGCCCGGAGGGGCGGACTTGGTCATCAGCCTCTGGTAGAGGGCAGCGGCCTCGATCGCCTCGGGCGTTTCGGTGCGCAGCTTTCCCTTGTCGTCGAGCGGCGTCATGTCGTAGCCGAGCATCAGCGACGTCCACACCGGCGTGTTGGCATTCTTGAGGCCGCGGGCGACGAAACCGAACGTGTTGGTCGATGGATCGGTCAGCGCTTCGGCGGCGGCCACCAGTTGGTCGAACGATTCAGGGTATTTGAGGCCCTTGGCCTCGAACAGCTCCTTGTTCCAGTAGACGATCCAGTAGTCCACCGAGAAGGGCAGCGAACGCAGCACGCCCTGGTTGTCCTTGGCGAAAAGCATGCCGGCCTCGGCGAAATCGCTTTCGACCAGGCCGGGATCGGTCAGGGTCGGATCGGCGAGATAGCCGGCAATGTCGGCCAGCCAGCCACCCTTTTCGAACTGGCGCTTCTGCACGTGATAGCTCAAATGCACGACATCGAAGCTCGGTCTGCCGGAACTGAGCTCGATCACTGTCTTCTGCCGCTGCTGCTGTTCCGGCGTCGCCTCGGCATTGACCTTGATGCCGGTCAGTTCCTCGAATTCGGCGATGTATTTCAGGATGGTGTCGCTGCGCGGGCTTTTCACCAGATTGACGTCGAGCGTGGTGCCGGCAAAGCGCTTCCAGTCGACACCGGCGGAAAAGCTCGGGCGAAGGCCGGCCAGGCCGACGGCTGCCAGCGCCGTGGTTCCTGCAAGGACTTGCCTTCTCGTTGGCTTGAACGGATTGGACGACATTTCTTCCTCCCTTGGGTTGCTGTCGTTGTGGATAACGTCGCGGCAGCCGCGAACCATACGTCCTCAGATCTGGAGCGCCAACCGGCGCGCATTGTCGATATGCCGACTGATCGCCTCGACCGCCTTTTGCGGATCGCGGCTCTCGAGCGCTTCGATCACCGTCAGGTGCTCCTGCATCACCGGCACGACGCGCCCATCGATGCGGAAACGCTCCTGGTGGATCAGCCTGATCTTTACCGAATTGACCAGATACGCCTTGGCGATGATCTCGTTGCCCAGCGCATCGATGAAGGTGTCGTGCATGGCCCAATCGATGTTCTGGGCCTTGGCTTCCATTTCCGGCGTGGGCGTCTGCGACAAGGCTTGAGCCAGCATGTCCTCATGTTCGCGCCGCAGGCGGGCAAGCACGGCGTCGGAGGCGTTGACGGTGAACAGCGCCACCGCCTCACGCTCCATGAACAGGCGAAACTGGAAGGCCTCGCGGATCAGGTTGATGTCGATATGGGCGATCTGCATGCCGCGCTGCGGGATGGTCGTCAAAAGCCCTTCGGCCTCGAGACGCGGCACGATCTCGCGGATGGCGCCAAGCGGCAGCCCGGTAAAGGCAACCAGTTCGCGCTGCGACACGAACTGTCCCGGCCGCAGATCGCGGGCCAGCAAATGCCGCGTGAAGCTGGCATAAGCTCTTTCCCTGAGGGTTGCCGGTTCGCTGCTGTCGTCCATTTCAGCGCGCTTCCCTTTGCCGGTCAGGCCGGCTCTGTCGCAAACAGCCTGTCATAGGCGGCAGCAAGCTGTTGCCGCCCCTGCGAACCGATCGGCTCCAGCGGCGGACGGACCGCCAGCCAGCGCTCGTCGCCGGTTTTGCGCGCCACCATGACCTTCACCGCCGGGATGACCGAATATCTAAGCAATTCGAGCACGAAGCTCTCGACACGGGCATCGTCGCGCCCATCCTCGGTCATGGCGCGGATTTCGCCGGTTACGAAATTGGCCATGCCGGAAATGGCGCCCTGCCCGCCCTGGCGCACGCTTCTGGCCAGGTGCCGCTCGTCGCCGATCAGGATCACCATATCGCCATGGGCTCTTAGCAGCGCCTCGCTGTAACTCCAGTCGCCACCCGAATCCTTGACACCGGCGATCACGCCGGGGAAGGCCGCACACAGCCGACCGATCAGGGTAAGCGGGAGCGGCACCATGGTGACAGAGGGGATGTTGTAGAGGAGGATGCCTCGAGCCAGCGGCCCGAGCGCAGCGAAGACGGCAGAAAACCATCCGAACAGCCCGTCCTCGCCGACATTCTTGAAGTAGCTCGGCGGAGCCAGCAGGATATTGCGGACGCCGCACTGCAAGGCATGCCGCGCCTGTTCGGCGGCGTCTTCGGCTGCATCGACCAGCACGCCGGCAACGAGCCGATGTGCCGGAATGCCGGCGGCCAGCATGGCCTCGGTAACAATCCGCCGCTCTGCCGTGCCCACGGAGGCGCCTTCCCCGGTGGTGCCAAAGAGCGTGGCGCTGCTGCAGCCGGCGCCAAGGCAAGCCCGGGCCTGCGTGACCATGGGAAGGATGGCGATTTGCCCGGACGCATCGAAAGGCGTGGCGAGAGCAACCGAAAGACCAAAGCGCGAGACCACTATTCTCTCCAGATGTCGATGTGCAGCACTCCTAGCGCACTAACATGTTAGTTGTAAACTGCGGAGGGGCTTTTCGAACACGGCGTCGACATCAGACGAATATATGATGCGGATTTGGGCGGCTGCCGTCTTTCCGGCAGCGCGATCCCTACTGTCCCGTCGCGTCCGCGTAGATATCGAGGACACGGGTGATGCTGCCGATCAGAATCTCGTGAGCGAGGGGCTTGACCCGGCGTGCGGCAACCTCGGCGCCGAGTTGCCCCAGATACTGGCTGATCAGCGGCCGGGGTATATCCTTCTCGCCCAATACGTCTAGCAGCATCCGTGTTGCGCGCTGCGCCTCCGGCGTCGGCCAATAATAGCGGATGCGGTCACTAAACGAGAAATGCCGCTGCATGCGCTGCTCGTCCGGCGTGCCCGGATAGTATTGCTGCCAATTGTCCGGCGACGCCAGCATGATGCGTTCCATCGCGGCAGGCAGGCTTTCGCACGAAAAGTCCGGCGCGAGGATATCGGCGATATGGCTGAGCCCATACAGCGCTTCGCGAAGCGCGAAGGTCAGCCAGGGGCCGACCTTGAGGATGGCAAAACCGTCGCGAACGAGAGCATTGAGCGCTTCAGCCGGCTGGTAGTCGGTCGAATGCGCCTCAAAAACCAATTGCGGCATACGGTCGAGCACAGCCACCAGTTCAGTCGCCTTGGCCGGTGCATAGGGCACGATCTCGGTGTTGCCGAACTCGACGCCGGGCTGGACGACGACACCGACCGCACGGTCAAATGCGGCTTCGAGGCCGGCGCGGGAAAACGCTCGCGCGTGGATTTCTACGGTGCGCAAGGCATCGCCGGGCGCCGTCACATGCAGGTGGTCGAGCGCCTCCAGCGCCCCGCCCGGGACCGGAACTTCGGTGCCGATGACGTAGACCGGTTTTTCGCCGCCTGCCCGCTCGACCGCCGCCTCGGCGATTTCAGCAAGTTCGGCCGCACGCGCGGCGATCGTTTCATCGGCAAGCACGGCTGGATCGTCGGCGCAGGCCATGCTCGTATCCAGATGCATCTTGGTGAAGCCGGCGCTCGCATAGGCATCGATCATCGCCGCAGCCTTCTTCATCGCGGCGGCCGCAGCCATGTGCTTCCAGGGATTCGGCCCGAGATGATCGCCGCCGAGGATCAGGCGATCGACGGGGAAGCCGACTTTGTGCGCTTGCGCCTCGACGAAGCTGCGGAACCCCGCAGGTGTCATCCCGGTGTAGCCGCCGTCGTGGTTGACCTGGTTGCAGGTGGCCTCGATCAGCACATCCGCGCGCCGCGCCGCGCCATGGCGCAGGGCAGCCTCGATGACCAGCGGATGCGCCGAGCAGACCGAGGCGATGCCGCTTTTCTCGCCTGCGGCGCGCCTCGCCGCAATGTTCGCAAACCTTCGCGTCGCGTCACTCACTGCGTGTTCCCCGTGGCGATGAATGCCTCGACCGCTTCAAGCGGGAAAATGCCCTCCATCGGCCCCTTGCGGGTGACGGCAAGCGCACCGCAGGCATTGGCGATCCGCAGGGCTTCGGCAGGAGCCGCCCCGCGCAGCCAGAACGAGACGAAAGCAGCACCGAAGCAATCGCCCGCGCCGGTCGGATCGACCTCGTCGACGGTAAAGCCGGACGAGGCGACCGCACCGTGATGATCATGATAGACGGCGCCGGCGGCGCCTTTCTTCAGGACAATGCAGGACAGGCCGCGGGCCAGCAGTTCGTCGACTGCACCCTTCTCGTCCCTGGCGGATGAAAACAGGAAGAGCTCCTCGCCGCTCGGCAGGAAGATGTCGGCTCGCGCCAGCACTTGGTCGAGTGCTTCGCGCATGCCGGATGCCTGCATGATCTCGCGGCGGATGTTCGGATCGAAGGACACGGTTCCCCCTCTGGCCTTGACCGTCTCGATCGCCGATAGCGCCACCGCGATGGCGCGGTCGGAAAACAGCGACGAGCCCATGACATGGACATGATCGGCACCGGCGAGCAGCTTTGTCGCCGCCGCATTTGTCTCGATCAGGCCGGCGGCGCTGTTGCGGATGTTGAAGACGAAATGCCGGCTGGCGTCGGCCCGGTAGGTGACGAAGGCCGTGCCCGTCGCATGGCCCGTGTGAACCGCGATCGCCGACACGTCGGCGCCCAGTGCCCGCAGCCGATCGATGTTCAGCCTGCCGAAATCGTCGTCGCCGACGGCGCCGATGAGACCGGCCGGCTGGCCGAGCGCCGCCGCCTGGCCGATGAAGATCGCGGGCGCGCCTGACGGGTAGGGTCCAAGCAGCGGACCAGGCTCGAGAAAGCTCTGGCCGATCCGCTCGGCCATGATCTCGACCAGAATCTCGCCGGCACCGACCAGCTTCTTCATCTCGCGGAATCCCTCAAATTCGCCTACTGCACTCAAATTCGCCTACTGCAAGTGAATACGGCTTGTGCATTTTCGCGTCAATTAATAAATTTACGCATGGAAACTATACAATTTTACTGTAAAGTTTCGCCTTGCATTCGAGGGCTTTGATGTCGATGCCGCACAAGACGATGGAGGATTTTGCTCGCTCTTGCGGCGTCTCCAGGCCGACACTGTCGAAATATTTCGACGATCCGACCAGCGTCAAGCCGGCGACACGTCAGCGGATCGAAGTGGCGCTGCGCTCGTCCGACTACCAGCCCAATCTGTTTGCGCGCAACCTCAACCGCAAGCGGACCCGCAGCATCGGCATTGTCGTGCCGACGCTCGCCGATCCCTTCTATTCGGAAATGGTGAGCCGCATCGAACTCAGGCTGCGCGACGACGGCTACTGGCCGATCGTGATCTCCTCGCACGGCTCGCGCGAGCTCGAAGTGGAAGCGACGCGAACCATTCTTTCGCTAAAAGTTTCCGGCGCGCTGATCGCGCCGCTCGGCCTACGCTCCGACGAGCGCACGCTGGAGAAGCTGACACAGACCATACCGATCGTCTATTTCGACACTTATCTCGAGGGCGACACGCCGTTCGTCGGCAACAACAACAGCCAGAGCGTCTCGACCATCGTCGATTATCTCTGCCGCTCCGGTGACGCCCCGGTCTATTTCGACATCCCGCACGTCAACCACAATTCGCGCGAGCGCCTGAACAGCTATGTCGGCGCCATGCAGCGGCTCGGGCATGAGCCGGTGCTCATCGGCACCCCTTATGACTACACTTGGGATTTCGAACGGATCGGCTACCAGCAGATGGAAGCGATGCTCGCGCGTGGCGGTCTGCCGGGCAAGACCATTCTGTGCGCCAACGACCGTCTCGCCTTCGGCGTGATGGCCGCCGCCTACTCGCAAGGCCGCAAGGTCGGCCGCAAGGGCGATTGCGACCTGCGGGTCGCAGCCCATGACGACCATCCGCTGAGCCGCTACACCTGCCCTGCCCTCACCACCATGGCGCAGGACTTCGCTTCGATGGCCGGACGCAGCGTCGAGACGCTGCTGGCCTTGCTGGATGAGGACGACGCGACAGTTGCACGCAAGGTCAGTCTCGACGCGACGCTGGTCATGCGTCAGTCGGCCTGAGCGTTTCCAAACACAGGATCGAAGCCGCGCCATGCGGCAACTGCCGCGCCGACCGCTTGCCGCGCCGCCGGACCATGGCGGCCCATCGAAACGAAGCCGTGGATCTGGCCGGGCCAGCGCCGCAGAACGACCGGCACCTCGTCATCTTCCAGACGCTTCGCGTAGGCCTCGCCTTCGTCGGCGAGGATATCATGGCCGGCGATTGCGACAAAAGCCGGCGCTGCGCCGGCAAGGCTTGCGGCCTTGAGCGGCGACACGCGCCAGTCATCAATCTCGCCAGCATGGTTGATATAGTGGTCGCGGAACCAGGCCATGGTCGCCGAAGTCAGGCCATAACCGTCGGCAAAGCGGCGATAGCTGTCCGCCGCCTGCGAGGCGTCCGTGTTCGGATAGAACAGCAGCTGCGCCGCCGGCGGCTTCTTGTCGCCGCGCGCAAGCAGGCAAAGGACGGTAGCGAGATTGCCGCCGGCACTGTCGCCGGCGACAGCGATCCGTTCGGCGTCGATGCCGAGATCGCCCGCGCCGCCCTGCATGAAGGAAAGTACGGCGCGGCAATCTTCGATGGCCGCCGGAAATTTGTGTTCCGGCGCCAGCCGGTAGTCGGGAGAGACGACGACGCAGGCCGCCATATTCGCAAGCCAGCGGCAGATCTCGTCATGCGACTCGAGATTGCCGATCACCCAGCCGCCGCCATGCAGATAGAGCAGCGCCGGGGCAGCGGCTCCGACCGCGCCCTGTCCGCGATAGATTCTGAGCGTCAACGGGCCGCCGGGTCCGGTGATGGTGCGCTCGGTCAATGAGCCGACCGGCTCGCGCTCGCCCTGGAGTGCCGGAACGCCCTCCTCATAGGCGCGGCGCGCCTCTTCAGGCGTGCCGGCTTCGAATGGCGGGGCGGCCGCCTGCCGGTCAAGGTCGAGCACATGCCGGGCCTCCGGATCGAGCAAGGGTGAAAGCAATGTCGTCATCGTAAGCCCTCCGATATCAGGCGAGCAGGCTCGCCGCTTCGGCGTCCTGGAAGAGCGGCGGCTGATCGACCGTTGCGTTGACGGCGACGGACTCGCGGCTCTCACCCGAAGCGAGGATCGCCTCCATGATTTCCAGCACATGAAGCGCAAGGTCGCCGGACGCCCGCGGCTTTCTTCCTGTTGTCAGCGCGCGCGAAAGATCGGCAACGCCGAGCATGCGGTAATTCGCGCGGTCGGGCGCGGCGAAGGGCCAATTGCGCGCGCCATAGAGTTCGCTCTCGCTGTGGAAGTCGGCCCAGTCGGCCCCTCGTTCCGAGAGCGAGACGGTGCCGCCGAACGTATCCGGATCGGGCAGCCTGAGCGAGCCTTCCGTCCCATGCAGCTCGATCGGGTGGTTGGAGTGCCTGAAGACATCCCACGAGGCGCCGAAGGTGACGGTGGCGCCTGAGCGGAACTCCAGCAGCGACAGGATGTTGGTCGGTGTGCCGACCTTGAAGCTGGTGTTCCGGTAGGGGCCTTCGGCGGTGATCAGCCGCTCCTCCTGGCCCCGCGTCGCCATCGCCATCACGCGGGCCACCGGCCCGAGCAAATTGACCAGCATCGTCAGGTAGTAGGGACCCATGTCGAAGACCGGTCCGCCGCCGGGCTGATAATAGAATTGCGGATTGGGATGCCAGTGCTCCATGCCGCGCCCCATCATGAAAGCGGTGCCGGTCACCGGCCGGCCGATCGCACCCTCGTCCATGAGGCGGCGTGCCCGCCGTCCGGCGGCGCCAAGGAAGGTGTCCGGGGCCGAGCCCAGCAGCAGCCCGCGCTCCGCCGCCTCGGCGACAAGCCGCCTGCCGTCCTTGGCCGAGGTCGCCAGCGGCTTTTCGGTGAAGACGTGCTTTCCCGCCGAAAGCGCCGAAAGCGAAATATCGAAATGCGCCGCCGGGATCGTCAAGTTGAGGACAAGGTCGATGTTCGGGTCGGCCAAAAGCGCGTCGACGCCGAGCGCGCGGATGCCATATTCCTTGGCGCGCAGCGCAGCCATATCGGCCGAAATGTCGGCGCAGGCGCTGAGCTCGACCCCGCCGAACAAAGCCGCATTGCGCAGATAGGTCATCGAGATGTTGCCGCAGCCGATGACGCCAATGCCAAGCTTTGTCTTTGATCTCCCGTGCATTTTAGATCGTACCTCCCAACGCGGTGATGGTCTGCCTCAGCCGTTGCGTCCAACGGATCACAGTCGAAAGCCGCTATACAACATTTTAAATATTGACGTGCGTAAAATTATTACAGAACATGCGAAAATGATGGCGCAACATTGGAGGCCAGCCTTGAGGAGGAGAACATGACTGACGGCCAACAGCCGATGCGAATCCCGTGGGTCATGCGCGCATTGGATCTTTCCGTCGCGGTCAGGGACCGAGATGGGTTCAGGCATAGATCACCTTGGCCCCGGTCATCTCAAGCTGGCTGCGTATTGGACCGGGCAGGCCATCGTCGGTGATCACCACATCGACGGCCGACAGCGAAAATGCCTTGGAGGTCCCGCTGACGCCCCATTTGCTCGAATCGGCGAGGAGGACAACGCGCCGGGCCATGCGAACGAGGTTTCGCTTCGTTCGCGCCATGTCTTCGTTCACGTCGACCACATCCAGTGACGAGTCTATCGCATGCGCTCCAACAAAGACCTGATGCGCTACCAAGCCGCCGAGAGCCGTATCGGCATCGGTGATCAGCGTGCTCACCGTGTCGGGATAGACCCGGCCGCCGATCATATGAACGTCGAGCCCGGGACGATGCATAAGATGCTGCACGATATTCATGGCCGTGGCCGCGACCACGACATTGCTGAGCGGCGGTAACTGCATGGCAACCTGCATCAATGTCGAGCCGCCGTCGAAGATGACCGATTGGTTGTCCTCGAACAGGTCTAGCGCCGCCCGGGCGATGCGCTTCTTTGCGTCGAGGTTCGTTTGCATCCGCCGGGCGAACGCGGCCGTAGTCGAATCGGTGGTCCGGGTCACCGCCCCTCCACGGGTCTTGGTCAGTAGTCCCTTGCGATCAAGTATCTCGAGGTCGGAACGCACCGTGACCTCCGACACGCCAAACCCGTCTGACAGGTCCTTCGTGCGCACCTGTCCGCTGCGCTGCACCTCACCCAGGATCGATTGGCGTCTCTGCTCCGACAACATTGCCCTGCCCTTCCCTCGCCAAGCAACCGCTCCGGCCTCGGCTCAGCTTACCAAAAATATGCAAATTCGAAAGCTTTCGAAAGATTGTATTTCTTGTTTCTTTCGGAAACACTGGGTCCAGGATTTTGAAATCAAACGATTGGGGAATTTTGCACTCATGAGCCTAGGAACCAAGGTGCGTCTTGCGCGCCTCTTCTCGCATCCATCGGGGAAACTTTTTGGCGGCGCGGTCGACCACTTCGTCGGCTATGGCGACGTGCGCAAAGGCGGCCTTGCCGACCTGCCGGGTGCGCTCGCACGCGTCATGGTGGGCAAACCCGACTACGTCAGCATCCAGCCTGGCACCGCGCGCCATCTGTGGCCGCAATATGCGGGCAAAGCTTCCCTGGTGATTCAGGCGGGCTGCTTCACTCCGGACGATCGCATCAGCGAGTTGATCGCAACGCCCGAGGATGCGGTGCGCGCGGGGGCCGATGCGTTGGCCGTGGCCATTCCGGTACGCGGCGCGACCGAGGGCAAATACATACGCTGGCTGACCGATTCGGTAAATGCAGCGGCCCGCTACGGCATGCCTGTGGTGGCGCATATCTACCCTCGCGATTTCACCGACGGAGCAAAAATCGTCTTCACCCCCGACGAGATCGCCTATGCGGCGCGCATCGGCTACGAGTCCGGCGTCGACGTGATCAAGATCGGCTACACGGGCGATTTCGAGTCGTTCCGAGAGACCGTCCGGACCTGCCCGGTGCCGGTCGTGATCGCGGGCGGTCCAAAGACAGATACGCTGCTCGGCGCGCTTCAGCAGACGGCGGACGCCATCCGTGCCGGCGCACGCGGCGCCGTGGTAGGCCGCAATCTCTGGGGGCATGGCGATCCGGAGAAGGCAGCGCTTGCCTTTCGGGGCGTCATCCATGACGGCCTTTCGGCGCAAGACGCCCTGGCGAAGGCGGGTGCCTGAACGATGCCCACCGTCCCCGCGATCCTCGGCTTCGGCGCTATTGCGATCGACGACATCGTCTACGTCGATCAGCCGTTGTCGGCGGGCAAGGGGAAGGTTCTGCAAAGTGCCCGCGCTTTCGGGGGAAATGTTGCGACGGCGCTGGCCGCCGTCGTGCGACTCGGCGGAACCGCCGGGTTCGCCGGATGGCTGGGCAGTGCCGCGGACGACGCCGTGCTGCGCGATCTCGTTGCGAGCGGTGTTGAAACCGCATTCGCGCCGCGCCACCCCGACGCGCGCCCGGTGCGCTCGCGGATCACCGTCGGCTCGGACGGGGAACGGTTCATCGCGTATGACGACGATGCGATGCTGGGCACCGCTCCGGATTTTCCGGACGATATCCTCAGCCGCGCGACCGTCCTGATCGTCGATAGCTACGCGATCCGGTCCCTGGATGTCGTGGCTCGGGCTCGCGATCTCGGCCTTGCGATCCTCGGCGATATCGAATGGAGCAGCGGCCCAGCCACGGAGCGGCTGATTGCGCTCTGCGACCATCTCATTCTTCCACTCGGCTTTGCGCGGACTGCCACGGGGTGCCGATCGCCCGCCGAGATGCTCGATGCATTGTGGTTGCCGTCGCGGTCCGCAGTGGTTCTGACCGACGGTGGCAGGGGCGTGTACTATCGCGGGCGTGAAGAGACAGGTCTCTGGCACCTGCCTCCGCACAGGATTGTGGTCGTCGACTCGACCGGTGCGGGTGACTGCTTTCATGGCGCCTATGCCCATGCGTTGACGCGCGGAGCCGGCACCGCAGGCCGGGTGGCATTCGCGGCCGCGGCGGCAGCCCTTTCGATAACGGGCCGTGGCGGGCGCGAGGCGCTTCCGACCGACGACCAGGTTACGGAACTCCTGGCATCGACGAACGCGCCGTCAGCAGTCGAACTGAAAAAAACGCATGTCAATACTGGAACATAGCTAGAAACTATACGATGAAATATTTCGCAGGTGAACATGATCCGAGGAGGGTTATAAAAATCAGCGGCTTATACTTGCGGAGGGAGGAATATGGCAGAAGTCATTCTTGAGAATATCTGCAAAACCTACGGTAACAATTTTCGCGCAATCGACCAATTGAACCTATCGGTCGAGGACGGCGAGTTCTTGATTCTCGTCGGGCCGTCCGGCTGCGGCAAATCCACCGCGTTGCGAATGATCGCGGGATTGGAGGACATCACCAGCGGCAGCCTTCGGATCGGCGGAGTCGACGTCGTCGACATGCCGCCCAAGGACCGCGACATCGCGATGGTCTTCCAAAGCTACGCGCTCTACCCGCATATGACGGTGTTCGAAAACATCGCCTTTTCGATGCGGCTGGCAGGCAAGCCGAAGGCCGAGCGCAAGAAGCGCGTGGACGAGATCGCCAAAACCCTTCAGCTGACGTCTTTGCTGGACAGCAAACCCGCGAACCTTTCAGGCGGACAGCGTCAACGGGTTGCCATGGGCCGCGCCATGGTGCGCGAGCCGGCCGCCTTTCTCATGGACGAACCCCTTTCCAATCTGGACGCGAAACTGCGCGTGCAAATGCGCGCCGAAATCACCAGTCTGCAAAAGCAGCTCGGCGTAACGACCATATACGTGACCCACGATCAAATCGAAGCGATGACGATGGGGGACAGGGTCGCGGTGTTGAAAGGCGGCGTGCTGCAGCAGGTCGATACACCCAAGAGGCTCTATGAATCGCCGGTGAACGCCTTCGTTGCCGGCTTCATCGGCTCTCCTTCGATGAACCTTTTCGAGGCGACCCTGACGGGCGACGAACTGATGTCCGGCACCTTCGCCATCCGGCTGCAGGAGGCAGCGTTCGAGCGCAGGCCGGGCTTGAGGTCGTTTGCGGGGCGCAAGGTCGTGTTCGGCATACGACCGGAGGATCTTTATGACAGCAGCCTCGAATCCGGTCGCAAGTATCAGACGATACCGGCCAAGGTGACCTCGATCGAAGAACTCGGATCCGAACATATTGTCCATCTGGACATCGACGCGGTCCGGGTGGACTCCGGCGATCCGGACGCGGTGGACGATTTTGGCCTGGCATCGAACGCGGTGGCGAGATTCGAGCCGATCAGCGCCGTCCACTCCGGCTCGGAAATCCGGTTGGCCCTGGATGATGCCAAGTTCCATTTCTTCGATCCCGAGACGCATCTGGCGATCTGAAGATCTGCGGCAGACCGCAGGCGAGAGCGAGGCGCCTGCGAAATGCAAGAAGGCTTCTGAGTAGAGCAGACGATCGTCCGCATTGTGCGGTCGATCTTAAAGAAGGAGGAGAAAATGATGTTTCGGATACAACCCGCGATGCTGAAAATAGCCGCGGCCGCATGGTTGCTTGGCGCAACCGGCGCCATGGCGGACACGACGCTGGAATTCACCCAATGGTGGGAGCCAGAATTGCCGGCCGGCTCGCTCAGGGCAATCATGAATGACTTCGAGGCTGCAAACCCCGGAATCAAGGTGACGCTGGTCAGCGGCCCCTATGCGACCACGCGAGACCAGATCTCGGTTGGTGCTGCAACTGGAACGCTTAGCGACGTCGTCGGTCTCGACGGCGCCTGGGTGAACAATCTGAACGCGCAGAATGCGCTGGCCGACATGAACCCGATGATGGATGCGAGCGAGTTCGACCAGACCCAGGTCGCGGATATCATCAAAGTGGACGGCAAGGCGGTGATGTTTCCCGTGGCTTCGTTCGTCTATCCGGTCTTCGTGAACATGGATCTCGCCGCCCAGGCAGGCGTGACCAAGCTGCCGTCGACCCGCGCGGAGTTTCTCGAAGCCGCCAAGAAGATGACCCATGCCGACAAGAACCAGTATGGCTGGGTGCTGCCCTTGTCGCTGCAAACGCCGTCCGGTGTCCAGAACGACCTGATGTCGTGGGTCTGGGCCTCGGGTCAATCGATGATGGCTGACGGCAAGCCGGCTCTCGAGGGCAAGCCGGTCGTCGATATGCTCACCTTCGTCAAATCGCTGAACGACGCCGGCGTCATTTCGCCCGGCATTGCCACCAAGACCGAGCAGGAAAAGGTCGAGGAATTCGTGAACGATCGGGTCGGAATGATGATCGACTCGCTCGCGCATGTGAACCTCATTCGCAAACGCAATCCCAAGCTGAACTTCGACCTCATCCCCGTCCCGGTCGTGGAGAATTACAACGGCAAGCGCGGCCTTCCCTACGCCTCCTGGGGCATCGGCATCTCTGCGGCCTCAAAACATCAGGAGGAAGCCTGGAAGCTCGTCCAATATCTGATGAGTGAAAAGGTGAACGCCAAGCTCGTGACGCTTGCAAACGCCTTCCCGGGCAACGTCAATGCCAAGCCCGATTTCGTGACCTCGGACAAGGCTTTCGCCAAGGCTTTCGAAATCTTCAAGACCGGCTATCTCGCCAACGAGTTCACGGGTCTGCCGGTGGCTGAAGACCTGATGACCCAGTTCGACGTGGAAGCCCAGAAGATGCTCGCCGGCGAGCAGTCTCCGGAAGAAGCCGCAGCCAACGCTCAAAAGGGCTGGATGGCGAAATTCTGAGCGACCTGTTCCCCGTTGCTATCTTCCACCGGGTAGCCTGACTTAGGGCAGGCCACCCGTCAACAACGGATCGGCAATTTGAGATGGACCTCTTTCCGAAGCTTACCTTCCTCTTGAAGGCACATCCCAAGGGTTGCACATGACTCGGCAGAAGCGCTCCCACCATCGACTGAAACGAGCGGTCGCACCCTATCTCTATCTGTCACCCTCGCTCCTCATCATCGGCCTTCTGATGCTACTGCCGATGGTGACGGTGATTGGCTATTCGTTCCAGAACAGCGCGGTGCTGCGTCGCGACCCATCCTTTGCCGGACTGAAACACTACCACGCGATCTTTGCCGATCCGGTGTTCTGGGCCTCGCTGTGGCACACGCTCTACTTCACCTGCATGGGTGTCATCTTCCATATGACCATCGGCATGGTCTTCGCACTCATGCTGAACAGCGACCGCATCAATCCGACGCTGCGCAACATTCTGCGCGTGCTCTACATATTGCCTTGGCTGTTCACCGCGGTGATTATCGCCGTGATCTGGCGCCTCCTGCTCGAGCCGAACGGTGTCGTGAACAGCGTTCTCATGCAGATGGGCATCATCGGTTCCAAGGTCGAGTGGTTTTCCTCGACGGCGACCGCGCTGCACGCCGTCACCTTCGCCAATATCTGGGCGGGCTACCCGCTTTTCATGGTCAGCTTGCTCGCAGGCTTGCAGGGCATTCCCAAGGATTTCTACGAGGCCGCCGATATCGACGGGGCGAAGGCCTACCAGAAGCTGATCTTCATCACCATCCCGCAGCTGATGCCGATCATCATCAGCATCTCGCTGCTCGACTTCATCTGGACCATGCAGGTCTTTCCATTGATCTGGATAACGACGGGCGGCGGTCCGATCTACTCGACCGAGGTCCTCAGCACCTACACGTACAAGCTGGCGTTTTCGAGCTACAACCTGTCGCAGGCGTCGGCGAGCGCCGTGGTCATCCTGCTGATCTCTCTCGGCCTGACGCTGTTCTACATCCGCTATCAAAAGGCTCGGTAGTCACCATGAGGAAAAGGCACACACCGAAAGACAGACTGATCACCGTCGCGCTCCATGTCGCGCTTGCCGCAGGGCTCTTTTTCGCGGCCTTCCCGATCTACTGGATGCTGAGCAGCTCGTTCAAGTCGAATACCGAAATCTTTGCCCTGCCACCAACCGTCCTGCCGAAGGCCTTCACGCTGGAAGCGTATGCGGCCATCCTTGGCGACCCGGTAAAGCTGCGCTTCTTCTTCAACAGCTACTTCGTGGCCGGAGCGGTGACCGTGCTGACGGTCCTGATCGCCTTGCTGGCGGCTTATGGGTTCAGCCGTTTCAATTTCCGCGGAAAGGGCAGCCTCAACACACTCATCATCAGCACGCAGACGATTCCGCCGATCACGCTTTTGATCCCCTTCTTCGGGCTTGTCGTCTCGTATGGCATCTTCGACACCTACGTCGCACTGATCCTGACTTACCTGGTGTTTACGCTGCCCTACGCGATCCTGCTGATGACTGGATATCTGAACACCTTGCCCCGCGATCTCGATGAAGCGGTGGCTGTCGACGGCGGCACCAGCTGGACCGCACTCTGGCGGGTGATCGTCCCGATTTCACTGCCTGGTATCGTGGCGACGTCGGTCTACACCTTCCTGTTGTGCTGGAACGAATTTCTCTTTGCGCTGACGCTGACGAAGTCAACGTCCATGCGCACCGTCCCGATCGGCATCCAACTTTTGATGGGGCAGCACGCCTTCGAATGGAACCAGATGATGGCGATGAGCGTGCTGGGCTCGCTCCCGCTCTTGCTCATCTACCTCGTTGCCCAGAGGTTCTTCCTCGCCGGCATGACCGCGGGCTCGGTCAAGTAGGATGTCCCTCCCACGGAGAACCGATGGGGAAGGCCGCGCGTCGAAATCGATGGATTGGACCTTCTCTGCTGGCAGGCGATATCGCCGCGGCCTCGGGCGTCTTCATAGCGCCGCTGAATCGTGCTCGTGCTGTTCATCCAGCGCCACATCAACAAAGGGCTGACGCAGGGCGGCATCAAGGAATGAAAGCATGAAAGACCTGAAAGTCGGTTGCCAGACCTTCACCTGGGAAATGCTCGGAGACCGGTTTGCCGGTGGTCCCGACGATCTGCTCAAGGCGATCGCCGATGGCGGTTATGCCGGCATCGAGATCACCGACACGATGATCGGCCGCTATGCAGACAGGCCGGCGGAATTCGCCGCGGCGCTGAGATCGGCCGGCCTCACCCTTGTTTCTTTCGCCTTCGGCTCGAAGAGCGGCTTTACGCTGATGGAGAGCATCGGCGCCGACCTGGAGACAGCGAAACGCTGGATCGATTTTGCCGCTGCCTTTCCAGGCGCGCTGGTTTCGATGGGCTCGGCCACCGTCGTGTCCGACGGCCCGCGTGACGACAAGTTTGCCATCGCGGCCGAGGTCTACAACAAGGCCGGCGAACTCGGACGCAGGGCCGGCGTCGACATCGCCGTCCATCCCAGTTCCCACCACAACACGCTGCTGTTCGACCGTGCCGACTACGATCGGATTTTCGAACTGGTCGATCCGTCGCTCGTCGGCTGGGTGCCCGACACCGGACACATATTGCGCGGCCGTCAAGACATGATCGACACGCTCACCACCTACCGCGACCGCATCCGCTACGTGCATCTGAAAGACGTCGATCCCAGCGGCACTTGGGCGATGCTCGGCAAGGGCGTCTGCGATACCCAAGCGGTGATCGATATCGCCAGCGCCGCACCTCGTTTCAACGGCTGGCTGGTGCTGGAAGAAGAATCCGAGACCGCCGCCGGCGATCCGGCCGCCGCGGTCAAGACCAACCGCCAGACGATGCGCGGCTACGGCGCGTGAGGAAGAGACCATGATCCGGAAGCAAGACCGTCGCCTTCGTGTCGGCGTGCTCGGCTGCGGGCCGATCGCCCAATTCGCCCATCTCGAATCCTGCGTGAAGGCCGGCAACGCCGATCTCTATGCGATCTGCGATGCCGCCCCCGATCTTCTGGCGCGTATGGCCGCGACCTATGAACCCGAAAAAGTCTATGGCGATTACGATGAGATGCTGGCCGACCCGCAACTGGAAGCGGTGATCGTGGCGACCTCCGACGCCTATCACGTGCCGATGTCGATCAAGGCGCTCGAGGCCGGCAAGCACGTGCTGTGTGAAAAGCCGATCGGCGTCTCGGTCGAGGAAGGCGAGATGCTCGCCGATGCGGTCCGGCGCTCCGGCAAGGTGCTGCAGGTCGGCCATATGAAGCGCTTCGACCCGGCACTGGAAGCGGCGCGCGATTTCGTCCGCGATGAGATCGGCGAGATCCTGGCGCTAAAAGCCTGGTATTGCGATTCCACGCACCGCTACACCAACACCGACGCGGTCCAGCCGTTGCCGGTCACCAGCAAGCTGGCGCGCAAGCCGGGCGGCAATCCGAAGGCTGATCTCAGGCAGTATTTCATGCTCGCGCACGGCTCGCACCTCGTCGACACCGCGCGCTTCCTGTGCGGCGAGATCGTTGCCGTGCGCGCCCGCCTCAACAAACGTTTCGGCGCCTATTGCTGGTTCGTCGAAACCGAGTTCGCCAATGGCGCGCTTGGCCATCTCGACCTCACCGTGGCTGTCCGCATGGACTGGCACGAGGGTTTTCAGCTCTATGGCGAACACGGCTCGGTGATCGCGAAGACCTTCAATCCCTGGTATTTCCGGGCGAGTGAGGTCGATATCTTTCACGAGAAGGATGCAACGTCGCGAAGGCCGCTCGGCGCCGACGGGCATTTCTTCAGGCGCCAGCTCGAAGGCCTCGCCGAGACAATCCTTGACGGCAAGCCGATGCGCGGCGCCAACGTCGAGGACGGACTTGCCTCGATCCGCGCCATGGTGGCGATCGCCCGTTCGGTCGAAACCGGTGATCGCGTCGAGATCGCTTCCGTAACGGGGGCGGTCTGATGCAGATCGGGGTGTTCGCCAAGACCTTCCCCGGCAGCGAGCCGGCTGGCGTGCTGGCAGCGGTCCGCGACGCGGGATTTGCCGTCACCCAGTTCAACCTTGCCTGCGCCGGGCTGCCGTCGATGCCGGATGCGGTGCAAAAAGACGCCATTGATGCCATCGCGGCCGCATCGAATGCTTGCGGTGTCGTCCTTGCAGCGCTCTCGGGAACCTACAACATGGCCCATCCCGCCAAAGCTGTGCGCGACGACGGCCTGCGTCGGCTTGGCGTGGTCATCAAGACCGCGGCAGACATTTCCGTTCCGCTGGTCACCCTGTGCACGGGAACGCGCAACGCGGACGATCAGTGGGCATATCATCCCGACAATACCGAGCCCTCGGCATGGGACGACATGGCGAGCGAGATGGAAAAGGCGTTGCAGCTCGCGGAGCGCCACGGCGTCGATCTCGGCATCGAGCCCGAACAGGCCAACATCGTCACCTCGGCGTCGGACGCGATGCGCCTCATCGCCGAGATGGGGTCGACACGGCTGCGCATCGTGCTCGATCCGGCCAACCTGTTCGAGCAGGCGAGCTCGGCCGAAGCACGCGCCATCGTCGCCGCCGCCGTCGAACGCACTGCGGGCCACGTCGCCATGGCGCATGCCAAGGACCGTTTCGCTGACGGCCGCTTCACGACGGCCGGCCGGGGTGTCGTCGACTTTGCGGATTTCGTCGCCAGGCTGAAAGCATCGGGCTTTGATGGGCCGCTGGTCACGCATGGCCTCTCGGCCGAAGAGGCACCCAGCGTTGCCCGCTTCCTCAAAGGGCTGGTGTGATGGCGCGCCTGGCCACGCTGCTTCGCGATGACGCCAAGCTTCGGATTTCCGATAGTGGCGACGGCATTGCGGTCATCTTTCAGCATGGGCTGGGCGGTGGCGACGCGCAGGTCGCCCAGGCCTTCCCTTCCGGGCCGGGCTTGCGGCGCATCACGCTGGAATGCCGCGGGCACGGCGCGTCCGGACTGGGCAGCCGCCGGCCGTTTTCCCTGGAGATGTTCGCGGACGATGTTGTTGCCGCCGCCGATCAGGCCGGCCTCGATCGTTTCGTCGCCGGCGGCATTTCCATGGGCGCGGCGATCGCCATGCGCCTGGCCTGCCGTCATCCGGACCGCGTCGCGGGTCTTCTCCTGGTGCGGCCGGCCTGGATTTTCGACAGCGCGCCGGTGAACCTGCGGCCGATCGCCGAGGTTGCCAGGCTTATCCTGGACCACGGCCACGACAAGGCGAGGGCGATCTTCGCGCAATCGGAAACCACCGCGCGCCTGCAGCGCGAAGCGCCCGACAACCTTGCCTCGCTGTTCGGGTATCTTGACCGGCCGGACGCCGCGCCGTTCGCGCAGGTCCTCGCCGACATTGCCGCCGACGGCCCGGGAGTTTCAGCGAGTGACGCCGCTGCCCTTGGCATCCCCACGCTCGTCATCGGCAATGCCATGGATGCGGTGCATCCGCTGCCGGCTGCGCGCTCGCTTGCCGCCGCCATTCCCGGCGCGACCTTTGCCGAAGTCGCTCCCAAGGCGCTCGACAGCGTCAGGCATTTCGCCGAGCTGCAGGCTGATATCACGACCTTCCTTCACACCTCCTCGAACTTCCGGAGCCTCATTCCGTCATGACGACCAAATCCTTGTCCGGTCCCGACGCCATTGCCGCCCTGCCGCGCAACCGGCTGCTCGGCGAATTTTCCTTGTGGTCGGCCGACCTTGCCAATATGGAGCGCGACCTGAAGCGCATAGAACCTCACGTCGACCTCCACCACATCGACGTCGCAGACGCCCGCTTCACCCCCGGCTTCCTGTTCTTCCCGGACCTGGTAGCGCGGATCGCCAGGCTGACGGCAAAACCGATCCATGTGCACCTGATGGTCGAAGCCGAGATCGTCGAGGAGCAGACGCGTCAGTTCATCGATGCCGGTGCCGACATGGTCAGTGTGCACGCCGAAAACGGCGAAGCCGGCCTGCGCGCCGTGCGGCTGGCGCATGCGCTCGGCGCCGAGACCGGCGTGGTGCTCAGGCTGGAAACGCCGGTGGCCGCGGTCACGCCTTTCCTGTCGCAAGTGGCGTTTGTGACGCTTCTCGGCACATCCATCGGCATCAAGGGCCAGAGCCTTTCCGAGCAGGCCTGCCCACGTTTGGTCGAAGCGCGCGCACTGATGAGAAAAGCCGGTCGCGAAACCGATATCATCCTGGCTGCCGACGGCGGGATCCGCCACGAGACGGTGCCGCGCCTGCGCGCCGCCGGGGCCGAGACGGTGGTGCTCGGATCGCTGGCATTCGGCGACCCTGACCTCGCGCAGCGCATGGCCTGGCTGAGTGGACTGAAGGTCGCCGCCTGATGACAAGACTGGCCCTCGCCTTCGATCTCGGCGGAACGGAGCTGCGCGGCGCGCTGGTCGAGAGCGGCGGCCGCATTGTCGCGCAGGTTTCGGCGCCGACGATGGCGATAGCGGGATCGGATGCGGTGATCGGCCAGATCATTGCACTGGCCGGGGCGCTTCTGGCACAGCGCCCACAGGCGGATGTCGCCGGCATCGGCATCGGCGCGCCGGGACCGCTCGACCCCAAGGCCGGCATCGTGATCGCGCCGCCGACGCTGGCCGGCTGGCACGACGTGCCGTTGATCGACATCCTCGGCAAGCATTTCGGCCTGCCGGTGCGGCTGGAAAACGACGCAAACGCGGCCGCCCTTGGCGAATGGCGCTTCGGCGCCGGCCGGGGCAGCGGCTCCCTGGTGTTCGTCACCGTGTCGACCGGCATCGGCGGCGGGGTCGTTGCCGACGGCCACATCTATCACGGCCGGCGCGGGCTGGCGGCCGAGATCGGCCACATGACCATCACCGGCGAGGGCGACCGCTGCTTCTGCGGCGCCGTCGGCTGTTTCGAGGCGGTCGCCTCCGGAACCGCGCTCGGGCGGCGTGCCACAGCGCTGACAACGCCGGGCGACGGCTCCCGGCTCAGGCGCCTTTCGGCTGACGGCAACGTTTCGGCCAGGCACGTCGTCGAAGCCGCACGTGCCGGCGATATCAGCGCGCTCGAATTGATCGAGGCGGAGGCGAAGTGGCTCGGCATCGGCTTCACCAACCTGCTTCACCTCTATTCGCCGGACCTGATCGTCATGGGCGGCGGCCTCGCCAATGGCTTCGACCTGTTGGCTCCAACCATCAGGGCGACCGTCGAGCAGCGGGCGATGCCGGCCTACAGGGATGTACCGATCGTGCCGGCGCAGCTTGGCGACCGCGCAGGACTGATCGGCGCGGCCAGCCTGATCCTGTGGGAAGGCGAACCGGGCGTATCTACTTGACCAGTGGCCGAATGCGCCATGGTGCAAAACCCTTGAGGGCCGGCAGGACAGAGGGGGCGCCAAGGATCGCTGCAGTCTTCATTCTGCGCCGCTGCATCGCCCGACTGAGCTTGNGGGACAGCGCCCCCCTCTGTCCTGCCGGACATCTCCCCCACTTGGGGGGAGATTGGCTGTCATCGCCGCTTTCGCCAATCGCCAACGCTGGACGGATCAAGCTGCGGGTGAAGCAGCCAATCTCCCCCCAAGTGGGGGAGATGTCCGGCAGGACAGAGGGGGCGCCAAGGATCGCTGCAGTCTTCATTCTGCGCCGCTGCATCGCCCGACTGAGCTTGGCGGGCGCGCAGCCTGCCGCCTACTTCCCGCAATGGTGATCGTTGATCTTGTTCAAGGCATTCGCGTCGGGTCCGACCCTGTGGTAGGAGCAGGCTCCTGCGGCTGTCGTGAACAACTGCCGATCATAGTAGCGCGGGCCGCCGAACAGAATGTCGATGATGTTGCCTTCGGCGGGAACGTAGCGATCACGGTCAGGCCGATCATCGCGATCTCCAGCCAAGGCCGCGACAGACATGCTGCACCCCATTGCGAAAACGAGAGCGCGGATCGCAAAACGTTTTGTTGTCATCGGGGAATGCCTTTCTGGCCGTTCGGCTTCTCACCATACATCCAAAATCGCCAGCCGGACAAAAGTTCCCTCACCCTGGCTGGACCAAGCTCACCATATGACCTGTCACAATAGGTTTATCCTGCGGCACTGCGCGGCAATCTACCCCGCGATCTCCAGCAAGGACGATACCAGCAACCGACGTTCGTCCTGTGAGAGGACGTCCGAATCGAAGAGATTCATGCTGCGAAGTCCTTCGATGGCGAGGTAGCAGACCAACAGCGCCTTGAGGTCCGGCGTCTCTCCCTTGAGCCGCTCGAAAACCTGCCGCCTGAACGCTTTTATCGGCGTCAGGAAATCGGGGTCCTCGGCGATCGCCGAAAATATCCAGGAGGCTGACGGTTTCGATTCCGCGGCATGTTCGGCCGAAAGCTTGATGTAGGTCGCAAGCGGGCTCTCGCCGCTGACGCCGGCAGTGCGGGCGGCGTCCAGCGCCTGCTCGAAGGCGCGCAGATAATCCTCAACCAGCGCCTGCATCAGTTTCGCCTTGGTCGGGAAATTGTACAGCAAGCCGCCTTTCGACACCCCGGCCCGGCTGGCGACGGCGTCCAGCGACAGGCTGCCGGGCCCTGTCTCGCGTGCCACATCAGCGGCGGCGGCGAGAATTTTATCACGCGAATTTGCTCTGCGGGCTTTCATCAATCGTTCCCCTATACATTAGCCTACGCGGAATTGACAAGACCGTCCAGACGGTACAGTAAGGTCGCCGTCATTTGATATCGGGACCAGTCACAGATATGTGTTTGGGTCATCCGACTGTTGTGCCGGGCCATGGCCAAGGGGACTGTTCGTGATCAAGCGTTTTATCATTGCCTTCATTCTGCTCGTGCTGGTCTGCGGCGGCATCGTCGGCTTCAATTTGTTCCGCGACAATGCAATGCAGCAATTCTTCGCCACGATGAAACCGCCGGCCGCGACCGTGTCGACGACAATCGTCAAGCCGACGGAGTGGACGCCGGGCGTCGAGGCGATCGGCACTGTCAGCGCGGTCCGCGGCGTCGACCTGACCGTCGAAACCGCCGGCATCGTCAAGGACATCCTTTTTCACGCCAATCAGAAGGTTGAAGCCAACGCGAGTCTCCTTCAGCTCGACGATGCCGCCGAACGCGCCGATCTCGATGCGACGAAGGCGCAAGCAGCGCTCGACCAGACGGCGTTGACACGCGCCCTTGAATTGCAGAAACGCGATGTCGGCTCGGAATCGACGCTCGATACGGCGCGGGCAGCCGCATTGGCTTCCGCTTCGCGGGTCAACAGGCTGCAGGCGGTGCTCAAGCAGAAGCTGCTGACAGCGCCCTTCGGCGGCACCGTCGGTATCCCCAGGATCGACCTCGGCCAGTATCTCTCACCCGGCACTTCCGTAGCGACCCTGCAGGATCTGGAGACGATGCGGGCCGATTTCTCGGTTCCCGAACAGCAGCTTCCGCTGCTGAAGATCGGCCAGACGGTGCGGCTGGGCATTGGTGACGGCGAACTGCCGTTCGCCGGCACCATCCGCGGTATCGACCCGAAGATCGATCCGACCAGCCGGCTGGTGACGGTCAGGGCCGAGGTCGCCAACCCCGAAGGCAAGCTGACCCCTGGCCAGTTCGTGCAGGTGCGCGTCGAACTGCCCGAGGAAAACAACGTGCTGACGGTGCCGCAGACCGCGCTGACCTCCAGCCTCTACGGTGACTTCGTCTACGTGGTGCGTCCGGCAAAGCCAGCCGCGGCCAACGGCGCCGCCCCTGCCGCTGCGGAGCCGGAAGAAAAGCCGGCCACAGACCCCGCGGCCGAAGCGTCCGCAGCAAAACCCGAGGAACAATCGGCTGCTGCGCCGGCCGAACCGACGGCGGAAGAACAGAAGCCGCAGCTCGTGCTCGCCCAGGTGTTCGTCAAGCCAGGCCGCCGCAACGCCGGCCTGGTTGAGATCCTGGAAGGCATCGCCCCCGGCGACGAAGTCGTTACCGCCGGCCAGAACCGCCTTTCCAACGGCATGTCCGTTGCCGTCGACAACACCATCGATCCGTCCAAGCCGGCAAACCAGCAGGCAGCCCAGAAATGAGCTTCTCCGACATCTTCATTCGCCGTCCGGTCCTTTCGACCGTGCTCGCCTTGATGATCCTGCTTCTGGGTTTCCAGGGCATCTTCAGCCTCTCGATCCGGCAGTATCCGGAGGTCGAAGAAACGGCCATCACGATCACCACAGCCTATCCCGGCGCCAGCGCCGACCTGATCCAGGGGTTCATTTCCGCGCCGATCGCCCGTGCCGTCGCCTCGACCGAAAACATCGATTACGTCACGTCGGCGAGCCGGCCGTCCTCAAGCACCGTGACGGTGCAGATGAAACTCGGGTCCAACCCCGACGTCGCGCTGAACGAAGTCTTGTCGAAGGTACAAAGCGTGCGCGGCGACCTGCCGGACGAGTCCGAAGACCCGGTGATCGTCAAGGGCACCGGCGAGCAGTTCGCGATGATGTATATCTCGATGCAGAATCCGAACATGACGCCGGAACAGCTCACCGAATATATCGAGCGCGTCGTGCGGCCGCGCATGTCGACGGTCGAGGGTGTCGCCGACGTGCAGATTTTCGGGGCCGCCGAATATTCGATGCGCGTCTGGATCGACCCGATCAAACTGGCGGCGCGCGGCGTGACGGCGTCGGACGTGCTGACCGCCATCAACGCATCGAATTTCCTCTCAGCACCCGGAAATACCGAAAGCGAGTACGTCGCCTCCTCGATCACCGTCCGCTCGACGCTGCAGACGCCGGAGGCTTTCGCCGCTCTTCCGCTTCGTTCCACAGACGGCAATGTGGTGAGGCTGCGCGACGTGGCGCGCGTTGAGCTCGCCGCGGCGAACACCGACACCAGGGTTACTTTCAACGGCAAGCCCGGCATCTTTCTCGCCATCTTCCCGACGCCGGCCGCCAATCCGCTGACGACAGCGGAGGCGATCCACGAAATCGTGCCGACGATCCAGGAGACGCTGCCGCAAGGCATGACGATCGAGATCGTCTACGATTCGACCGAGCAGATCAGCGCCTCGATCGAGGAAGTGTTCAAGACCATCGGCGAAGCGGTCGCTATCGTCATCGTCGTCATCCTGCTCTTCCTCGGCTCGTTCCGCTCGGTGCTGATGCCGATCGTGACCATTCCGCTGTCGCTGATCGGCGTCTGCTTCCTGCTGTTTACATTGGGCTATTCGATCAATCTCTTGTCGTTGCTGGCCATGGTGCTGGCGATCGGCCTCGTCGTCGACGATGCCATCGTGGTGGTGGAAAACATTCACCGCCACATGGAGGAAGACGGCTTGTCGCCGATGCAGGCGGCCTTCAACGGCATGCGGGAGATCTCGTCCGCCGTCATCGCCATGACGATAACGCTGGCCGCCGTGTTCGCGCCGCTGGCCTTCACCGGCGGCCTGACCGGCGCACTGTTTCGCGAATTCGCGGTAACGCTTGCCGGCTCGGTGGTGCTTTCGGGTGTCGTTGCCCTCACCGTCACGCCGATGATGTCAGCACGCATCCTGAGGGCCGGCTCGCACAGCCGCTTCCAGCGCATTGTCGACAACACGTTCAGGCGCGTCGAAAACGTCTATGAGCGGCTGGTCAGCGGCTCGCTAAAATATCGTCCGGTGACGCTGATGATCGTCATCGCACTGGTCGCCACTACCGGCTTCATGTTCACCAAGACCGCCGGCGAACTGGCGCCGGAAGAAGACCAGGGCTTCTTGCTGTCTCTTGTGAACGCGCCGCGCTACGCGACGTCGGACTACACCGAGACCTATGTGAACCAGATTCTCGGGCTGATGAATGATATTCCCGAAACCAGGGCGCGGTTCTCTGCCGTCGCCTTTCAGGGCCCGACGAACAGCGCCTTCGTCGGCTTCGCATTCAAGGACTGGGCCGAGCGCGAGCGCAGCTCGAAGGAGCTTCAGGAAGACATCACCGCCCGCCTTACCAAGGTGGCGGGCGTCGAGGCTTTCGTCTTCGCCCCACCGACGCTGCCCGGCTCCGGCGGCGGCCTGCCGGTCACCATGGTGGTGCGCTCGACCGGCGATGCCTCCCAGGTGTTCGAGGCGGCCGAGGACATCAAGAACAAGGCGCAGGCCTCCGGTCGCTTCCTCGCCGTGCAGAATTCGATGTCCTTCGATGCGCCGCAAGTGACGGTGACGATCGACCGCGACCGCGCCGCGGCGCTCAACCTGCCGATCGCCGACATCGGCCGGACGCTGACCCTTTTGGTCGGTGGCGCCGAGGTGGCGCAATTCGACCGCGAGTCCAACAGCTACGACATCATTCCGCAGGTGCCGCAGAACTTCCGCGACAACCCTGAAAAGCTGGCCGAGTATTTCGTGCGCAGCGCGTCGGGCGAGATGGTGCCGCTCTCGGCGGTGGTGAAGATCTCGACCAACGCCTCGCCGGCCGTGATCGAGCAGTTCAACCAGTTGAACTCCGCGACGATTTCCGCTCTGCCATTGCCCACGCTGACCACCGGCGACGGGCTGAGGACCATCGAGGACATCGCCAGAGAAAGCCTGCCCGACACGTTCTTCATCGACTATACCGGCCAGTCGCGACAGGAGAAGGAACAGGGCTACACGATCATCATCGCCTTCGCGGCAGCTGTTCTCGTCATCTATCTGGTGCTGGCGGCGCAGTTCGAAAGCTTCCGCGATCCGTTGATCATCATGATGTCGGTGCCGCTGTCGATCTTCGGCGCAATCGTGCCGCTCAATCTGGGGCTGGGAACGCTCAACATCTACACGCAGGTCGGGCTGATCACGCTGATCGGCCTGATCACCAAACACGGCATTCTTCTGGTCGAATTCGCCAACCAGCAGCGCGAGCTCCACGGGATGCGGCGGCGCGATGCGATCGTCGCCTCGGCCAGGGTGCGGCTAAGACCGATCCTGATGACGACGGCGGCGATGGCGCTCGGCGTGGTGCCGCTGATCATTTCCAGCGGCGCTGGCGCCGCAGCGCGCTATTCGATGGGCCTGGTGATCTTCACCGGCATTCTGGTGGGAACCATGTTCACCCTGTTCGTGGTGCCGATGTTCTACACCTTCATCGCCAGCAAGGACCTGCCGCATCACGCCGAGAAGCCGGACCCGAAGCTGATGCCGGTGCCGGTTGATTGATTGACAAAAAGGCCGGAAACTTCCGGCCTTTTTTCTTGGGCAGTGATGTCCGAATCGCCTTCTTTATCTATTTGACGATGACGATCCTGGTGTTGGTCGGACCGAACATCTCGAGAAGCTGGTAGAAGTCGGCGGCGTTGTCCGGATGCAGCCGCACGCAGCCATGCGAAGCCGGCTGGCCGAGGCGCCTGACGAAATTGGTCGCATGCACGGCGTAGCCACCCTTGAAGAAGACCGAATGCGGCATCGGCGCGTTGTCATATTTCCTCGAATACCACATCTGGTGCATGCGGGTCGGCTTGAACGACCCGGTCGGGGTGAGATGCCCCCTACCGCCGGTCGAGACTTTCCACGCGAAGGTCGGCCGGCCGTCGACGAGGACTTCCATCGTCTGCTGCGAAAGCGAAATCCGCGCCACGATCTGATTGGCGGCCCGATTGGCAGCATCGGCAACGCCGTTGTCGGCGCCGAACAGAAGAACCGTGCCCGCGGTGACGGCGGCGGCGATGTTGATGAGCTTGGCGGAAATGGCAGTGTACATGATATCCCCTGTCTGCCGGGTATGGCCCGGCTCCAATTCGATGACTGGGCTTGTCGTTGGGTCACGTTTCGAATTGATTTCGCACAGCCGACGTTTCTGTTTCGAAACTGTTTCCTCTGGTTAACGGCCGGAGGCCCATCCGAGGCATTTGCAGGGGTGAAACCAAGGACAGGACGGTTTGCCTGGTCGAGCTCGGACCCGCGAAAAGGTACTCTGTCGTCTCTGGGGAAAGTGCGATCTTGCCTCACATGAAAGAAATTTGACTTGGCTCGAAACCAATCGGCAACAAAGCGCGGACTCGAGCGGCATGATCTGGATACAGGCCGCCCGCAGAGTTGACCCAACGAAAACAGCCGGCACAAACGAAGATGAACATGCAGTCTAACGCGATCTCCTGGCTGTTCAGGATAAGCATAGCCGCAGTGTTGATTTGCATGCCTCACTGTTTTCGCCACGGTCTGGATCGTCTCCAGCCTGCGCATAACCGGCTCAAGGCCCTCTGGCGGGTCGGTTTTGGGCTGAAGAAGATGCGCGGCACCTCCGGCAACTTGCAGCCGAGAGGACCGAAGGCCCGCGCCGCAACGGGGGGCTCCGATGGCGGCGCGGGCACTTCGGGGTTTTCCCTGAAGCGAACCTGAAACCAAATTTGGGGGACGAAAACGATGAACACGAAATTTGCAGCTTCGGTACTTTCCGCACTGCTCTACGCACAGGGCCTGCTCGGCTTTGCCGGCCTCGCCACCGTGCTTCTCAGGGATCGTGCCCATGCCAGCGAATTCGTCGCGGCCAGCGAAATGCCGTCAGGTCCGTCGCTTCTCGTGGTGCGCTGAGCGTCTGGGCCTGTGGACAGTACGGTGAGGGCCGCGGCCTCAGTCGGCGAACTGCGTCGGCGGATCGAACCGGTAGCCCGCACCCCGTATGGTGGTGATGGTTTCGGTGTCGAGCTTGCGGCGCAGTCGCACGATGCGCGAATCGATCGAGCGATCGAAGGCATCGGCATTTTCGGCGGGCGCGGCGGCAATGATATCGTCGCGCGTCAAGACCTTGCGCGGACTGGCCAGGAACAATCTGAGCAGCGCCACCTGACCCGGCGACAACTGTTCTTCCGTGCCGGAGCGATGCATGACCATGGCCGACCGGAGGTCGACCGTCGCGTTCTCCAGCACGACCAATTCCCCGGCGTTCCGGCCGCGCCGTGCCAGCAAGCCGCCGATACGGGCGGCGAGTTCCCTGACGTTGAGCGGGCTCTCGACGACGTCGGCGGCGCCGAGCTCGAGCGCCAGCACCTTGTCGACGAGATCGGCCGGCCGGCAGATCAGGATGAAATCCGGCCCGCCCTCGCCGCCATGGCGCTTGAGCAGGTCACGCCCTTCCGCCTGGCTGAGGCTGTCGCCGACGACAACGACATCGATGCCGTTTCCGGAAAGCAAGGATTCGGCCTCCCACGGCTGCCGCACTGCGCGCACGTCATGACCGCGCCGTTCGAGATGGTCGGCCAGATCGGTTGCGACCACTTCGGCGACGGAAACAAGCGCGATGATGGATCGTGCAGCCATTTTTTTCCACCCTGCAACCCGGCAACCCAAGATGAGTGCTGGACATGATGTTTATACCCAATCTACTTTCCGCTGAAAGTGGGAGCGAGAGCATCGTGCGGGCACGAATTGTCGTCGTCGAGGACGAGCCGGATCTGAGGGACGCGGTTGCCGAGTATCTCGACGCCAGCGGCTACGATGTCGCTACGGCCGAGAGTGCCAGCGCTGCGCGAACCTTGCTGGAAACGCAGTCGTTTCACCTGGCCATCCTCGACATCGCCATGCCGGGCGAGGACGGCCTGTCGCTTGGCCGCTGGATGCGCTCGAAAACGCCGATCGGCATCATCTATGCCACTGCCGCCGGCACCGCGCTCGACCGCATCGTCGGGCTGGAACTCGGCGCCGACGACTACATCGTCAAGCCCTACGAATTGCGCGAGGTGCTGGCGCGGGTCCGCAGCGTGCTGCGCCGCGTGCCGCAGCCGGCCGAGCCGCAGGCCGCCAAGGCCGAAACAACTGCCAACCGCCGTTCCATGAGCTTCGGACCTTTCCATGCCGATCTCGACGGTCGGTTCGTCACCGGCACCAATGGGACGGTCATCGACCTGGCCAAGAGCGAGTTCGACGTGCTGGAGGTCTTCCTGACGCGTGCCAACCGCTTGCTGACGCGTGCGGCGATCTCCGAGGCGATCGGCTTCGCGGAAGATCCTGAATCCTCACGTGCAGTCGATATCCGCATCATGAGGCTGAGGAAGAAGATCGAGGCGGACCCGGCCAATCCGAAATTCCTGCGCACAGTCCGCGGCGAAGGCTATATCTTCTCGCTGCCGACCGGCGAAGGCAACTGAGCGGCGCGACCAACCACTCTCGGTGGCACGACTGTGAAATGACGGCTGACCATGACGGCTGAAGCACGCAGCGATAGGCACGGCGTCAGGCAGGGCGCGGCGATGGCCGCTGTTCACATCGTTCGCCGGCTTCACGAAGCTGGCGACTGGCAGCGCGAGATGGGCAGCATCCTTGAAACGCTGTGCGGGGCCATGGATTGCCAGCGCGGCATCCTGTTTCGGCTGCGCGAACTGCCCGGCCAAGGCTTTGCCCAATCGGTGGCGGCCTACTGGATCGACCCCCGATATGGTGGCGAGCTGGCATCGCCGACGGTGATCATGCAGTCGGTTGTCAATTCGGACCCACTGCTGGAACGGTTGGCGGAGGACGAGCGGCAAGGCAAGATCTTCGCGGGACACACGCGCGACCTCGAAGGCTTTCTGAGAACCGACTTCGAAAAGCAGCACATCAAGTCGTTCCTGTCGGTGTCGGTCTTTGCGCATGGCCATCTGTGGGGCACGCTGGCGGTCAACGACTGCGTGAACGAGCGCGAATGGACCGACGAGGAAGTGGCGACGCTGCACATCGTGGCGCTGGCCATCGGCGACGCCATCGAACGATCGCTTTCCGATGCCCACGCCAGCGAAGTCATCCGCCGCACCATGCTGCAGGCCTCGCTCGACGCGATCATCGTCATCGACGAGACCGGTTCGATCATCGAGTTCAATCCGGCGGCCGAAAAGATGTTCGGCTACCAGCGCAGCGACATCCTCGGCAAGGACCTGCTCGACACCGTCGTTCCGGACTATTATCGCAAGGGCTATGTGTCGGGCGCCGAATACATGTCGGGCCGCGGCGCGCCGATGGTCGGGCAGCGGATCGAGACCGTCACCCAGAATGCTGCCGGCGAGGTCTTTCCGATCGAATTGACGGCAACCGAGATGCGGGTCGCCGACCGCCGCCTGATCTTCGGCTCGATCCGCGACCTCCGCGACAAATTGCGTGCCGAGGAGGAGATCGGCCGCCAGCGCGAAAAGCTGCACCAGAACGAGAAGATGGCGGCGATGGGCTCGCTGCTTGCCGGCGTGTCACACGAGCTCAACAACCCGCTTGCCGTGGTCGTCGCCCAATCGACTTTGTTGCACGAGTTCGCTTCAGACCCGCAGACCAAGGTGCGCGCCGAAAAGGTGCGCGCCGCCGCAGAGCGCTGCGGCCGCATCGTCAAGAGCTTCCTCTCGATGGTCCGCCTGCATCCGGCGTCGCAGGCCGAGACCGACCTCAACCAGGTGGTCCGCGCGGCACTCGAAGTGACCGCCTACGGCGCCAGGTCGACCGGCATCATTATCGATACCGATTTCGCCAGCGGCCCGCTGCTGGCCATGGCCGACGCCGACCATGTGACGCAAGTTGCCGCCAACTTCCTCATCAACAGCCAGCACGCTCTGGCCGGCATCGGCGGCGACCGGCTGATCAAGGTTCGCACGTTTCGCAGCGATCGCGGCAATCCCTGTTTCTCGGTCGAGGACAACGGGCCGGGCGTGCCGGAAGCGATACGCTCTCGCATCTTCGAATCGTATTTCACCACCAAGCCGGTCGGCGTCGGCACCGGCATCGGCCTGTCGATTTCGAAATCGATCATCGAACGGCACAATGGCAATGTCTGGTTCGAGGAAGTTCTGCCGAGAGGCGCCCGTTTCGTTGTCCAGTTGCCGGCGATCGCCGGCGGCGCGGCCGCCGCCGGCGAAAACCCGTCGCGCTCGAGCGGATTGCGCCACGCCCTGATCATCGACGACGAGCCGGATGTCGCCGCCTCGCTGTCCGACATTCTGGAGTTGATGGGCATCAAGTCGCGGATCGTGCCGGCCTGGGCGTCAGCCGCCGCGACCTTGTCGGGCCATATGCCGCCGGACATCGTCTTTTCCGATCTGCGCATGCCCGGCACCAGCGGCATATCGATCTATCGCGAACTGCTCGCCGAAAAGCCTGATCTGGCGCGGCGCTTCGTTCTGGTCACCGGCGACCTGATCGGCGCGAAAGCCGAAATCGAGGCATTGCCGGCGCCGCAGCGGCCGCAGATCCTGGAAAAGCCGTTCAGCACGCTGGACGTGCGCGGGGTGCTGTCGGCCATCGCCGAGCAGGCCGCATTGGGCAGCTAGGACTTCGGACTGGTGGAAATCGGTTTTTGAAAAAATCCGATGCTCAACAAAGGGGCTTTCCAGAGAAAAAAGACTCCCGGCCGAGGATGCGGCGGGAGCCTGCCTGGAGCGCTGGAGGGGTCGCTCGGGCATCAAAAAACGTTCGGCGTATCGGTCAGCGGCGCGGCATTGGCGATCACGCGAACCGCGCGGGCCTTGTGAATGCCGGATTGCTCAGCAATGACGCGCAGGCACTCCGCACTCTCGGCGCCCCAGGCCTGCCCCTTGCAGACAAAATCGATCTCCGGCATCGGCAGCCGCGCGGTCTTGGTCGTGGTCGGGGCGCCCTTGACGATGTTTGCCGGCGGGTTCAGTGAAGCAAAGGCGGGACCAACAGTCGGCGCGAACGCCATGCCGGCGAACGCGGCGGCGCCCAGCACCACGAACAGCGCCATCGGATGGTCGTTGGCGCGCTGGCGCAGCGCCAGCTTCGGCCGCCGATCCTTGCCCTTCAGCGCTTGCAGACGGCGGTCATTGCAGGCAGTCCGGATTTTCGTATACATCGCGCTTCCCTTCGTCGATCTTCTTTTTTTGTTGAAACGAACTTAGTCGCACCTTGTAACGGACGAACGACGCACGCAAACTGACCGTGTAACAGCTTTGAAACGGGATTTCGGCGGGCACATCCGGTCATCGCAGGGGCGCGGGATCAAATCGCGCCGCCGCTCCGGCCCGGCGACGTCCGGTCGCCACTTTGAGACGCCCTCGCCTGCACCATGGGGCGCTGGTGATTACTGCAGATTAAATTCCCTGAGGATTTTCTGTGCCGCAATGCGCCCAGCCACGATTGCGCCTTCGACATAGCCCGGAAACGACGGCGACAATTCCGAAGATGCAAAATACACCGGCGGCTCGCCGGCCAGGATAGTTTGTTCGGCCTCGGTGGCGCTTGTATCGATGATGAGATCGGCGTAGCCGCCGCCGCTCCAGCGATCATCGGTCCAGTCGCGACAGCTGAAATCGGTGAACTTGCCTGCATCCGTGCCGAGCGCCTGCTGCAGCCGCGCCGTAACCTCGGTGCGCAACGCGGCATCTCCAAGTTCCCGCCAGCGGAGGGCAAGCGGCCCGCCGACAAAGACGACCAACGCGGGGTGGCCGTCGTCCTTGCTGGCGTCACAGGCAAAAAGTGCGGGCGGATCGCGCCACATCACCATGCCGCTCAGGCCCTTGGCGCGCCAAAACGCGGTGGCATAGCGCATTTGTACTTTGATCACCGCGCCGCTCTGCCAGACGCCGAGAGCCTTTTGCAAGGCAGCCGGCAGCGGCGGCGCGAAGTCCAGCTTCGAAGCCATCATCGGCGGCATGGCGATCAGCGCTATTCGAGCCGTGATCGAGCCCGTCGTCGACGCGAGACGAACGCGTCCCGGTCTGCGCTCGATCGTTCTGACCGGTGTGTTCAATCGCAGGCGGTTGCCGAGATCGCCAGCCAGATCATCCGCCAGGGACTGCATGGTTTCGTGCACGAAATACTGCAGCTCCGACACCTCGTTGGTGATACGGCGGTCATTGTCGATGAGGTGCCAAAGCGGCAGTTTTTCAAGCGCTTGGCACCACAGGCCCTCGATCATCGAGCGGAAAGCCGCCTTGGCCTCGCCGGGATCGTTCTGGCGATCGAGCCATGCGGCGACGGTCAAGCCGGCGATAGCCGGATCGCCCGGTGCGATCGCGTTCATGCGGTCGCGGATCGACATCGAGGCGTGGTAGATTCGCTCGACTTGCTTTGCGCCGGTCAGCGGCTGGGCAACGAACTCGCCCTTAGCATAGGTCTCGACCAACGTCTTGCCGCGCGTTCGCACCAGGGCCATCAGTTCCGGCATGTCCTCGCACAGGAACTGACCGCCGCTGTCGATCCGCTCGCCAAGCCCGTTCCACTGGGACTCGACCCGCCCGCCGACGCGGCCGCGCGCCTCGAGCAGCGCAAGATCGATGCCGGCCTTGCTCAATTCATGCGCGGCTGACAGGCCGGTAAAGCCGGCGCCGACGATGGCGACATCGGTTCGTACGGTCTGGCGCTTCAAGAGCCGGCCCTGAAGGTCTCGAAGTCCGCAATCATCCGCGGCTTGAGCTTCGGAGACAACGTTCCTGTCGAGATCATCAAACCCCGCTCGATCGAATTGCAGGTTGCTGGCTGCTCCGCCGGGCGACCCGCTTTAGCCAATGGTCTTTTCCAGCATGCTTATCCAGTTGCGGTAGGCGATCTTCTCGATCAGCGCGCGACCGAAGCCGCGCGCGGCGAACGCGTCGAGCAGCTTCGGCAGGCCGGTGACGTCGCCGACCACAGCCGGGATCATGGCGCCGTCGAAGTCGGACCCGAGCCCGACGCCGTCTTCGCCCAAAGCCTGCAGCAGTGAATCGACATGGCGCACCATGACGTCGAGACTGGTATCGGCATTCATCCTGCCGTCTTCGCGCAAAAACCCGGTCGCGAAATTCAGCCCGACCATGCCGCCCGAGTCGCGGATCGCGCCGAGCTGCCATTCGGTGAGGTTACGCGAATGGCCGCAGATCGCATGGACATTGGAATGGGTCGCGACCAGTGGTGCGTCGCTGATCTCGGCGACGTCGCGAAACCCCTTCTCGTTGAGGTGCGAAAGATCGACCATGATGCCGAGCTGGTTGCAGGCCTTGACCAGCGCCTTGCCGGCATCGGTCAGGCCAGGTCCGGTGTCGGGCGTCGACGGGAAACGGAACGGCACGCCATGGCCGAAAGCGTTCGGGCGGCTCCAGACGATGCCGAGCGAGCGCAAGCCGGCCGCATGCAGCACGTCGAGCATGGTCAGTTCGGGGTCGATCGCCTCGACGCCTTCGATATGGAACACCGCTGCGATCGACCCTTGCGCCATCGCGTTTCGCACATCGCCGGCGCTGCGGCAGACGGTGAGCGCCGACGCTCGTTCCAGCCTGAACAGGATCGAGGCCATGGCGATGGTGGAAGCAAGCGCGTCGGCGCGCGGAATTTCGGGCGGCAAGGGCTCGATATCGCTTGGCGCGGGAGGAACCGCACTGCGCTTGGATTTCTCGACCGGCGGCGGAAAGATTGCGAACATGCCGCCGGCAAAGCCGCCCTGTTTCGCACGCGGCAGGTCGATGTGGCCACCCGATGTTCCCTCGATGAACAGCTTTTCGACATCCGCGTCTTTCGACTGATAGAGCCTGAGCAGCGTGTCGTTGTGGCCGTCGAAGACGGGAACAAGATCGGTTTCGGTCATCAAGGGATCATTTCGGTTCGATTGGTCGGGCGGGCAATATCCTACTTAGGCAAGGCAATACCCACTAGGCAAGACGAGCGCTCGAACGATCGGGTAGGGGACGCCGAATTGAAGGCGAAGGGCTTTGGGCGCGTTCTTGCCTTCTCCCCTTGTGGGAGAAGGTGGATCGGCGCGCAGCGCCGAGACGGTTGAGGGGTGTTGGACGGAGTGCTGTCGGTGCCAAGCTGGAGCACCCCTCATCCGACCGAGCTTCGCTCGGCCACCTTCTCCCACAAGGGGAGAAGGNTGCCAAGCTGGAGCACCCCTCATCCGACCGAGCTTCGCTCGGCCACCTTCTCCCACAAGGGGAGAAGGTGGAGCCACTGGCGCCAGGACCGGCGCTATTGCTTCAGCACGTCGGCCCATTCCTGGTGACGCCGGAACTGGGCGTTGGCGAACGGGCAGAGCGGAATGATCTTCTTGCCCGCCGCGCGCGCGTCCTCGACGGCGCGGGTAACGAGCCTAAGTCCCGCGCCCTGGCCGCGAAACGCATCCGGCACTTCGGTGTGGTCGATGATGATCTGGTGCTCGCCGACCTTGGTAAAAGTCATCTCCGCCTCGGCGCCGTCAGGCCCGCGCAGGAGATAACGGCCCTTGGAACCGCGATCCTCCAGTTCGACCTCCGGCAATTGGTCAGGCATTGCTTACGCTCCTTCTGCCGGCGTAGCGGACAGGAACCGCCGCGCCGCCTCGATCTCGTTCGACTGCACCTCATGGCCGCCGTCGTGCCACTCCACTGTGACATCGGCGCCATCGGCGCGCAAATGGGCTTCTAGCCGCGACGTCAGGTTGGGCGGACAGATCGGATCGCGCCTGCCTGCTGTGACCAGGATGCGGCGGCCGGCGAGACTTCCCTCGATTTCCGGCTCGAATGGGATCAGCGGATGCATCAGCACCGCCGCGTCGAACAGAGAGGGCGCCGCGAACACCACCGAGGCCAGGATGTTGGCGCCGTTGGAATAGCCGAGGCCAAGCACCGACGCGGGCTTTGACGCCTCGACATGCGCCCCGATATGCGCCTTGACGAAGCCAATCATCTTGTCCGTCGCCCGCGCCAGGTCGTCCATGTCGTAGACGCCCTCGCCGGTTCGGCGAAAGAAGCGCGCAGCACCGTCTTCCGAGACATCGCCGCGCGGCGAAACGATAGTCGCCTGCGGCGCGAGATCACGCCCGAGCGACAGAAGCTGGTTCTCGTCGGCCCCGGTGCCGTGGAAGACGAAGAGCAGCGATCCATCAGGCGAACCCGGCAGTGTCCTATAGGTGTAAGCGTCCTTGCTCATGGCCTTGTCCTTAATGCATGTCGCGCAAAAGTGCGCAGCGGTTTTGCGATGACGACATGCACAAAACCAAACTAAAAGCGCGTCGCCCAACCTGGTCAAACGCGATGCGCTTTTAGTCTTCCAGCTTTTGCAGATGTTGCTCGAGATAGGGCCTCAGATGCTGGTGCTGCGACGGCAGCTTCAGCGCCTCGCCGAGATGGGCGGCGTCCTCGTCGCGATCGAAGCCCGGCTCGTTGGTGGCGACTTCGAACAGCACGCCGCCCGGCGTGCGGAAATAGATCGCCCAGAAATAATCGCGGTCGATCACCGGCGTCACCTGGTAGCCGGTGTCCATCAGCGCCTTGCGCACTTCGAGCTGCTTGGCGCGGTTTTCGACAGCGAAGGCGACGTGGTGGACCGAGCCGGCGCCGAGATCGGCAAAAGCGGCGCCCTGCAGCGATTCGATATCGACGATGTTGGCGCCGTTGCCGTCCTTCAGCGCCAGCCTTTTTACAGTGCCGGACGTGTCGACTTCCTCATAGCCCATGAAATTCAGCAGCTCTTCCGTGGCGCCGCCGTCCTTCAGCCTGAGCGACACCGAGTGAAAGCCGCGGATCGCCTCGTCGGACGGAACATCGCCCTTCGCCCATGGCGCGCGGGTGTCGGCCTTGTTCTCGACCAGCGCAAACCCGTCGCCATCGGGACCGGCGAAGCCAAGGCGCTTGTCGCCGAAGCTCTCTTCGCGCGACAGCCCGGCGACGCCCTCATCGGCAAAACGCTTTTCCCAATAGGCAAGCGTGCCTTCGGGCACCGAATAGACCGTGGTGCCGACCTCGCCAACGCCGTGGCGGCCCTTGCCGATGTTGGGGAACGGAAAATAGGTCATCACCGAACCGGGCGTGCCGAGCTCGTCGGCATAGTAGAGATGGTAGACATCCGGCGCGTCGAAATTGACGGTTTTCTTGACCCGGCGCAGGCCGAGCTTTTTTGTGAAGAACTCGTTGTTCTGGCGCGCATCCCTGGCCATCGAGGTGACGTGATGCAGACCCCTGATCTGGTTGAGCATTTTCCTGCTCCTTCCTTGTCCTGTGCGGCCCATGCCGCGGTCCACGCCAATATGAGGAGCCGCCAGCCGGCGGCAAAGGCCGCAAACACAGAATAGACTGTGCTTTATAAGTGAACAATAAAGCGACTTTTGTTCACCATTTTGCGAACACCTGAGGCTTGTGTCGCCACAAAAATTCGGCTCCATGAGCGACAGGTTTTCAATGAAGGACACCAGCATTGGTCAGAAAAGACAGACGCCCGAATGTTCTCCTGATCACCTGCGACCAGTGGCGCGGCGACTGCCTGTCGGCGGCAGGCCACAAGGTGGTGCGAACGCCGAATGCCGATGCGCTCGCCGCCGAGGGTGTGCTGTTTCGACAGCATTTTGGCGGGGCGGCGCCCTGCTCGCCGGCACGCGCCTGCCTCTACACCGGCCTTTACCAGATGAACAACCGCGTCTGCCGCAACGGCACGCCGCTCGACGCTCGCCATGGCAACATCGCACTCTCGGCACGCAGTCTCGGCTATGATCCGACGCTGTTCGGCTATACCGACGTGTCGCCCGATCCGCGCACGCTGACGCCAGGCGACCCGCGGCTGAAAAGCTATGAAGGCGTGCTGCCCGGCTTCACCGTGCGCCAACTCCTGCCGGAGCACCAGAAACCGTGGCTGTCATGGCTCAAGGCGCGCGGCATCGATAGCAGCGCCGGTTTTCCCGATATCCATCGCCCAGCGGACGAAATCGTTGCTGCCACGACGGACGGCGCCGTGACCACCTCACCGCCCGTCTACTCGAAGGACGAGACCCCAGCCGCCTTCCTGACCGGCGAATTCGTCCGCTGGCTCGGCGAACAGGAGCGCGGTACACCGTGGTTTGCGCATCTTTCCTTCCTCAGCCCGCATCCGCCCTTCATCGTGCCGGAGCCTTACAACAAGATGTATGATCCAGCCGACGGAACAACCTTCCGCCGCGCCGCGAACTGGCAGGCCGAGGCGCAGAGCCACCCCTACCTTGCCTATGAACTTGGGCAGCAGCAGCGGGCAAATTTCCGCCCCGGCGCAGAGGGCAAGGTGCGCGACTGGGGCGACGACAATTTTCGCCGCATCCGCGCGCTTTATTACGGCATGATCTCGGAAGTCGACGCGCAGCTTGGCCGCATCTGGCAGGTGGTCAAGGCGGCGGATGCCTGGGACGACACCATCATCGTGCTGACCTCTGACCATGCCGAGATGATGGGCGACCATTTCATGCTGGGCAAGGGCGGCTTCTTCGACGGTAGTTTTCATATTCCGCTGATCATCCGCGACCCGCGTCGCCGCAAGGCGGCCGGCGCCAGCGTCGACCGCTTCACCGAAGCAGTCGACATAGCGCCGACATTGCTCGATCTGCTTGGCGAGGTATTCCCGCCGCATCTCGACGGACAATCGCTGAAGCCGTTCCTGGATGCCGGGGAGCCGGACAATTGGCGCGAGGCCGCGCATTGGGAGTTCGATTTCCGCTCGGTTGCCGACGCTGATGCCGAGCGCTATTTCGGCATCGGTCCGCGCCAGTGCAATCTGGCGGTCATCCGCACGAAACAATTCAAATATGTACATTTCGCCGGCGGCCTGCCGCCGCTGCTGTTCGACCTGGAGAAGGATCAGGACGAACTGAGCAATGTCGCTGCCGATCCGGCCTATCTGCCGGTCCGGCTGGAGCTTGCCGAAAGGCTGCTTGCCTGGCGGGCCGAACATCTCGATCAGTCGCTGGCGCTTGCCGAACTGACCGAGGATGGCGTGGTCGGCCACGTCGCAGGCCTGCCACCTTTCCCATCATGAAAAGGCCCGCGCCGTTGCCGGCGCGGGCCTCTTTCATCGTTGGCGCAAGCTAGCGCATCATCATGCGCTGGGTGTCGCGGTTTTGCGCATATGTGGCCTTGTCATAGGGGGCCTGCGCCTCGAGCTGCTCCTTGGTGAAGTTCGTGTAGAGATAGCGATTGCCATCCTTGTCGGTCATGAATTTAAGGTTGTCCATGCCGATCGCCACTTCCTTCTCGCCAACGCCGAGGAAACCGCCAACGTCGATGATGACGGCGTCGACCTTCTTGTCGCCGGTCAGCACGACGTCACCAATCTCACCGACGTTGACATCGTTGGCGCCATAGACCGTGGTTCCAACCAAATCCTCGGAGCGGATTTCGTTGATCGGCATTTCGGTCAGCGCCGACTTGTCGATCGCCGCGGTCTTCGTCTGGTCGGGGGTTGCGTCAGGCGTTGCTGCAGCCGGAGCCTCGGCTGTCTTGTCCGCCGGTGCCGGAGCAGCCGGGTCAGGCGTTGCTGCAGCCGGAGCCTCGGCTGTCTTGTCCGCCGGTGCCGGAGCAGCCGGGTCTGGCGTCGTCGCCGGAGCCTCGGCTGTCTTGTCCATTGGAGCCGGAGCAGCGGGTTCAGGCGTTGCCGCCGGAGCTTCCGCAGTCTTCTCCGCCGGGGCTGGAGCCGCAGTGACAGCAGGGGTGGTGGTCACTGGCGCCGGCGTCGCCGCGTCAGTCGATGCGGTTGTCGCCGGGGCGGGATCATAGGGCTCGCGGTCGAACTCCGGCAGCGCCTCCAGGTCTTCCTTCGTGGTCTCGGCGACCAGCCAGCGGTCGCCGTCCCTCTCCGCCCACTTGGCCTTGTCGAACTGATAGGCGACATTCTTTTCGCCAACCTCAAGGAAGCCGCCGACGCCAATGATCAGCGACTCGGCCTTGCCATCCTTGGCCAGAACGATGTCGTTCACATCGCCGATGTTTTGAGCGTCGTCGCCAGTGCCGTTATAGACGGTTTCGCCGATGATATTCGTGGCAAGGTTGCCGTCGGCACTCTTCACAGGTTCGGCCGGAGCTGCGGCGCTATCGGCTGGAGCCGCCGGAGCATTCTGCGCCGTTGTATCCGTCGAGGTCGATGGAGCGGGAGCCGTAGCCGTGGTGTCGGTGGCCGCAGGAGCCGGATCATAGGGCTTGCGATCGAAGTCCGGCTGAGCCGTCAACTCATCTTTTGTGGTTTCGGCAATCAGCCAGCGGTCGCCATTCCGTTCGGCCCATTGCAGCTTGTTGTAGTCGAAAGCGACATTCTTGGCACCGACGCCAAGAAAGCCGCCGACGCCGATGACGACGGATTTCGCCTGACCGTTTTCATCGAAGACGACATCACTGACCTCACCGATATTCTCGGCATCGTCGCCGGTGCCGTTATAGACGGATTCACCAATGATATTGGTCATCAGGCTGCCCTCGGCCCGCGCAACGGGAGCCGCCGGAGCGGTCTCCTGGACCGCCGGGTCCTGGGTGGGCGCCGGTGTGGTGGCTTCCTGCGCATACGCACCGGTCGCAATCAACGCTGCCAGTGCGGTGGTGGATAAAAGGGTGCGGATCATCGTAATCCTCCTCGTGCGTTATCTCTGGCCGCGAGCAGGGGAGATCGGTCGCGGCGTTACACATTCACAACGTCGTGACCGCGCCGTTGTTCCGACACCAGGGCGAGCGTTGTGAAAAAACCACCCGAATCGCGCTCAATTATGCGTTTGGCCGGGTGAGATTGGCTCCTGTATTTTCGTTAGAGCTGCGGAACTTTTTTTCAACCGCCCCGTTTCGGCCCATGGCTCGGTCTGTTACGGCCGATGATTATCCAATGGTAGCCAAGAAAAATCGGAGCGGGGGAATGCGATTTGCGGCGGTGCTGAACCAGGAGGGCGGCACCCTGCGAACGGTTGATCTCTCCGCCTTCACCGACCGAATGCGCCAGACATTGGAGGCAGCAGGCCACCGCATCGATATCGAAATCGTTGCCGGCAGGGACATTGTCGCAACGCTGGACCGCATCGCTTCCAGGCATGGTGTCGACATTGTGCTGGCCGGTGGCGGCGACGGCACCATTTCGGCCGCGGCGGCTCGGTTGATGGGCAGCAAGAAAGCGCTTGCCATTTTACCGGCTGGCACGATGAACCTGTTCGCGCGCGGGCTCGGCATTCCACAAACCCTTGACGCGGCCGTGAAATCCTTTGCCGACGGTGAGGTTATTGCAGTCGATATGGCAACCGCCAACGGCAAGCCATTCGTGCATCAATTCTCGATCGGCATGCATGCTAGGATGGTCCAGCTTCGCCAAGCCATGGAGTATGGCTCGCGGTTGGGAAAGATGCGGGCCTCGGCAAAGGCTGCCTGGGCGGCGATCAACAAACCTTCGGCGATGAAGGTGACGCTGACCATCGGCGAGGCCGAGATCGTGACGCGCACCACCGGCATCGGCATCACCAACAATCTGTTCGGTGAGGGTCATCTGCCCTATGCCGACAATCCCGCCGGCGGCGTGCTCGGCATCTATGTCACGGTGGCGCGGCGGCGTGGCGAACTGGTCAGGGTCCTCTTCGACATGGCGCGCGGCAAATGGCGCGACAGCGAGCATGTGGAGATCCACCAGGCTGACCGGGCTGTTTTGAAACTCCACTCGGCTGCGAAGAAATTTCGCGCCGTCATGGATGGCGAACTGGTCAGGCTTGACCGCGAAACGACGATGGAAATTCATCCTGGTGCGCTGAACGTTCTCGTCCCGGCGCGCGCCGTCCAAGCGAGGGCAGCGTGATGCATCCCGGCACAGTCGATCGGAAGGCTTCAGCCTCTGGGAATCTCGCCCTGCTCATTCCTGGGAAGCTCGCCCTGTTCGGTTGTCGGCGTCCGGTCTATCATGTTGCCGTAGATCTCGGCGATGCCCCAGGCGATAAACGCCAAAAGCAGCGCAGCGATCAAGATACGGAAGGTGTGCCACCCCCAGCGTCCCTGCCGGGCTTTGTCTTCAGGAACGATCTTGGGCATGATCGGCCTCCATTTCGGTTGGCGCTGGCATTTCGTTTGGCGCTGGCATGTCGGTTGGCGCTGGCGGCGCGGCTGGCAAAATGTGGTTGGGTAACGGTTCCTCAGGGCGAAGGTTCCGGTTTCAGGGCCCGGCAACTGGGCCCAGCGCGGATGGCTGCAAGCCGATGCATCTGGGGGACTTGTGGATAGCAGGGTAGTGACAAAGCCGAATCTGCCGGTCGATGTCCTTAGCGTGGTAACGGCGCAGGATCGGCTTGCCGTGCTCCATGATCTCGATGCAATCGACACGGCGGCCGATCCTGACTTCGACACTATCAGTGGGCTCGCCGCCGCGGTGATGCAAACACCTGTCGCGCTGGTGACGGTCGTCGATGTCGAGCGGCAGTGGTTCACGTCCTGTGTCGGCCTGGACGAGACCGAGGCCGCGACCGATACATCCTTCTGCGCCCACACCATTGCTGCCGGCGACCAGCCGATGGTGGTGACGGATGCGACCATGGATTCACGCTTCAACGCCAGCCCGCTGGTCACTGGCGAGCATCATTTCCGTTTCTATGCGGGTGCGGCGATTGTGGTGGCCGGTGCCCGGATCGGCACGCTCTGCGTGCTCGACCGGAGGCCGCGCGGGTCGCCGTCCGCCGCCCAGCTCGAACAATTGACGGCGCTCGCCAGCCTCGCTGCCAGCCTGTTCGCATTGAAGGACGCCACCCGCAACGCCGCCAGCGCCGCTGCGGCACTGGCGCGCGAGGAAAAGCGGCGCGGCATTGCGCTCGATGCCGCATCGCTCGCGAGCTGGGCATGGGATATCCATAGCGATATGATCGAATGCGATGCCCGATTATCCGAGCTGTTCGACCTGCCGCGCTCGACCCGGCTGAGAGCACGCGATATCCTCGCCGCCATCGACCCGCGTGACGCCTACCAGACCGAGACGCGCTTTCGCGACGTGCTGAGCGGCGGCGACGATTATTTTGGCGAATACCGCGTCAAGGGCTTCAGCCCGCCGCGCTGGCTCGCTACGCGCGGCCGGGTCATCGAGCGTGACGGCGACGGCAAGCCGACGCTGATCTTCGGCGTCAACTACGACATCACCGAACGCAAGCTCGGCGATGAGCGGCAGCGGCTGTTGCTGCGCGAGCTGAACCATCGCGTCAAGAACACGCTGGCCACCGTCCAGGCGCTGGCGACGCAGACAGTTCGCCATGCCCGCCAGCCGAGGAATTTCCTCGACGCCTTCAGCGCCAGGCTTCAGGCGCTGGGCGCCGCCCACAGCCTGCTGTCCGACCGCGAGTGGCGCGGCATTGGCATCCGCGAACTCGTGCAGATCGAGGTCAAGCCGTTCGACACCGCCGATCAGCCGCGCATGACGATCTCAGGCGCCGATCTGCTGCTTTCGCCTGACCAGGCAGTCGGGCTTGGCCTGATCCTGCATGAACTGGCCAGCAACGCGCTGCAACACGGAGCGCTGTCGGCGGTGTCGGGCACGGTCGATCTCGACTGGAAGGCACAGGTTAGGAAAGGCGCCCGGCGCCTGGTCCTGACCTGGCGCGAAAGCGGCGGGCCTGAAGTTGCCTCGCCCGAACGCCACGGCTTTGGCTCGATCCTGATCCGCCGCAGCCTGGCCAAGGTCATCTCCAGTGAAGTGACCCACGAATTCCGGCCGGAAGGCGTGTTCGCTGAAATATCGATGCCGCTGGAGGATCTGCCGAAGTGACCGCTCGACTATGGACCCGAACCAAAGGTCCGCGTCAGGGAAAAGTGGAACCCGGTTTTTCGGATCATTGCCGAACAAGAAGAAACGCTTCGAGCTATTTCGCCTCGCCGGCATCCGGATCGTCGGCATCGGGCTTTGTGTTCTCGCGGTAGATGGCGTAGGCGGCGAGCGCAATCGCCGGGGCGAGTATGGTGCCGAGGCCGCCTTTCCCCTTGAGTAGCGCCGGCAGCACGGCGAGCGCGGCCGTGATGCCGACCGCCTTCATATCGGCATTGCGCCTCCGCGCCCGGCGTCGGGCGCGCGCGCCGGCCGACAGCTGATGGATGAGCAGGAGGAGCCCTGCGGTCACCAGGAAGCCGACCCCGAAACCAAGGCAGGCTGCCATCGGCCCATAGCGACCCGCCACCCAGACATAGGCCGCTCCGACGAGGAAACCGAGGCCGCACAGCGCTGCAAGTGCTGCGAGCGCATAGACGATCGCAGCCGTGCGCGCGCGGCGCACGGCGGCAACGGCTTCACCCGAGGCGAGGCCCGAGATCAACGATGCCAGCATTCGCATCTGGGCTGAGACTAGCGGCGCGCGAGAAGCGCAAACAGAAAGCCGACGCCTGCCGCGATTGCCAGCGACGTCACCGGCTTTTCGCGCACGCTCGCCACCACTTGCGCTTCGAGATCCTTGGCGTTGCTGCGCATATTTTCAAAGGCTGCTTCGCCTTGGGCGCGCAATTGCTCGACCCCTTCCGCAGCAACGCGACGGGCAGTCCCGTAACCATGTTGGCCGGTCTCGGCCAGCTGTTCGGTGAGTTTCTGAATGTCGACTTTCAGCTGCCTGATGTCGTCTTCAAGGTCCGAATTCGGCCGGCTTTCGTTCGGGGACTTTCCTGCGGCAGTCGCCATTGCTTGACTCCTTGCATTTGCTCGGGTCGAAACGTTCGACCCACCCCAAGGTTCCGAAATCGGAACAACTGCCATGAAAGGGTTTTTGCGCAGCCGAGTCCAGCCCGGCACGTCTCCGGCAGCCGCTCAGATCAGCGGTCGGCGACCTTCGCTCAACCCTTCCCAGCGGGCGAGGTCCTTGAGCCTTTCGTTGTCGACCACCTCGCAGCCGCCGTCGCGCCAGAAGATAAGCTTGCGATCGATCAGCTTGCGGATCGTCTTGTTGGTGTGGACCAGCGACAGGCCGAGCGTATCGGCGAGGTGCTGCTGGGTGATCGGAATCTGCACGGGCGTCCTGCCGTTCCGCCCGACCACCCTGGCGCGAGTGGAGATGAAGGCGATGAGATAGGCAGCACGCTCGAGCGCGGTGCGTCTGCCGATACTGAGCAGGTTCTCGTCGAGCATGCGCTCCTCTCGCGCGGCGATCCAGGTGATGTCGTAGGCGAGGCCCGGATGGCTGCGGTAGAGTTCGGGGAGGGCCTCCCGCTCGAAGAGGCAGAGCAGCATCGGCGACAGAGCTTCCACGGAGTGCTGCATTTCGCCCATCAGACTGCCTTGCAGACCGATGAGGTCGCCTGGCATGGAATAATTCAGAATCTGCCGGCGGCCATCCGACAGCAATTTGTAGCGGAAGGCCCAACCCGACAGCACTGTATACAGATGGGCACTGCGGCTTCCCTCAACCAGAACCGTGTCGCCCTTCTCGACGGCCAGTTCGCCCTTCTTGAAGCCATTGACGAAGACGAGTTCCTGCTTCTCGAACGCCCGGAACGCCGGCAACGGCCGCAGCGGGCAGTTCTCGCATGAATACCGGCGGGCGGACAAGGAACGGCCGTTCTGGCCAGACATTTCAATCCTCTTCGAAGCCCTCTTCCGGAGGGCGATAGCAAACGTCCTGCAGGCGTCGAGGTTCCGCCATCTGCGGCGGCATGTCTTTTTTAAATGACAGGATGCGAAATAACTTTAAATGACAGGAAGCCAAATAGGGATCATGACTCCTCTAGCCCTTGCGCTCCCTGTTCCCTGCGCCCCACGGAGACATCGCCACGTGCCCCCATTGCTGGACGGATTGCGGATTCTTGTTCTGGAGGATGAATTCCTGATCGCCATGGATGTCGAGCAGCTTTGCCGCGACTATGGCGCCGGCGATGTGGTCATCGCCCGCGATCTGGCTGAGATCGATCGGCAGAGCATTGCCTCGCAATTCGACGCGGCCATCGTCGACCTCATGCTGGGCGGCACTTCGACACTCGATTTCGCTTCGCGGCTGCGCGAATCGGGCGTGCCTTTCGTGTTCGCCTCGGGCTATTCCGAGATGGACGAAATCAGGGTGGCGTTTCCGGATGTCAGGTTGGTCACCAAGCCCTATTCGGGAGACGATCTCGTGGAGGCGGTGGCGTCGGCGTGCGGGCGCGGACCTGTTGTTTGATGTCCGCAAACCGGAGCCCGATTACCGGGCCCGACATTAATTACAGGGTCCCACATTACCGGTGCTGCGTATTCAGGCGGCGTTCGACCCTGTCACCTGAGCCGAGATCGCATCCGGGCCAAACTCGTCGTCGCCGGAAATCTTCAGGATTTCCTGCAGCCGCGTGCGGGCGCGGCTGACGCGGCTCTTGATCGTTCCGACCGCACAGCCGCAAATTTCGGCGGCTTCCTCGTAGGAAAAGCCCGACGCGCCGATGAGGATGATGGCTTCGCGCTGGTCCTCTGGCAATTGCTCGAGCGCGCTCCGAAAGTCCTTGAGGTCGAGCTGGCCGTGCTGGGCCGGATGGACGGCCAGTCTGGCGGTCATGATGCCGTCGCTATCCTGCACCTCGCGGCCGCGCTTGCGCATCTGCGAATAGAATTCGTTGCGCAGGATGGTGAACAGCCATGCCTTGAGATTGGTGCCCGGCTCGAAGCTCTCATGCTTGTCCCACGCCTTCACCAGCGTTTCCTGGACCAGATCGTCGGCCTTGTCGGCGTTTTGCGTCAACGACACGGCAAAGGCCCGCAGGCTCGGAATCGAGGCGAGCAGATCCGTCTTGAAGCTCTGGGAGACGGCCGCCATGCCTCAGTCCTTTTTCCGTGCAGGTTGGGCCTGTTCCAACTGGCTGAGCAATTGGGCGAAACGATCCGGCACGCTGTCGGAGACCAGCTCGTCGTAATATTGTTTGAGTTTGCGGCCGATTTCCGAGTTTGGCCCGAGCGGGTCGCCGGAAGCAGCCCGGCGCCTGTTCTTTGCAGCGCCAGCCGTGTTGTCTTTCCTCATGTCGTCATTTCGCCCTTTGTTCCCAGCACCCTGCCGCCCTTCAATACGCGACGCAAAGCAGCCGGCCCCCTCGTCTGGTTGCCCGTCCCGATCTCAAACGCCTTCCGCTTACATTAGTTCCAACCCCTCGGAACTTTTTCGGAAAGCCGGCGTTTATGCTTTCAGGGTTTATTCTCGGGGCTTGTCATTAGCTTGGCCTGCAATCTATGCAATTACGTCAGAGGGAGACGTCTATCATGAGCCTATCCGCAACCATCGCTCCACACCTGCCGTTCCTGCGCCGCTTTTCGCGGGCCGTCTCCGGATCGCAGGAGAGTGGTGACGCGCTGGTCGCCGCGATGCTCGAGGCCATCATCGCCGACGTCGACATCTTTCCAAACGCGTCGAATGACCGCATCGCGCTCTACAAGGTCTTCGCCAGGCTATTCACCTCGGTCGCCATCCGCGTTCCGCAGGAACACCCGCAGTCGGCGTGGGAACAGCGCGCCGCCGCCAATCTGAACGCGATCTCACCCCGCCCCCGCCAGGCCTTCCTGCTGGTCGCCGTCGAAGGTTTCAGCGAAGACGAGGCGGCGGAGATCCTCGACGTCGACGATCAGGAGTTCTCCGAGCTTCTTGCCGAGGCCAGCAACGAGATTTCCCGCCAGGTGGCAACCGATGTGCTGATCATCGAGGACGAGCCGCTGATCGCCATGGACATCGAGCAAATGGTCGAGAGCCTGGGGCATCGCGTTGTCGGAACGGCGCGTACCCATGCCGAGGCGGTGGCGATGTTCGCCAAGACGCGGCCGAAGATGGTGCTGGCCGACATCCAGCTTGCCGACGGCAGCTCGGGCATCGAAGCGGTCAACGAGATCCTGTCGACCACCCCGGTGCCGGTGATCTTCATCACCGCTTTTCCCGAGCGCCTGCTGACCGGCGAGCGGCCGGAGCCGGCCTTCCTCGTCACCAAGCCGTTCAATCCGGAGATGGTCAAGGCCCTGATCAGCCAGGCGCTGTTCTTCGATCGGCACGCGAAAGCCGCTGCATAGGCCGGGCAGCCCGGCCCTGAGCGGCCCTTTCCACAGTTCCTCCGATCGCCCGTTTTCCACAGATGAATAACGCTGGCCGCTTGCGGCCGGCACACGCCACTTGCAACTCACCTGCACATGACGATCCAATTCGAGCGGGAAAGCTTTCCGGGGCTCGTCTTTTTCGGGAAATGCTGGAACAAACGGCAGCGAAAGACGTTTTTGGCATACTATTTGAAGGAGATGGACCATGCTTTACTGGGCCCTCGTATTTCTCGTCGTCGCGATCATTGCAGGCGCTCTTGGCTTCGGCGGCATTGCCGGCACCTCGGCTGGTATAGCGCAGATCTTGTTTTTCATCTTTCTCGCTTTCCTGATCATTTCGCTTATTGCGGGCTTGTTCAAACGCGCGTCGTGAACTGCGATCGAACACTGGGAGCCGCACCCCTCAAGCGGTTTCCAGCTACCGCCGGGCGGTGTCCTTAGCAGGACGTCGCTCGGCGGACTCTTTTTGGAACCCAATTTTCCGTCAGCCGTTCAGCCTGCATTGGGCGGGTGAAGTGACCGATGCAATCCAGAGCTGGAGACATGAAAGACAGCGGACGGAGCGATGAGATCATCGCTTTGCAGTCCGCTGAGAGTGGAATGCAGGTTGGCCGGGCCCTTCTCCATGCACTGCACAATGCCGGTATTTCGGTTCTCTATCAGGATCGCGAGATGAAAACCGTCTGGGCCCGCAACATGCGCCCGCCCTGGATTGCCGACACGGGGATTTCCGGCACGGGGGTTTCCGACACGGGGGGTTCCGACACGGGCGACGGCATCGGCATCCTGCCGCTTGCGCAGGAGGAGCGCATCGGCGCGGCCAAACGCAAGGTCGTCGCATCCGGCAATCCGGAACATCTTGAGTTCAGCATTCCGGCCGACGATGGCGTCCGCTGGTTCCAAATATGGGTGGACGCGGATCATGACGACGGCGGTGCCGTGCAGGGCGTCGTCACCACCATGGTCGAAACGACCGAGCAGAAACGTCGCGAGCAAACCCTGAAGACGCTGCTGCGCGAGGTCAGCCACCGTTCGAAGAACCTTTTGGCGATCATCCAGAGCATCGCCACCCAGACCAGCCGTTATTCGGACACGCTCAGTGATTTCCTGACGCGCTTTCGCGGCCGGCTGCAGTCGCTTGCCTCATCCCAGGACCTGGTGACCTCGTCCAACTGGCGGGGAGCGGCACTGCGCGAACTGGTGTCCGGCCAGGTCGGCCGCTATGGCGCCGACCCTGTGCGCAGCCTGCGTTTTCGCGGTGCAAACCCATACCTCAATCCCAATGCGGCCCTGCATATCGGCTTGGCCATGCACGAGCTTGCCGTCAATTCTGTCAGCTACGGCGCTCTGTCGCGAGCCGACGGCTTCGTCGAGGTGACGGCCGATCTGACGGCCGCTGCCGCTGGCGAGACCGCGCTGTCGCTGACATGGGCCGAGGCCATCGGAGCCAATGACAATCAGCCCAGCGAGAAGCGCTTTGGCAGCGTCGCGCTCGAGCGCGTCGTGCCTGCATCGTTGAACGGCACGGCGAAACTTGAAATCAGCGGGGATCGTCTCGAGTACCATCTCGTCGTTCCTCGCAGCAATTTCGAGACGGATTGAACGGGCAACAGCCGAGCCCAAGAGAGGTGGCCGAGGGGGGTTGGGGCCAAGAGGGGTGGGGATTGATACCAGCCGCGCCGGCTTTAACCATCTGTTCACCATAAGGTTCGATGCTGTTTTTCTCAGGCACCACTCCGCACGACGTTTTCGATCGTAGTTTGCTGCGCACTACAGGAGAAATGGCTTTGACGGTTGCCGACATCAACAGGCTGGAACAGGCCGCACGCGTTTCGATGAGCGGGTTTCAGGATATCGAAGCATCCGCAATGCGGTCGCCCCGTGATTCCCTGCCGATTCCCGGCCTCGCCGCAATCGGGCTAGCTGCAGTGGTCGTCCTGGCCGCCGCGTTCCAGTTGGTCTGATGCATTCGCGCAGAAGCAGGCCCCTCGGGCCTGAACCAAGGGTGTGCAGTGGTTTTGCGATAACAATTTTAAGCAAAGCGTCGGACGCAAAGCGGCCGGCGGCTCGTGCTTGCCTGATGTCGGCCTGTTCTCCATGGTCGCGCGGGCCTGTATCGCCGGAACTTTGGCGGATGTGGCCCGTTCTATGGCGGGAGGACCGTCGCCATGGAACATATCGCTGCCGTGCTGCTGGTCATCGGCTGTTCGAACACGATGACCGAGTGCCGCGAACTGCCCGTATCGGTGAGCGTTTTCGAAACCGCTCAGGAGTGCACCGCGGCGCGTCCGTTTGCCATGGGCGATGTGCAGGGTCAGGCTCCGCGCATCATTGCCAAATGCCTTTCCGTCGATCCGGCACTTGAGGATGACTACGACCGGATCGTCTGGAACGTACGCCCGGACGGCACCCTCGACGCTTCCGTGGAGATTTCCGACCTCGAGCTTGCCTCGAGCGGCGCGCGCCCCGAAAAAGATTCTCTTAGCCAACAATGAAATCGAGCAGGGCAAAACACTTTTTCGCGTGATAAATGACGGGCGGAGCTACAAGTGAGGACAAAGGCGAGGAGTGACCCTATGCGGAAGATGATTATTGCCATGGTTGCCGCAATCGCGGTCAGCGGTTGCAGCACCACCGAACAGGATGTCGGCATCGGCGCCGGTGTCGGCGCTCTGGCCGGCGGCCTGATTGACGGCGGCAAGGGTGCGCTGGTGGGCGCAGCCATCGGTGCCGGTACCGGCCTGCTGGTGCGCAACCTGCGCAATGGCTATTGCCAGTACCGCGACAACCGTGGACGTCTGTTTACGGCGCGCTGCTGATCCGTTTCAAACGCAAGAGGCATTGGAAGCGGAGACCGGACGAGCCGGTCTCTGTTTACTTGGACGCTGTATTTTGGGACGCTGTATTTGGCACGCTGTATTTGGGGCGCTGCATTTGGGCGCCTTTGAAATCGGTCGGTTTGCGGCAGTGTTTCAGTCCGACAGCGGGATCCTGATTTCCACGCTTAGCCCGCTATCGTGAAAATCGCGATTGATCGTACCGCGCAATTCGCGCGTCACGTTCAGATCGATCAGCTTGGTGCCAAAACCTGTTTTGACCGGTGGTTCGAGCTTCTTCTTGCCGGCTTCGCGCCAGTTGAGAACCAGCGTTCGGTCGCTCCTGTGGCCTTCGACCGACCAGTCGACCTTGAGCGACCAGTCGCCGTTCCTGGTAATGGCCGAATTGCCGGTTTCGCCATATTTTAGCGCGTTCGTCGCCAGTTCGTGAAAGGTCAGGCCGAGCGCTTGCGTCGTCGTCTCGTCGAGCAACACCTCTGGCCCCGACAATATCCCGTCGGGAAGCTCCTTGCCGAACACCTGGCCAAGCTCGATGCGCAAGAGATCGCCAAGATCGGCCTTCTGCCAGCGCGAGCGCGTCAGCATGTCCTGGGACGCCGCCATCGCTTGCAGCCGAGCCGAAAAAGAGGACGAGAACTCGTGGACGTCGGTGGCGTGCGACGCCGTCTGGCGCGCAATCGCCAGCACCCGCGTGATCGAGTTCTTGATGCGGTGCTTCATCTCCTGCAGCATCAGGTCTTTTTCGAGCAGGCTTTTTTCCGTCGTCTCATGAAGCAGCGAGACCGCGTCATAGGCCCGCTCCTGATAGCGGGCCACCAGCGCGATGGTGCCCGCGAGCAGCAGCCCGAACAGGCCGAGCATCACCGGAATGGCGCGCGAGGACGGTTGCGAGAAGGCGCTTGTCGGCCTGAACAGGACGGTCCATGGACGTCCGGCGATGGTGAGTTCGCGAGAAACCAGTAACCTGTCGCCGAAGCCCGACGCCGGCGGCGTTTCCGACTGGAACAAAAGATGGTCGGCATCCACCTTGCCGTCATAGATTTCGATGTTGACCGGCAGCAGCGGCGTCCGGCTGAGCGCGGTCTGGAACAGGTCGCGGGCGCGGAACGCCGCATAAAGCAAGCCTGTTGTCGAGGATCTGGACGCATCGATGCCGTCCGCCGCGGTTTCGATGTTGAGCCGCACGAAGACCAGGAAGCCGGTGAAGGTCTGCGCAGCACCTGTTTCCTGGCCTAGCTGCACGCGCCCGCTCGCGTGCTGCTGGTTGTCGGCCATCGCCCTTTCGATCGCCTCGCGCCGCACCGGTTCGGTGAACATGTCGTAGCCGATCCCGGATTGATTGGAAGGGTCCAGCGGCTCGAACAGCGTGATGGGCGCACGCCATGGCAGCGTCGTCGTGGCCGGATAGATCGCATCGCTGACGCCATAGTCGTGCAGGATGGCACGCTCGACCGCTGCCTCGTCGCCGGCTCTCACCAGCCGGAGAAAGCCGATGCCGCGCAGGCCAGCGAAATTGTCGTTGATACCCAGCGCATCGAAGAACGCCTTGAACTCGCCCCGCGAAATGTCACCATTGCGAGCCTCGAACAGCGCATGTGTCGATCGCAGCAGTGACAGATGCAGGTCGATGCGGCTATCGATCCGGTTGAGGGCGTCGTCCGCCGTCGCCTCGAATTTGATGCGCGCCGCTTCCTGGGTGGCGAAATAGGCGAATCCCGCCATTGTCAGGCTGATCAGCGCGACGGCAATGAACGCGACGATCGGGAAGAACTTCTTCAAATTGCTGCTGCGACCCATGGTTTCCCATCTTATGGGCAACTCCCCGTGGCAACACAATGGCGCGGCCAAACCATCATGACGGCTGGCATATCACATGACAGGTATTTGACGCTTCAGGCGGCGATCTTCAGCGCGCCTGGTCCCGGAATGGCGCCGGGCGGGCACTTGCCCAGAATGATCATGCCGAGCACCTCGTCCTGGGTGACGTCGCCGGTGCGCGCCGTTCCAACGACCCGGCCATTCTTCATGACGCAGACGCGGTCGGCAAGCTCGAAGACATCGTGGATGTCATGGCTGATCAGGAAGATGCCGATGCCGTCGGCCTTGAGCTGCATGACCAGTTCGCCGACCTGCGCCGTTTCCTGCGGTCCCAGCGCCGCCGTCGGCTCATCCATGATCAGGATGCGGGCGTTGAACAGGATGGCCCGCGCGATCGCCACCGACTGCCGCTGGCCGCCCGAAAGCTTGACCACCGGCTCCTTGAATCGCTGGAAGCGGGGATTGAGCCTGCCCATCACCTTGCGCGCCTCGGCCTCCATGGCGCCATCGTCGAGCGTGCCCCAGCCGGTCATCAGCTCGCGGCCGAGGAACAGGTTGGCGGCGGCGTCGACATTGTCGGCGAGCGCCAGCGTCTGGTAGATCGTCTCGATGCCGTATTTCTTGGCGTCGCGCGGATTGGCGATCGAAGCCTCCTCGCCATTGACGAAGATTTGGCCCGAATCGCGCTTGTAGGCGCCGGACAGGATCTTGATCAGCGTCGACTTTCCCGCACCGTTGTGGCCGAGCAGCGCCACGACCTCGCCCGGGAAAAGGTCGATCGACGCATCGTCGACGGCGTGAATGCCGCCGAAGGCAATCGAGATGTTGCGCATGTCGATCAGTGGCGTGGGAGCAGTCGTGTCAGCCATGATCGTCCCTTTCCATGGTTTTGCCGAGCATGATGTTGGACCGAAACGGATGTCCACTTTTCGCTGACGCGGACCTTCGGCTCGGGATCATGCTCAGACCCGCTTGCGGTAGACTGTGTCGAGCCAGACGGCGACGACCAGCACGGCGCCGACGACGACGCTCTGAAGCGGCGAATCGATGCCGAGCAATACCATGCCGGACTGCAGCGACTGCATCAGAAGCGCGCCCAGCATGGCGCCGAGCACAGTGCCGGAGCCGCCGGCCAGCGACGTGCCGCCGATGACGGCTGCTGCGATCACCAAGAGTTCGTCCAGCGTGCCCAGCGCATTGGTCGCCGCATTGAGGCGGGCCGAAGCAATTGCCGCGCTGATCGCGGCCAGAACGCCCATGATCATGAACACTTTCATGGTCACCCAGCGCGTGTTGATGCCGGCGAGTTCCGCCGCTTCCGGGTTGCCGCCGATGGCAAAGACGTAGCGGCCGAAACGGGTGCGCCGGGTGATGAAGGTCATGACGATGCCGACTGCGACCGCGATCAGCACCGGTATCGCGATGCCATGGGCGATGAACAGCCCGCCTTCGGGGATGGTGATGCCGTTCCGCTGGGCGTATTGGCGAACGATGCCGATCGGCCAGGGGTAGGAATTGGCGATCCAGACGGCGCCGAGGATGGCGGCGCAGGCGACAACACCAAGCAGGCTCTCCGCCCAGACCGGGCGCAACGGAAACTTGAAGCGCTTGCGCTGCGACCGGCCGTTGAGCAGCATCAAGGCGACGGCCACACAGGCGAGAATGCCGACGATCCAGCTCGCGGTCGCCCCGATCGAGCCACGCGGCCCGCCACCCATGAGCTGGAACGTGGCATCGAGCGGCGCGACGGTGCGCCCGCTCGTCATCAGCCACGCCATGCCGCGCCAGATCAGCAGGCCGCCCAGCGTCACGATGAAGGCCGGAACCTCGAGATAGGCGATGATGAAGCCCTGAAGCGCGCCGATCATGAGGCCGAGCACCACGCCGGCAGCCAGTGCGATGACCCATATCCAGGGATTTCCAAGCTGGAATCCCATGACGCGGATGAGGAATTCTGCCTGCGCAACGCCCATCACCATGCCGATGACGCCTTCGACGGAGCCGACCGAAAGATCGATGTTGCGCATCACGATGACCAGCACCATGCCGGTCGCCATGATCGCGACCGAGGAAGTTTGCACCGACAGGTTCCAGAGATTGCGCGGCGTGAGGAAAAGCCCACCCGACAGGATGTGGATTCCAACCCAGATGATCAGCAGCGCGCCGACCATGCCGAGCATGCGTATGTCGAGCTCGGTTGCCTTGAGGAAGCGGCCGAAGGGGCTGAGCTCGGATTCACGCGCCCGGTCAGCAACCGGCGTGTTGGAAATCGTGTCGGTCATGATGTCCTCCCACCGTTGCCGTCTGCCGCGGATGCCGGAAGCAGCTTAGAAATTACCCGCGAGACGCGGAAAAACAACTCTTTTGAAAAAAACGCCGCGGCGTGAAGCCGCGGCGTTTCAGGTTTTTTGGCGAAGGCGGATCAGTTGCAGACCGGGACGGTGCCCGCCGCCACGCCGGCGCAGACCTCTTCCTGCTTGATCCAGCCGGCGTCGATGACGACGTTGAGATTGTCCCTGGTGATGGCAATCGGCGTCAGGAACAGCGACTTGACGACATTGCCGCCCGGCGTGGTGAAATCCTTGACACCGGCAATGTCTGTCATCGGCTTGCCGTCGGCCAGCTGCGAGGCGATCTCGGCGGCGTTCTTGCCGAGCTCGCGCGCGTCTTTCCACACCGATACGGTCTGTGTGCCGAGCGCGATACGGTTCAGCGCGGCATGGTCGCCGTCCTGGCCCGAAACCGGGACGGATCCGGCCAGGCCTTGCGCCGTCAGCGCCGCGACGACGCCACCGGCGGTGCCGTCATTGGCGGCAACCACCGCATCGACCTTGTTGTCGTTGGCGGTCAGGAACTGTTCCATGTTCTTCTGGGCGTTGGCGGGAAGCCAGCCGTCCGTATAAGCCTCGCCGACATTCTTGATCTTGCCGCTGTCGATGGCATCCTTGAGCACTTCCATGGAGCCGGCGAACAGGAAATCGGCATTAGGGTCGGCGCCCGAGCCCTTGATGAAGACGTAATTGCCTTCCGGCGCCACCTTGAACACTTCGCGGGCCTGCATGCGGCCGACTTCCTGGTTGTCGAAGGTCAGATAGAAGACGTCCTTGTTCTCGATCAGCCGGTCATAGCCGACGACCGGAATGCCTTCGTCCAGCGCCTTCTGCACCGCCGGACCGATGGCCGAGGCATCCTGCGCAAGGATGATCAGCGCGTTGGCGCCCTGCGAGATCAGGCTTTCGACGTCGGTCAGCTGCTTGCCGGGATTGGACTGTGCGTCAGCGGAAATATACTTGTCGCCGGCGGCCTCGATCGCCGCTTTCATGGCGGCTTCGTCGGTCTTCCAACGCTCTTCCTGGAAGTTCGACCACGAAACGCCAATGACCTTGTCCTTGGCCTGCGCGACCGACGCGAGCGTCAGCGACATGGCGACCCCCGCCAGAATGGCGGCTGCGAATCTCTTCATGATATTCCTCCCTGCGCCGCGTAGGGCGCGACCAACTGGCCCGAAGGCCGGCACAAAGGCTCTATTTTTTCGAGCCTCGAAAAAATACTGGTCCAACGCCGAAGCACTGTCAACACCAATTCTGATGTCCTGTCGGGCTTTTTTTCGAGGCTCGGAATAAATAATGACAGCCCCTTCTGCTTCTGCCAGTATTTGTCCGACATACCGACGGCTTCCGATTCATGAGCGGCCGCGGCAATGAGGAGGAAACAAAAAATGTCGGTGGGAATCCGTCATGACGATCTGCGCCGGCGCAACCGGGCGATGGTGATTTCGGCCGTGCGCCGGGCAGGCCAGCCGTCGCGGACCGAGATCGCCGCGACCACCGGCCTCAGCCATTCGACCATATCGGCGATCTCTGCCGACCTGATCCAGGAAGGCATCCTGGCCGAGAGCAAGGCGAGCGAGACGGTTTCGCTGAAACGCGGCCGGCCGCAGGTCGGCCTCAGCCTCAATCCGCAAGCCGCTGCGGTGTTGGCCGTCGTGTTGTCGCTGAATTTCCTGTCGGTCGCCGTCATCGATTATGCCGGACAAGTGGTCGCCGAGGAACAGCGCCGGCTGGACACGCTGACCATGTCGCGTGACGCGCTGATCGACGAATGTGTCGCCATCGTCCGGCGCCGGCTCGAAGATCCCGACCTCGATGTCCAAAGCGTCGCCCGCATCGCGCTGGCGATCCAGGGCATCACCGATTCCCACGCGCGCGCCATGTTGTGGTCGCCGATCACGCCGCAGACGAACATCGCCTTCGCCGACATTCTGGAACGCGAGTTCGGCATCCCGGCCATCATGGAGAACGACTGCAACATGATGGCCGTGGCGCTGCGCTGGCGCCACCCGGATCGCTACCGCGACGATTTCATCGCCATCCTGCTCTCGCACGGCATCGGTATGGGGCTGGTGCTGAAGGGCGAGCTGTTCACCGGCACCCACTCCTCAGGCGGCGAATTCGGCCACATGATCCATCGGCCGGGCGGCGCGCTTTGCCGCTGCGGGCGGCGCGGCTGCATCGAGGCTTATGCCGGCAACTACGCCATCTGGCGCAACGCAAGGCTGTTGAGCGAGAACGCCGAGCCGGTCGCCGATGTCAGCGACGCCGACATGCGGGCCTTGGCGGCCCGGGCGCGCGAGATGGACGGACCGGAGCGGGAAGCCTACCGCAAGGCCGGCGAGGCGCTCGGCTTCGGGCTCGGCAGCCTGTTTGCGCTGATCGATCCGGCGCCGGTGGCCATGGTCGGCGCCAGCGCTGCCGCCTTCGACCTGATTGAGCCGGCGTTGCGCGAGGCTATCGCCCAGACCGCCGGCGGCCAGCATTCGGGTTCGATTTCCTTCGACACCGAGCCGAACGAGCTGCCGCTGATCCGCGAAGGCTGCGCCATGCGGGCGCTAAGCTTCGTCGATCAGGAGATTTTCGCGCCGAGCATCCAGGCACGAGCCGGCTCGGTCGGAAAGAACGTGGCTTGAAGGATTCCCGGGTCGCGACTTGGGGTGTGTTGAGATTCAGGTCAGGCCGAGTCGAGAATGGTGGGTTCCGAGAACCGGAGCGGAGCGTACTTTTGGGTACGTGAGCCCGCGCATGACCCCGAAATCGAGGTCGATTTCGGAAAGGTCGTGCGCAAAATCAAAGTTCTACAGCGTGCTTTGCGTGCCCAACAGGGCGCGCGGCGCTGTAGGTAAGCGCAGGTATCAGCCGTTCGCAGGCCGGCATCACCTGAATATCAGCACATCCCCTAGTCTTCCCTGATAGCATAGCCCGCGCCGCGGATGGTGCGGATGACATCGGGCATGCGACCATTGTTGACCGCCTTGCGCAACCGGCCGACATGGACGTCCACCGTGCGCTCGTCGATGTAGATCGTCTCGCCCCAGACATTGTCGAGCAACTGACTGCGCGAGAAGACCCGGCCGGGGTGGCGCATCATGAATTCGAGCAGCCGGAATTCGGTCGGCCCGAGCCGGATCTCGCTCTTCTTGCGATATACCCGGTGCGATTCACGATCGAGCATGATGTCGCCGACCTTGAGCACGCTGGACAGCACTTCCGGCTTGGCGCGGCGCAGCAGCGCCTTGACCCTGGCCATGAATTCCGGTGTCGAGAACGGCTTGACCAGATAGTCGTCGGCCCCGGTCGAAAGGCCGCGCACCCGGTCGCTCTCCTCGCCGCGCGCGGTCAGCATGATGATCGGCAGCCGCTCGGTTTCGGGGCGCACCCGAAGGCGCCGGCAAAGCTCGATGCCGGAAACCGCCGGCACCATCCAGTCGAGCACCAAAAGATCGGGCACGTTTTCCTGCAGCCGGATTTCGGCCTCGTCGCCGCGCGTCACCACCTCGACCTGATAGCCTTCGGATTCAAGATTGTAACGGAGGAGGACGCCCAGCGGCTCTTCATCCTCCACCACCATGATGCGCGGCGCGATCATCGGCCGGTCACTCCTGTCATGTCGCCGGCGCCGACATCGTCGTTTCGTCGAGCTTCGGGCGATCCGCCGGCAATTGCTGCCCGGTCACGACAAAGTAGGCGTTTTCGGCGATGTTGGTGACGTGATCGCCGATACGCTCGAGATTCTTGGCGCAGAACAGAAGGTGCGTGCAGGCGGTGATGTTGCGCGGATCCTCCATCATGTAGGTCAGGAGCTCGCGAAAAACCGCCGTGTATTTCACGTCGATCTTCTGGTCGTCGGCGCGCAGTTCCTTCAACGCGCCGGCATCGCGCGACACATAGTGCTCGACCACGCCGCGCAGCTGCACAAGAACGAGGTCCGCCATCGCGTCGATACCGTGCGACAGATTACGCGGCGTCGCGCTCTGCCCGACTGCGCTGACCCGCTTGGCTATGTTCTTGGCCAGATCGCCGATGCGCTCGAGATCGCCCGCCATGCGGATTGCGCCAACCACGGCGCGCAGATCCTGCGCCATCGGCTGCCGCTTGGCGATCAGCGTGATGGCGCTGTCATCGAGTTCGCGCTGCCTCGCATCCATGATGGCGTCGTCCGAGACGACGCGCTGCGCCATCGCATTGTCCGACGCAAGCAACGCGCGGATCGAGGCCGCGACCATTGCGGCGGCGAGCTCGTCCATGTCGCGGATCAGCCGGTCGATGTGCTCCAGTTCCTCGTCGAAAGATGCGACGGTGTGTTCACCCATGGTGCTGTCCTCGTGTTCGAAATTCGCCGGACCGCTCAGCCGAACCGGCCGGTGATGTAGTCCTGGGTGCGCTTGTCGTCGGGGTTGGTGAACATCTTGTCGGTCGCGCCCTCCTCGACCAGATAGCCGAGATGGAACATCGCCGTGCGTTGCGACACGCGCGCCGCCTGCTGCATCGAATGGGTGACGATGACGATCGTATAGTTCTGGCGCAGTTCGTCGATCAGTTCCTCGACGCGGGCGGTGGCGATCGGATCGAGCGCCGAACAGGGCTCGTCCATCAGGATCACTTCCGGCGACACCGCGATGGCGCGCGCGATGCACAGGCGCTGCTGCTGTCCGCCGGACAGTCCGGTACCCGACTCGAGCAGGCGATCCTTGACCTCGTTGAACAGGCCGGCCTTCTTCAGGCTCGATTCGACGATGCCGTCCAACTCAGCCTTGCTCCTGGCCAGGCCGTGGATGCGCGGACCGTAGGCGACGTTTTCGTAGATCGACTTCGGAAACGGATTCGGCTTCTGGAATACCATGCCGACGCGAGCTCGCAGCTCGACGACATCGATTTTCGGATCGTAGACGTCCTCGCCGTCGAGCGTGATCTTGCCGCTCACCCGCGCGATATCGATGGTGTCGTTCATTCGGTTCAGGCAACGCAGGAACGTCGACTTGCCGCAGCCCGATGGCCCGATCAACGCCGTCACCTGATGCTCGCGGACATCGAGATCGACGTCGAACAGAGCTCGCTTCTCGCCGTAGTGAACAGAGACCTTTTCGCCCTTCATCTTGATCGAAGGGGCGTTGGTTGCGCTGCTCAGTTTCTGCTCGACGCCGGCTTCCGTCATGATGTTCATATCCTCTACTCCTTACCAGCGCCGCTCGAAGCGCCTGCGCAGTATCACCGCGATGGCGTTCATGATGACCAAAAACACCAGCAAAATCAAAATCGCCGCCGAAGTCTTCTGCTGGAATCCCGCTTCCGGGAAATCCGCCCACATGAAAATCTGCACCGGCAGGATCGTCGCGGGATCGGTGAAGCCGCCGGGAATGTCGACGATGAAGGCGACCATGCCGATCATCAGCAACGGCGCGGTTTCGCCGAGCGCATGCGCCATTCCGAGGATGGTGCCGGTCATGATGCCCGGCATCGCCAGTGGCAGGACGTGATGGAATACGGTCTGGACCTTGGACGCTCCGATGCCAAGCGCCGCCTCGCGGATCGAAGGCGGCACGGCGCGCAGCGAAGCGCGCGAGGCGATAATGATGATCGGCAGGGTCATCAGCGCCAGCACCATGCCGCCGACCACCGGGGCTGAGCGCGGCATGCCGAAGAAATTCAGGAATACGGCAAGTCCAAGCAGGCCGAAGACGATCGAAGGCACCGCCGCCAGATTGTTGATATTCACTTCGATCATCGTCGTCAGCCGGTTCTTGGGCGCAAATTCCTCAAGATAGATCGCCGCTGAAACGCCGATCGGGAAGGCGATTGCGAGGGTTACGATCATGGTCAGGAACGATCCGACGACCGCGCCCCAGACACCAGCCAATTCCGGCTCGCGGCTTGCGCCGGTGAAGAAGAAGATCGAGTTGAACCGGCTTTCGATCAGGCCGGCGCTCTTCAGCGTGTCGAGCCAGACGATCACCTTGTCCGAAATCTTTCGCGATGCTTCCGGCGTCTCGATGACGCGCAGGAATGCCTGGCCGCTCGCGGCGGGCGCCGTGCTGTCCAGCGCCTCGATCACCGTGCCTTTTGCGATCACCGTGCCGTTGGCCGCAGACGACAGCGAGGTCAGCTTGACCGTGCCGCCATTGAACGCGACCAGCAGCGACGACGCGCCGCTCGTCAGCGTAAACATGCCGTTTTCGCCCTCGGTCGCACCATGGCCGCGCGCCAGCGCCAGCATGGCATCGTCGCCGAAGGTCAGATCGATGTCGCCGCTGGTTTCCGAAGGCGTGACGCTTGTCGAAATCGCTTCGTCCGAACCGACGTCGGCAAGCAAACCCTTGAGATAGAGGTCGGCAAAATCGTCAACTGGAACCGCATAGTCCACCGTTCCTCCGAGCATCCCCGGATCAGCCGCAATATCCTTGCGCAGGAACACGCCTGTGCCGGTGGAAATCAGCCCGCGCAGAAGGCGCTTGTCCTGGCGGCTCTTCACATCCGGAAATTTTGCCGTAAGCGCTTCCTGAGCGATGGCGTCGTAGTTCACTTCGTCGAGTTTCGCCGGGTCGACCTTGGCCGCTGAAAGATCGATCGGCAGCGTCACATAGTTCTGCCGCAGCGCCGGAATCGCCTGCGTGACGATCGTCGACAGGAGCAGCACAAGGAACAAGCCGGCCAACGCGACAGCTGCGGCGCCGAGCCATTTGAACCATTTTTCCGTGCGGTAGCGGCCCTTCAGCCGCGCCTTCGCGGCATCGTCGGTATGAACGCTGACCGGCCGTCCGACGCCGCCGAATGACGAGATCGCATCAGTCATATTGCTCTCGGTATTTCTGGACGACGCGCAAAGCGACGATGTTGAGGGTAAGCGTGATGCAGAACAGCACCAGGCCGAGTGCGAAGGCTGCAAGCGTCTTGGCGCTGTCGAACTCCTGGTCGCCCACAAGCAGTGTCACGATCTGCACGGTCACGGTGGTGACCGCTTCGAGCGGATTTGCCGTGAGGTTTGCCGCCAGCCCCGCCGCCATGACTACGATCATCGTTTCGCCGATTGCGCGGCTGACGGCAAGCAGCATCGCCGAAACGATGCCCGGAAGGGCAGCGGGAAGGACCACCTTGCGGATGGTTTCCGACTTGGTCGCGCCGAGGCCCGCGGAACCGTCTCTCAGGGATTGCGGAACGGCGTTGATCACATCGTCGGAAAGCGAGGAAACGAAGGGAATGATCATGATACCCATGACCACGCCTGCGGCGAGCGCGGATTCAGACGCGACGTTGAGGCCCAGGCTTTCGCCGATACCGCGGAAGTAGGGCGCAACCGTCAGCGCGGCGAAGAAGCCGTAGACGACGGTCGGAATGCCGGCGAGGATTTCCAGAACCGGCTTTGCGACCGCGCGGACGCTTTTGGAGGCGTAATCCGAAAGGTAGATCGCAGCCATCAGCCCGATAGGCGCAGCCACCAGCATGGCGATGAAGGTGATGAGCAACGTGCCGGCAAAGAGCGGCACCATGCCAAAAATGTCCTCGTTGACCGCCCCGGCCTCCGCTCCCGCGCCGGTGAAGGCGCTCTGCGGCGACCAATGCGTGCCGAACAGGAACTTGTAGAACGGCACCTGTTGGAAGAACCGCAGCGACTCGAAGATCAGCGACAGGACGATGCCGATCGTCGTCAGGATCGCGACCACCGAACAGGCGATCAAGAATGCGCGAAGAACGCGCTCGACCACGTGGCGCGCCCGGTAGGCCTGTGCGATGCGTGAATAGGCCCAGTAAAATCCGGACGCGGAAAGCACGAGCGCGACGGTCCAGATGATCCAGGTGCTGGTCGCATGGACCGATTTGTAGAGCGCGGCGGCCGCCTCTTTCGTTGGATCGGCAAAGCCGACAAGCCCGCCAAAGGCCATCGCGCGAGCGTCGCGGATGAAAGCTTCGACCTGCGGGACGCCCATTCCCGACAACTCGGAGGAGAAGCGGTCGGTAACGATCGACGATTCAATTCCTGGCGTCACCAGCGACCACAACACGATCGCAAGCAGCGCGGGACCGGCAGCAAAAAGCGCCAGAAACATGCCATGCTGGCCAGGCAGCGAATGCAGTCGCGCGACGTTGCCATTGACGCTGGCAATGGCGCGGGTCCGGCCGAGCCAATAGGCAGCAGCGGCCAGAACCACCAGAAGAACAACGAGATAACCGACCATGATTCGGGACGTCCCCTCGACCGCCGGTCATTCACCGGCTCAAAGCACGGGACCTATGGTCCCGCGCTTTGTGCTTTAGGATATGAGGGGTCAGAGCGGTACGCTCGGACCCCCGAAACATCAGGAGCCCATGCCCTTCAGGGCCTTGGCGTTTTCGGCCGACTTGGCGCGCTCGGCGTCCGGCAGCGGGATCAGGCCCTTGTCGGCCAGATAACCATCAGGACCCCATGCAGCCTCCGAGGTGTACTCGGCGATGAACTCCTGCATGCCGGGGATGACGCCGACATGCTCTTTTTTGGCATAGACAAAGAGCGAGCGGGAAACGCCGTAATCGCCGGATGCGATGTTCTCGAAAGTCGGCTCGACGCCATCGACCTTGTGGCCCTGCAGCTTGTCGGCGTTCTGGTCAAGGAACGAGAAGCCAAAGACGCCGAAGGCGTTGGGGTTGGCTTCCAGCTTCTGGACGATCAGATTGTCGTTTTCGCCGGCCTCGACAAAAGCGCCGTCTTCGCGGATCTCGCCGCAGCCCTTTTCATTAGCCGCCTTCACTTCTTCCTGGCAGGCCGCATCCATGACGAGCTCGACGAATGCATCGCGCGTGCCGGAAGTCGGCGGCGGGCCAAGCACCTCGATTTTTGTCGCGGGAAGCGATGCATCGACATCCGACCAGTTCTTGTAGGGGTTGGGGACGACCTTGCCGTCAACAGCGACGTTCTTGGCGAGCGCCTTGAAAACCTGTTCCTTGGTCAGATCGACGACAGTCCCTGCCTTCGAGTTGGCCAGTACGATGCCGTCGAAGCCGACCTTGATCTCGACCGGCGTCACGCCGTTTGCTTTGCAGGTTTTAAGCTCGCTATCCTTGATGGCGCGCGAGGCATTGGTGAAGTCGGCGGTGTTTTCGCCGACGCCCTGGCAAAACAGCTTCATGCCGCCGCCGGTGCCAGTCGACTCGACGACCGGGGTCTTGATCTTTCCGCTCTGGCCGAGCTTTTCAGCGACAGCCGTCGTGAAGGGGAACACTGTGGACGAACCGACGATTTGAATCTGGTCGCGCGCGGCGGCATAACCAGCCGACGCGGCGAGCGCAAGCGCCGCGGCCGACGCCGTAAGGAGGAATTTTTTCATGTGGCCTGCTCCTGTTCGGAAAAATGGTCTCTCGGCGCCATTCCTTCGGCGCCCGCTGAGGCCATAGCCCCCGATTATTACAGTCACATGACAGTTTGATGTCAGCCCGGTAACCGCCGCACAGCCCTGTCAAAAGGAAGGGCCGCGGGTCTCGCCGGTACGGCCGTGGTTTGCCGCTGGAATCAGCAGCTTGCGCGAATTGCGGCCGGCATTTGCCTGGACAGGCGAACAACTGGCGCCGAAAAAGAAAATCCGGGCGGAAGCGCGTTGCATGCGGCCAAGGAGGTCATGGCCGTGCCATCGCCGAAGCAGGTCCGTTGGGGTAAATCTGACCCTGCTTCTTGCCGGCGGTCGCTGCTCCCGCCCGTAACTGGAGGAGCGGAACTCGAATGCGCTTATTGTTCCAACCGGACGCATGCTTTGGTATGGTGCGATCGCACCATAGTCTTGTCGCAACGCGTCGCCGAATCGGCTGGACCTGATAGGCTGACGTGGCTATCTCGCGCTTGGATTTCCCGTCCGCGGACCTTTTCGAGCAAGGCGCCGCCTGGGGCTAATGGGCTTAGGGCTGATGGGCTTGGGCAGGCAATCGTACATGCCCGACCCAATCGCGCCGAAGTCGCGCCAGGGACGCTGCGGCACTTTGATTTTTGCGCATGATCCCCAGCGAAATCGATTCCGATTCTCCGGGTCATGCGCTAGCCTTGCCCGCAGTGTATTCCGACGGTTGTCGGTAGAACCGAAGCCGCGTTATAGATCCCGCAAGGGTGTTGCCGATGTTGCGACGGATCCTGCCTTTTTTCGTGTGCCCGATGCTGCTGCTAGGGGGCGGCTGCTCGCGCAGCTACGACGGCACCGTCGTCATTCCAAGGCCGCTCGATGTCCGGCGGTTCTGGGACCGGCCGCAGCAGCAGGCGCAAGCCGAACAGCCGCAGTTGCTGCAGACCGATGTCTTTCCTGCGGCGCCCGAAACGCCGGAAACAGCGGCGGCCCGCAAAATCGACACCTCCGCGGCGCCGAGAAGGAAAATCGCCAGGATTGCCAAACAGCCGCCGACGCCGTCATCCGAGCCGGCGAAACCGCTCACCTGCAGGAACGTCAGCCAACCCGGAAAACGGGTCCGCATGGTCTGCGAATAGCCAGCCGGCATTCAAGCGCTAGCAGCTAAAAAGATGCGCCGCCTTGAAAACGTTGCTGCGCAGCTGCCGCAGCGGTTCGGTCAGACGCGCAGGCCGAAAGCATGAGCCGAGCTGGTGGGTTTCGGGCTGCCTGATCGGCGTTACCGCCAGCCGCGTTGAACCTTATCCGGCCTTCGACGTTAAACAGCCATTGCAGCGCCGCGCGTCGCTTTGGACGCACAACACACGCTGTAGCGTTTTGATTTGGCGCATGGTCCTTTCCGAACCGAAGGCAGCGGAGCGGAGATCGATCCCGATCCCTGGGCGCTGGATGGTCAAAGGAGACCGAACACATGTCGATCCACTTCATTGTCTCGGACGTGACCAGAAATCTGTTTCACTTGCCCGGAAATCTGCTTCACTCGCCCAGAAGTCTGTTTCACTCGCTGAGAATGGACCATGAGCGCGCGCCGAGACCTCTCAGTCCTGAGCAAAGTCTTTTGCTGGAATGCTATCTGGCCGGTCAGATTCCGGAATCGGCCTGGAGCGACTACGTCTTCGAGACGCCGGAATTAGCACGCCATGTCAATGCGAGACGCGGGCAACACTGATATCTGGTGAACCGGTCCGATCGCTCAAGGTGACGCCACCGAACAACGCTTGGCTGAATCGGCGGCCCGATCAGCGTGCCGTTGCGCTTGAAGCTGAGGGTGCCCGACGACAATAGCCCTCCAGACAAAAAGGCCGGCACATGGCCGACCTTTCCTTCCACCTCGACCGCGCCAGTACATCCGTGGTCACGGGTTGGAGGTGAATTGCCGACCAGTAGATAGGGATTTGGTGAACGAATCCTTAACCGACGGGAACCGCTCGTCGACGCGTCGTGGCCAATCTGATTTGCGTCTTCGTGATCAGTGCAGAAAGTCGTCTTTAAATGCGGCACATATTATTAATCGTTGTACACCAACGTGTTAGCTTATGAGGCATATCGAAGATGCATGTCGCGCAAAAGCATGCCCTCGGGCCTGACCCGAGGCTGCGCAGCGTTTTTGCGATAACGACATGCATAAAAACAAGAACTTAAAGCGCGTCGCATTGGATCCGTTCAGCCGCAACGCGCTTTAGCCTATTCTGGAAGTCGACTTATGGCCGTGCTTGGCGCTCTCCCTCCTGGCGTTCACTGTCGACCAATTCGCGAAGCAGATTGGCAAGGAGTGGTCGACTGCCTGTGCCGGGGGTTTCCGAAGCGTGACCGGAGTTACTGGATACAGGCGCTGACCCGTTTGTCGCAGCGGCCTCCCGTCGCCGAGTTCCCACAATACGGCTTGGCCTTGGAGAAGGCCGATCGGATCGTCGGCGTTGTGCTGACCCTTTATACCCGTTATCCCGGGCAGGAAGGCGACGAAGTCCGCTGCAACCTTTCAAGCTGGTCCGTCGATGCAGAATTCCGTCCCTATGGCGCCAAATTGGTCACGACGATTCTCAAGCGAAGGGACGTGACCTACACCAATATTTCGCCGGCGCCCGCAACGTTGAAAGCCAACTGGGCGCTCGGTTTTCGGCCCTTCACCACCGGACAATTTGCCTTCTTGCCGGCTTTTAGTTCGGCGCAGCGGTCATGTCGCGTGCTTGAAGCTCGTCCCGATCTTGCGGAAATGGCGATGCTGTCCGACAGCGAGAGGTACATACTCTCGGAACACTCAGCACTTGGCTGCCGGTCATTGATTTGCATTTGCGACGGAGCAGCGTTTCCTTTCGTATTGATGCCGCGCCGGATATTGCGCGGTCTTATCCCATCCTATCAGATCGTCTATTGCCGCTCCCTCGCGGATTTGAGCCGGTGCGCCGGTGCCATCGGGCGCTTTCTCTTGCGAAGCGGCATCCTGCTTTGCGTCGTCGACGCCAGGGAGCCGATTGGAGGTCTGTTCGGGTGGTACCGCGCCAACAGCGGGCTGAAATATTTTAGGGGTCCCAGACCACCCTCGCTTGGAGATCTGTCGTTCACCGAGCTTGTAATGTTCGGTCCCTGAACGACAAGCGCAGCATCAGTCATGCCGCACCGCTTTGCAGCTGAAATGGCAAAAGCGAACCCCCGCCTCTCGGGGCGAGGGTTCCTTTTTGAAAACGACGATCTGCTACTGAACAGGGGCTGTCTGAGCTGGCGGGGTTGCGGGTGCCGGCGTCATCGTGTCGGCTGGAGGTGGCGGCAATTGGCCAGCGGTCGTCGCCTGCGTTCCTCCCGATTGAGTTTGGTCACACGCCGCCAGGGCAGCAAGCGCCAGGCCGAACGCGGCGAATAAGGGTAGTTTGCGGGTCATATATAGTCCTTCCATGGACGCCACCCGCGCTGGCCCCATCATCGGGATCGATGCCCGCAGGTCAACCGTCGCTCCTTCGTCGACGCTTCAAACATTCTTACGTCCGGTAAAAGGCGGCGGGCCCTCGGGCTCGGTTTAGATCGGCCTGGGCAAGCAAAACCGTGAGAGTGAAAGCCTCACGCGCCTGCCTGCGACTTCACATAGGCGATATAGCCGCGCACGTCAGCCGCCGGCTCGGCATAGGCCTTGCCGAGCTTCTTTTCGATCGCCGCCATATACTCCTTCGCCCATTGCGGCAGCGCGTAGTCGATGGCGGCCAGGAATTCGAGCGTCGCCGCCAGGCGGATGTCGGCGATCGACGGGTACTTGCCGCCGATGAACGGCTTGCCGTTCCTGAAGAAGCTGTGAAAGACCTCCAGCGGCTCGGCTATCGCTGCTATAGCGGCCTTCTGGGCTTCCGCCTTCTTGTCGGGATGAGCGTCGCTGTGGCCGACCTCGCCGGCATATTGCGGGAAATTCAGCGCAGGATAGGTGGCGCGCGCGACATAGGGGTAGAGCGTGCCGATCAGGTAGAACATGGCGCTGTCGATCATCGCCCGCTTGGCCGGCGCCTTGGGATATAATTTGTCCAGCCCGTGCTTGTTGGCGAGATACTGCATGATGGCGCAGCTTTCCCACAACACGCCCCTGGGCAGGCCCTTGTCCTCGATCATCGGGGTCAGATGGGCCGGGTTTCGCGCCATATACTCGGGCGAGCGCGTGTGGCCCCATACGTCGGTCTCGGAATGGTCGAGCCCGGCCGCGCGCGCAAACACCCGTACGCTCATATTGTTGACGCTCGGCTTCAGCATGCTGAGCATCAGTGCAGACTTCTTTCCTGATTTCGCCTTGGTCTTCCGCGCCGATTTCGCGGACGCCTTGTCTGCAGGTTTTGCGGCGGCTTTCGTTGCCGACTTGGCGGAAGCGCCTGACGCCTTGGCCGCAGGCGTTGTCGCCTTGGCCGCAGGCTTTGTCGCCTTGGCAGCTGGTTTCGTAGCGGCCTTGGCGGCCGGCTTCTTCGCACTTTTCGTGGTCGTCTTTGCCATTGTGTTCCTCCCTTTTTTGGCCTGTCGTCAGTATGGATTTTTCGGCGCGCGGTCTTCTGACAAGGTCGCACGGGAGCGCTCGACCAGCGCCTGGATCGCGTCGGCGAGATGCACTTCGGCGATTGCGTAGTCGCCGCGCGCGACGCGAAGCTTGTGCGCCTGCATCAGCACGTCGGCATGGGTAAATCCCGCCGGCGGCTCGAAACGGTAGGAAGCGAGCTCGATCAGCAGGCCGAGCGGATCCTCGAAGTAGATCGAATCCATAAAACCGCGATCCTTGACGCCGCTGTGCTTGATGGCGCGCTCGTCGAGCCGGGCGACCGCCTGCAGGAAGGTGACCCGCGACACCGCAAACGCGATGTGATGGACGCAGCCCGGATCGGTCGGCGTGCGCCGTTTGACCGGCGTGCGGCTCTCGTCGGTGAAGATGGTGATCAGCCGGCCGTCGCCCGGATCGAAATAGAGGTGGCTTTCGCTGGCCTTGTCGAGGTTGGGCTGCTCGAAGATGAAAGGCATGCCAAGCACGCCTTCCCAGAAATCGATCGAGGTCTGGCGCGCGGCGCCGACCAGCGTGATGTGATGGACGCCTTGCGATTGCAGCTTCTGCATTGGCCGTCTCCCTGGCAGCCGGATGTCGTCGTCGTGTTCACCTCGCCCCGGTGCCGCTCGCAGTTGTGCTGCCTTGTGCCTGACACGAGGATTATCAGGAGATGCTAAATCAACCGGTGACGATGCGCCAGAAGCCAGGCCACATAGGGACGCTTGCATTGGAAGGCCATGGGTAGCGCAAACGGTAGCTAAGCGCTGCGAGCCTTTCGGCCGCCCTCAAGCTCGATGATTCTTTGAGCCGCCTTCGCGATAAAGCCGGACCGGGTATAACCGTGCGCCTCGGCAAAGGCGTCAATTTGGCTTGGAACATCTTCAGCGAGCGTGATGTTGACGCGGACAGCTTTCTTGGCCTCGGTCTTCACCGCAACCAAGATTGCGACGCCGTCTCGATTATCGGCGTCGGCCATGACATCTTCCAAGCTGGAGGGTTCTGGAATGGCTTCGCCATCTTCCACAAGCCCTTCGATGTGAAGGGCAAGGGCCTCCTCAGCCATAGCACGAGCGTCGTCCAGATCGGTGCCGGCGGTGACAACGCCGGGAAAATCAGGAAAGGACACACCGAAGTCGCTGCCGGTACCGTTACCGCTTCGGCGGATTGTAAGACCACTGGCAACGGTGGCAGGCCATTGCGAGGACGATAACAAGTCTGCAACGGCCTTAGAATCAAAACCCCGCTCCGGCGGGGTTTTGTGTATCGCCGCCTGACTATCCCTTCTTCGGTAAGAGGTTATCGCCTCGCGTTCTCCGCCAGAGGCGCGGGCTTTTTCAAAATGACAGTTCATAAAGTCCGTGGGCCTCATGAAGGGGCCTGGTGATCTGGTGAGCCAGTTATCCGATCCCCCGCTCAGAAATTTCTACCAAACATTCCGGCCCCTAATGCAACCATTCTGTGACCTGCGAGTTGCGGCCCTTGGGCGGGTTGGGACATGCAGACATGGCAAAGCGTGATGCAGCGGGCCATAAGACCCTTGCCGACGCCGTTCGGGAGCTGATCGGCACCGAAGACAATCGTCATCACGTACACAAGCTGCTTGGGCTGGAGGTCGAACCAGAACTGCCGCCAACTCTGGCATCATTGTTTGAGGCAATCGGCAAGGCCGGGCGGGACGAAACTCCATAGCTGCCCTTACGGGTCCTGCTAAGGGGAGCCCGCCGCCGTTGAGGGACAAGCGACGAGCCCACAGCGGCTGTGCTTCCACGGAGAACTGACCGCCGCAATTCTAAACACGCGCGAGTTCGTGAAGACCGAATTGGTCGGCGTCAGCTATGCCTGCAACAATGTCCGAGGTGCATCCGAGCAGCTGGTCCAAGCGGGGACCCAAGTGGAAACGTGCATCGGCCCTCTGCCCTTCAAGCCTTAGGTGGCGAGGAGGAGGGGTACTATGGCCATGAAGCTCTCACTTTAGTTCGCATGAGCCTGTTGGCCCGGATATTCCGACCCCTCCTTTTGACCCCGTTGAACCCGCTCACCCGAATTGTCTATCCGAGCTAGCTCAAGCGGCCGATTTGGGGGCGATCTTTATCGGCTACTAATGACCTGTCGCTTGACGCTGGGTTGGGTGGGCACGCGCGTCAGGCCGGAGTGTAGGCTGGGGTACGGAAGTCGCAATCTTTGAAGGCCCGTCCCCGGCCGCACTCTTGAGACACCCGCCCGGGTGGCCTTTGGGGCCGGCACTAGCCGGTGTAAGACTGACAGGGTGCCCAAGGCTCCGCTGTCTGGGTCCTGTCATCGCTCAGTCACTATTTAGTTGTGCTGCCACTGCACCCCGCGAAGGCAGCTCAAAGCAGCGGGGACTAACCCCAAGCCCCCCACCCGGTCCCCGCTGCTCATTTCACGCCAGGCTCTTCGGACGTCCAGCCCCTTAGACCGAGCAACGCGGCGTCAGCCTCGATGCCGTCGGGCAGTGTTGACTGGCGAGCGGTCAAAATTTTACATTAGAAACTTGGAACATAAGTGAGGCAGAGAACATTGTTGGCGCCATGGACAAGAACGATGGCGACAATCTTCCTGAGGGGTTTCCGGGCAACCTGCCCGAGGATCCAGTGATCCGAGCCGATATCGCGAAAAGAATTTCGAGAGAAGCTGAGAGTAAAATTGGGCCGCACGGTTTGGTGGTCACGAAGGCCCAGGCGGGATCGCAATCTGATCGAGGAACTGGAAAGAGCTGACCCCGCCCTCGACAGCCAGCCGTCCGTGCTTCCGTTCCTGGTTCTGTATGTGCTCTCAATGTTGGGCTTGGCATGGTACGCCCTCGCTGGCAGGTATTTTCTATAGCGCCTGAGTTTCCGTTACGCACGGCGAAGGTGTGCACGTCGCAGCCCGAGCTTTGAGTAGCGAGAGCGAGAGTCAATGGGCGGCCCAGCAGTCAGTTGGAGTTGGGCGGGTGGCCGCTGGGCCTGACCGGCGAGGGGGCGTCTGCGGGACGGTCGCCGGCTACTTCTACGATAGGCGGCTAAAAGCATCATTTGTAATTTAGTAAAATGGTCACGTTCCGTTCCCCTGGCTGTCAAATCGGATGAGCCTAGAGTCAATTTGGTGCCTAAAAGAGTGAGTGCCGGCGCTGGCACAAGGGGCCGCCAGGACGCGCGAGGTGCTTCGGCGGTGTAGGACAGCGGCCAGCGGGAACGCACGCTGGCGAGGCTCTGTACGGCACGGAAAAACCACGGCGCCCGTGGGCCTGTCCCACAGTGGGTCATTTGCTGCTGGCACCGCAATTGCATGGTCAGCATCGGGGCGAGTGGGGGGCCCGCCGCTTCGCAAATGGAGCGGCGGGGCTTTTTGCAGTTCAGCCATCACCGCAAGTTCGAGCGGCCCGACAGCCACTATTGGGGGTGACCAACAGCCGGCCTCCGGGCCTAACCAGCAAACGGGGTAGGTTCGCCGGCTGGGAAGACTGTAGGCCGCTCAAGCATCGCTGCTAACTTAGCAAGACGGCTGTGTTCGGTTCCTCTAGCCCTCAAATCGGATGAGCCTAGACTCGGTTCCATGAGTGGGTGTCGGGCAGGCTTGTTCAACGCTTTAGTCAGAACGCGCATTTCTTGTATTTAAAGGCACCAACCATCGCATCAAAGCGCTCAAAGTGGGTTGCGTCGATGATGCGGAATGACCATGAAAAGTTCCGGGATACAACAGCGTCCGCACAGGTTAATAGGGCGGAGAAGCGGTCGTTCTCCTCGTTGACTTGCGAGATCGTGCAGGCGCCCCCAACCGGGCCCTTTGCCTTGTTGCCGGTAATGATGAAACCGTTCTCGGACGAATAGGTACGGTCCTTGAAGCGGACTTTCCCCTGGATCTTCTCGAACACCCTCGTGCAGTCGGCGCGTTCCCCGACCCAGACGCCTTGCAAAACCTCAAGAGCATCGGCCCATGCTACGGATGCGCTAGCGGCGAAAAGTGCCGATCCCAGGAGCAGTGCTGCCTTCGAACGATTGGACCGCCATCTCAGTGCTGCTATGACGAGGTGCATCAGGAATCTCCAAAGCGGTTTCAGTTGATGCCCCTCCAACCGCAAAAGCGGAAGTCACTAGAAAGCTTTTACCGGCAGAATGTTGAACGACTAAGGCCACTAGCTTTGGTTCGATGCAAGCTTCCTCCGAATTGCGCTAATGGCGTTGACGATCGCCTCCGCTGCCTGGCGGTCGAGCGCAACATCCAGGCGGCCTTCTGTCGTCTGGTTGAGAGGATTCCGAGATTGCCGATCTTGTCCGTGACCGTTCCGACATGAATCTCTGTCGGCACATAAGGCGGCTTTTCCATAGGACCCATCGCTTACCTCCTGGTAGCGGTGTGCTGCTGGAGATCTCTCCTTTGACAACTCCCAAGGGCAGCATCGCGCCGATCTGGCGCAAAGGCAAGCCAGAGCAATCCGCATAAAGGGTTATCGGCATAAAAGTGTAGTTTCAAGTGCAAGGGCGCGCTGACGATTTCCGCGTTATTTCTTCCTCAACCTCACCCCGGCGCCGCCGCCGTTCTCCGGGATGAACTCGATTCGCCCCTTAGTCATCATTGCTGGCGTCCATGTCACGGCTGTTTGATGCAGAACAGACGCAGATGGCGGCCGCCCGTGAGGCATGTTGCTACAATCCTGCCGTTTGCATCTGATTGGAGTGCCGGACCACTCGCTGAGATGCTTCGGCCGGCATCAGAGAAGCAGTAGGCGCTCAGCAGGAGTTCGCCAGCATCGCACGATGCACCAGCGCTCACCGCGTCAACGATCCGATATGCCGAGCCGGCTGGCTCTTGTGGTGAGTCACCGCAGCCCGTCAGGATTGCGGCCGCAAGCAATATCGCGGACAGCGGGATGGTCGGTCGCCCTTTACACATCATCATCACCGACGATCCCGCCCTCATTTTCCAGCCTTTCGATCGCCTTGACCTCACGGCGGTTGAACTTCAGGCGGACACCCGCACCGCCTCCATTTTCAGGGATAAAGACGACGCCGGCGGATTCGAGAGCGCGCTTCACCTTGTCTCGGGTATCAGCATGCATCCCGCCGCGCTCGTTTTCGTAGCGCGTCAGGGTGGCAGTCGTCACGTTCGCCATTTCCGCCAAATCGCGGACACCGATCTTAAGCGCGGCCCGAGCCATTCGCATCTGGGAAGGCGTCAAGTTATCACCCTGTGCTGAGTAGTCATTACTGCGTGTTGACATTAACACCAGATACAAAGTATCTATCACAATGTAACAACTTTTCAAAGGGAAACACCATGCCGAACATCACTGTTCGGGCTGCCGCCGAAGGCATGCCCGCAATCAACCGCCGCCGCCTGCTCAACCTAGAGCGACCATCAATCAGAATCGACCGGCGGCGAATGCTGCTCGGCATGGGGGCAACCGCGGCGGCCTTGGCTGCCGCTTCAACGATCGCGCTCGTTCACACGAAAGTGGACAACTTGTCCAGCTTCGCCAAAGACACAGCCGGCGAGTTAGACGCTGGCGCGATCCCATCTACGGGCAAAGAAAGTCTCGACGCATTGCTGCTGCAGCTGCCGCCGGAAGAGGCGCACCGATTGAGGATAGAATTTATTGCGATCATCNCTGTCGCTGACGCGATCCCATCTACGGGCAAAAAAGTCTCGACGCATTGCTGCTGCAGCTGCCGCCGGAAGAGGCGCACCGATTGAGGATAGAATTTATTGCGATCATCTCCACTGTCAGAGAGATGTGCGCCCGAGGCGAAGATCGCCAATTGATCAGGGATTTTGTCAGAACCCGGTGTCAGCAAAAACGAGATGGACTGGAAGAGGGAACAGGGAATATGAGCACCGCACCCGATCGAGATTGAACGGAAACCAACCTGATGCCAACCCGCCTCCGCGAATGCCCATTCGACAAAAGCCGCGAGCTCCAGTCGAGCATTTCGACGGCGACGACTATCACGTCAAGTGCAAGCGCTGCGGCGCACAGGGGCCGCCTGCTGGCACATGGGCAGAAGCGGAGCGTCTTTGGAACGATCGCGACGGCAGAGACAAGCACTAAACCCGCCACACCAGAAGCCCGCTGCCTCACGGTGGCGGGCTTTTTATGCTTTGAGAGCGGGCCCTTTGACCGCGCATGGAAGAAGGTGGCGAAGTCACCGCCGCCTAAGGACAAGCCAAAGGCGGGCGGAGAAGTAGCGGCTACTTTCTACCCGCGATCTTTTTCGGCTCATACAACGCCGCGATCTGCTCTGCATCGTCCATCCCGCCAGACAAGACGCTTGCCTTTTTCAGGATGTAGGCGGGGTATTTGGTCGGCAGATATTCGTGCCTAAACCACCGTCTGAATTCGGGTAGCGCGCTATCGGGATATGCCCACGGCAGCTGCGGGTTGCTGGCTGATTGCGGGTAGTAGTTGGGGTAGTTGTGCTCGAACTTGATGCGATCATCGTGGTCTTCGCTGAGGCCGCTGTCTTCCCAATGCTTGCTCCAGCACTTGCCAACGCTAATATCCGGGATGGTCTTGTCATTGACCGGCAGGCCGGCGCGGATGAGATCGACCACCATACCCGTAGTTTCCTTGAAAACGATGAAGTAGCCATCGGGCGAACTGTCTTGCAGGATGGTCACGCGGTCATTGAAATAGACCCACTTGTCGGTCGGCTTATATCCAAGGGCATCGTAGATGAACCGGTTGAGGCCATACCGGGCAAGTTTGCGGAAGTTGCGTTGCGCGGTGTCATTCGTTCTTTGAGCCTCGAAGGCAAAGAACTCGATGAAGGCCATACAGACGACCTCAGGGTAGGCATAGTGAGTTGTTCCGTTGTGCTCTATTTCCATATAGAGGGTCGGATCGTCATAACCAGCTTGCCTCAGATAGTCGGAGAAATAGAGCGACCGCCCGCGCTGAAGGTCGAGACCGAAGTTGCCTTCCCATTCTTTGGAGATTTCCTGGATCGTGGAACGGGCCGCGCCGCAGATTGCGGAAAGTCCTCGTTGCGTGAGATAGGTCATGCCATTTTCGAGCACGCCCATCTCAATGCCGTTTACGTCTCGCTCCACCTCGATTCCAAGGTCAAGGCGAAGCTGTCTAGGGGTGGCCGGCAGTCGTGGCGATTTTGCTATTAAACTATTGATCCTTTAGATAAAAAGGGTGGCCGGTTTCGAGAGGTTCAGCAACCCATGATTCGAGTTACGCAAGGTAACACAACCTGAGCGATTCCTAATGGTGGCTCACACTGAATAAAACGTGATGCCCGCCTTCCCACATGGGCCCCATTCCTAACAAGGCGGTTCCGGCTCGCGCCAATCTGTTCGCTGAAATTCGCGGGGGTTTATTCGGTGGATATTCGATGAAATCGGCCCGGTGAGGCTTAAGTGCTTGATTTTGCTGGTACGCCCAAGGGGAATCGAACCCCTGTTCCCGCCGTGAGAGGGCGGTGTCCTGACCGCTAGACGATGGGCGCGTTCAAGAACCGGCGATATAGGCTGACGGCCGGGAAAAAGCAACTGGGCTTCTGGCAGTCAATGATGTCGGGGAAATATCCGTTGCAGGCCTATCGTTTTGGCTCGATCAAGTCCCAGAGATTTCCATGGAGATCGGCGAAAACCGCCACAGTGCCATAGGGCTCAACGCGGGGCGCCTCACGGAATTCAACGCCCTTTTCGAGCATTGCCGCGTGGTCGCGGACAAAATCGTCGGTCTCGAGGATCAGAAAGACGCGGCCGCCGGTCTGGTTGCCGATGCGGCTTGCTTGCATATCGTCCGACGCTTCGGCCAGCAGCAGTTGCGCGCCTTGTCCGTTCGCCGGCGCCACCGTGACCCAGCGCTTGCCGCCGCCGAGATCGACGTCCTCGGTGAGCAAAAAGCCCAGCCTGTCGACATACCAGGCGATCGCCTCATCGTAATTTGCGACGACAAGCGCGACGGTGGCGACGCGGCGATTTTCGGCGAAACCAATCATTTGTTGCGGATCGAAAAGCGACCGATGATGCGGCGCTCAGTGATGTCGTAGACAAAAATGGCGCGGCTGCCGTCGGCAAGCTCCGCATCGATGGAGACGCGGTCGCCGGAAAGCGACTGGCTGATGACCTTGGCGCCGACCGGCAGCACGATGTCGCCGGTCAGCGGCTCGCCTGATGGCACGTGGATGTCGCCGGCAAGGGACGGGTCTGCCGGTGGCGCGGTGCGCGTTTTGTAGACAAGGGCTGCAATCACCACCATAAGGGCGAGGAACAGCAAGCCGAGATTGATAGCGACGAAGCGGACGAGCTTCTTGCGCACCTTTTCGACTTCGGGGTCGAGCGGCTTTTCCTCGTCTTCATCGGCAGCAGCCATGGCAAACCATTCCGGAACGATTTTCGATGAGCGCTCATAACGAAGAGACCCCGATATTGATAGAGGATGGATTGACGGGCGGATCGCCAAATGGGGGATCGCCAGACGGATCGGTCGTGCTGGAAGCAGGCCCCGATGCGGCGGGCCAGCGGCTCGACCAATGGCTGGCGGGCAAGCTCGGCCCGGACATGTCGCGCAGCCGGGTGCAGATGCTGATCCGGCAGGGCGCCGTCAAGGTCGGCGGCCAGCCGGTCATCGAGACCAAACGCAAGATGGCAGCCGGTGACCGCGTATCGGTCGACATGCCGGAGCCGGAGCCGGCGGAGCCGCAAGGCGAGAACATCCCGCTCGACGTCCTCTATGAAGACAATGAATTGATCGTCATCGACAAGCCTCCGGGGCTGGTCGTCCATCCCGGCGCCGGCAACTGGACCGGCACGCTGGTCAACGCGCTGATCCACCATTGCGGCGACAGTCTTTCCGGCATCGGCGGTGTGCGGCGGCCGGGCATCGTCCACCGCCTGGACAAGGAGACCAGCGGCGTCATGGTCGTGGCCAAGACCGACCGCGCCCACAAATCATTGTCGGAGGCGTTTGCCGACCATGGCCTGACCGGCGATCTCAAACGCGCCTATCTGGCGCTGGTCTGGGGCATTCCGATGAGACCGACAGGCACGGTCGACGAGCCGCTTGGCCGCGCCGCCGACCGCGTGCGCCGTGCCGTGGTGCCGGAGGGCCGCGACGATGCCCGCCACGCCGTCACCCATTTCACGGTGGTCGAGCGCTTTGGCGAGCAGCAAAAGGAGTTTGCCACGGCGAGCCTGGTCGAATGCCGGCTCGAGACCGGCCGCACCCATCAGATCCGCGTCCACATGGCTCATATCGGCCATCCGGTCGTCGGCGATCCGGATTACGGCCAGGCCTTTCGCACCAAGGCGAACCGGCTGCCCGAGCCGCTGAAAGGCCAGGTGAAGGCCTTTCCGCGACAGGCATTGCATGCCCGCCTCCTTGAATTTCGGCATCCGACTACCCATTTACCGATGAGGTTCGAGGCGCCGCTACCGAGCGACATGGAGGAACTCGTGGACGGCTTCCGCAGACTCTGAACCAGCTTCATCCATTCAAAACCAGATCGGCAAAAACCTGACCCGCGTTGTTCACTTTGGCGTGACACACTGTTTCGTGTTGAACCAAATGCTGTCCTTTCTGGTTTTGTTCCTGTATACATCCGCTGTCGCGAACGAGCCTTTTGGCGTTCGTGACATATGCCCGCCGCGTTAGGGGGCACCACTCCAAGAGAGAGGGGCGCTATCATGGCCCAGTCACTACCCAGTATCGTTTCCGGCGAAGGCGGCCTCAGCCGCTACCTGGAAGAAATCCGTCGCTTTCCGATGCTTCAGCCGCAGGAAGAGTACATGCTCGCCAAGCGTTACGCTGAGCATGAGGACACCACGGCTGCGCACAAGCTCGTCACCAGCCACCTTCGGCTCGTCGCCAAGATCGCCATGGGCTATCGCGGCTACGGCCTGCCGATCGGCGAAGTGATCTCGGAAGGCAATGTCGGCCTGATGCAGGCCGTCAAGAAATTCGAACCGGAGCGCGGCTTCCGGCTCGCCACCTACGCCATGTGGTGGATCAAGGCCTCGATCCAGGAATACATCCTGCGCTCGTGGAGCCTGGTCAAAATGGGCACCACCGCCAACCAGAAGCGCCTGTTCTTCAACCTGCGCAAGGTGAAGGGCAAGATCCAGGCGCTCGACGACGGCGACTTGAAGCCCGAGCAGATCGCCGAGATCGCCACCCGCCTCAACGTGTCGGAAGCGGAAGTGGTGTCGATGAACCGCCGCCTGTCGGGCGACGCCTCGCTCAACGCGCCGATCCGGGCAAGCGAAGGCGAGTCCGGTGAGTGGCAGGACTGGCTGGTCGATGACCACGAAAGCCAGGAAGAGGCGCTGATCGAGCAGGACGAGTTGGAAAACCGGCGCGGCATGCTGTCCGGCGCTCTTGCCGTGCTCAACGAGCGCGAGCGGCGCATCTTCGAGGCGCGCCGCCTGGCCGAGGAGCCGCTGACGCTGGAAGAGCTGTCGGCCGAGTTCGACATCAGCCGCGAGCGCGTGCGCCAGATCGAGGTGCGCGCCTTCGAGAAGGTGCAGGACGCGGTCAAGGCCGCAGCCAAGCGCCAGATGCAGGCGCTGCGCACCATCGAGGCGCAGCCGGCGGCGTAAAACCTTCCGACGGAAACAAATAACGGCGGCGTCAGGTAACTGGCGCCGCCTTTTTATGGTCCACCGACTGCCGGGAACTGTCCCTTGGTGTCATATTCCAGCTGGGTTGCCGGTTCCGCCGCGCCGATCCGTCGCCATAAACCGCTCAATCATCGGTGTGATCAGCCTGGCCGGCTCATAGCGGCATTATAGCAATTTTCCCCAAGCCCTGGAAACCGCAACGCTGCAAATTGTGGCGGCAATGTTCCGGCGCCGACACGGCTTCCGTCGCGAAATTTCACGAGGCGGCGCTTGCGGCAAGCGGGCGCGACAACGGGCCGTCGGGGCTTCGCTGGGCAGTTGAGCTCGCCTACTTGGAAACCAAAGGCAGTATGACGATGACGATTTCTCCGTTTCTCACCGCTCTCGGATCCGACGGTCCCCCAGCCGACCGAGCGAAAGACATGAACCTGTATGGATGGCTAATTGGAAGCTGGGAAATGGACACGGTCCACTACCGCGACGACGGCACAATCCAGAAATGGGATGGAGAATGCCATTTTGGCTGGGTGCTCGAAGGCCGCGCGATTCAGGACGTCTGGATCAGGCCCAAGCGCCCTGCGCCATCCACGATGTATGGCACGACTTTGCGCATCTTCGATCCTGGGATCGATGGCTGGCACATCATATGGAATGACCCGCTCAACCGAGATCACTCGCGCCAGATCGGGCGGGCCGAGGGTAAGGACATTGTCCAACTCGGCACTGATTCGCGCGGTCTGAAAACTCGATGGCGTTTCACCGAGATCACCGCCAGCAGCTTCCATTGGATCGGCGAGGAAAGATCTTCCGAGAGCGACCGTTGGCAAATCACGTATGAACATTTAGTCCGCCGAACAAAACCCTGAAGCTAGACTGGCTGGCGTCTGCGCTGCCCCTCATCCGGCTGCCGGTGTCCAGTTGATAGATGGGTACCTTCTCCCCGTATAGTGGCGGGGAGAAGCGGCAGATCGCACCGCCGGCACTCTTTGTTGCAACGTCGAACATTAGCGAAATCGTCAGTGAAAGCGTCTTTCTCCCCGTCACTATACGGAGAGAAATGTCCGGTCCACCCTCCGCAGCTGCAGCGCAGCTGCTGGGGAGGACGGGCAGGACAATGAGGGGCGGCGCTGGCTTCCGGAATGCGAAGTTCCGTCTGCCAACGACTCCTCAAAGGCAATCGAGCGGAAATTTCAAATAGCGGCGGCCGTTGGATTCCGGTTCCGGCAACCGCCCGCCATTCATGTTGACCTGCAGCGCGTGCAGGATCAGCCTCGGCATCGGCAGCGTCCTGTCGCGCGCCTCGCGCAACGCAACGAAATCGGCCTCGGTCCTGCAAGCGGCAACATGGGTGTTCTTGGATTTTTGTTCCGCGACCGTGCTCTCCCACAAGGGCTCGCGCCCCTCCGCCTGGTAGTCATGACCGACGAACAGACGTGTCTCGTCCGGCAGCGCGAGGATATTTTGGATCGAGCGCCAGAGTTGCGCGGCACTGCCGCCGGGAAAGTCCGCTCTCGCCGTGCCGCTGTCCGGCATGAACAGCGTATCATGGATGAAAGCGGCGTCGCCGATCACATAGGTGATCGAGGCCAGCGTGTGGCCCGGCGAAAAAAGCACCTTTGCCGGAACGCCGCCGACCGAAAAGGTCTCGCCGTCGGCAAACAGCCTGTTCCACTGGGATCCGTCAGCAGGAAACCCCGGCCAGTTGTAGATTGCCTTCCACAGTTTCTGGACGTCGACGACCTTCTCGCCGATCGCCGTCGGCGCTCCTGTCTTCGTGCTGAGATAGTGTGCCGCCGAGAAATGGTCGGCATGCGGGTGGGTGTCGAGGATCCATTCGACAACCAGCCGTTGATCTCTAATGAAGTCGAGCAGGGCGTCGGCATTTTTCGTGGCAGTGCTGCCGGACTTCTCGTCGAAATCCAGGACCGGATCGATGATTGCGCATCGTCGCGTCTGCGGGTCGGCAACGACATACTGGATGGACCCGCTCGGCTTGTCGTAAAAGCCTGCCACCTGCAGCTTGGCCGATGATGCGTCCAATCCCGGCTCCCTCAACTCCCACCCGGCAGGAATGGTTTTCCCTGCCGGAGTAAAAGAAGAGCATGGTCATTCGCCAGCGCCACGCCGTCAAGCACCGCATGCTTCGCCGAGGCAAAAAGGCCAAAAATCCTTCCGTGCCGCCTTCTCAGGCGGAGGGCTGCTTGGTCTTGCGGAGATACGGCAGGATCGTCTCGAAGGCGCCGAAACGCTTGACCGCATCCTCGTTGGAAACGGCGGCGGTGATGATGACGTCCTCGCCCTGCTTCCAGTTCGCCGGCGTCGCCACCTGGTGCTTGGCGGTCAACTGTATGGAATCGATCGCACGCAGGATCTCATCGAAGTTACGGCCGGTGGTCATCGGATAGGTGAGAACCAGCTTGATCTTCTTGTCTGGGCCGATGACATAAACTGAACGCACCGTAGCGTTGTCGGCGGGCGTGCGGCCTTCCGAGGTTTCGCCGGCTCCCGCCGGCAGCATCTCGTAGAGCTTGGCGACCTTGAGGTCCTTGTCGCCGATCAACGGGTAGTTCACCGATTGGCCGGTCGCCTTCTTGATATCTTCCCGCCATTTGCCATGGCTCTCGACCGGATCGACGGAAATGCCGATGATCTTGACGTTGCGCTTCTTGAACTCGCCTTCCAGCCCGGCCATCGTGCCGAGCTCGGTCGTGCAGACCGGCGTGAAATTCTTCGGATGGCTGAAAAGCACCGCCCAGCCGTCACCGATCCATTCGTGGAAGTTAATCGTCCCTTGCGTGGTTTCGGCCGTGAAATCCGGCGCGGTGTCGTTGATACGAAGGCTCATGATGCGTCCCTACCCTGTGATTGCAGCCGGCATGGACCATCCACCGGCCCTGCTTCCGCCTTTTTACCACTGCGGCGTCATCCTTCATACGCCTGTTGCACCGGCACCGGGGCCGGCGACGACAACTTTTTCGCCTTTTGTCGTAAACAGCAGCATTTCCCGCCCATTGATGCCGTTGCAACAGGGGCGCGATGGCAGTGGAAGTCTAGGCCTTGTTCACCGCCAGCGTCGTCGCCAGATCTTCCATCCGCTGGGCGAGCGCGCCAAGCGCCTGGGTCAGCACGGAATCGTTCTTGTCGGCCTTGGTCAGCGCATCGTCACGCGTCTTGCGCAGCGTCAGCACTTCGCTTTCCATGCCCTTCACGCGTTTTTGCAGTTCCGAAAGCTCGTCCATGACCATGATGCCGGCCATCACCGTCAGCCGCTGGTCGCCGATCTCGCCGAATGAGTCTTTCAGATGCGAGACATAGCGGTCGAAGCGTTCGGCAAGGTCGATCAGATGCTCTTCCTGGCCCTCGTCGCAAGCCATGCGATACTGCTTGCCATCGATGGAAACCGTGACTTGTGCCATTGGGCCAGCCCCTATCTATCCAACACGGCGCGGATGGTTTCCATGGCGGTCACCAGCCGACGCGACACTTCCTTGTTGGCGTCTTCCAGCCGTTCGGCGCGCGCTTCGGAATTGTCGAGTTCCTGCGCCAGCCGCGAGCGGTCGGCGTTCATGCGCTGCACCTCCGCCTCGGCTTCCGTATAGTCGCGCTCGTGCTCGAGCTTGGCCGCGACGGCGTTTTCCAGCCCCTCGATGGCCTTACCCAGCCTGGCGATGACTTCCTTGAGTGTCGTTTCCCCGGTCATGGCTTTCGTCCTGCGCCCTGCCCATCACCGAATCATCCACGTTCAGAATGCGTTATGTCTGAAACATTACGCGCCGTGTGAAGCCAACGTCAATAAAGCTCTCGCGACTGTCCCCTGCTAACGCTAATTTAGGTCACCAAAGCCCTCCTGGCGCCATCGCAAGACCGGCAAAACGCCGGTTTACTGACCAACAAGATCGGCAAAAGTGCGCCGGTTTGTTGACTAAAAAGCCGCGCCTGCTATGTGTCGCGCACCCCTTTCCAGGGCTCTTCCAAGGCCCCGACCCCCCACATTGGAGGAAGCATGACCTCGCGCGAACAACATGACCGGATGGCCAATGCGATCCGTTTTCTTTCCATGGACGCCGTCGAGAAGGCCCAGTCCGGCCACCCGGGCCTGCCCATGGGCTGCGCCGACATCGCCACGGTGCTGTTCACGCGTTTCCTGAAATACGATGCGAAGAACCCGCATTGGCCCGATCGCGACCGCTTCATCCTGTCGGCCGGCCACGGTTCGATGCTGCTTTATTCGCTGCTCTATCTGACCGGCTACGAGGACATCACCCTCGACCAGATCAAGCATTTCCGCCAGGTGGGGTCGAGGACGGCAGGCCATCCCGAATATGGCCATGCCGCCGGCATCGAGACGACGACCGGCCCGCTCGGCCAGGGCCTTGCCAATTCGGTCGGCTTCGCGCTCGGCGAGCGCATCATGAATGCCGCCTTCGGCAACGACCTCGTCGACCACTACACCTATGTGCTGGCCGGTGACGGCTGCCTGATGGAGGGCGTTTCCCAGGAAGCCATCGCGCTTGCCGGACATCTCAAGCTGAACAAGCTGATCGTCTTTTGGGACAACAACAACATCTCGATCGACGGCCCGGTTTCGCTGGCCGACAACACCGATCAGGTCGCCCGCTTCCAGGCGTCCGGCTGGAACGCCAGCCACATCGACGGCCAGGATCCGGAAGCGATCGCCTATGCCATCGAGGCGGCGCGCCATTCCGACAAACCGACGATGATCGCCTGCAAGACGACGATCGGCTTCGGCGCGCCGACCAAGGCCGGCACCAACAAGGCGCACGGTTCGCCGCTCGGCGCCGAGGAAATCGCCGGCGCGAGAAAATTCTTCGGCTGGGATTATCCGCCCTTCGAAGTTCCTGCCGATATCCTCGATGCCTGGCGCGACGCCGGCAAGACCGGCGTCAAGGCACGCACCGACTGGGAAGGCCGCCTTGCCAGGGCCGACACGCAATTGCTCAGCGAATTCGAGCGCCGCATCAGTGGCACGCTGCCGGCTAATTTCGACTCCGTCATCACCGACTACAAGAAGAAGCTCAGCACGGACAAACCGAAGGTCGCTACCCGCAAATCGTCGGAAATGGCGCTCGAGATCATCAACGGCGCCGTGCCGGAAACCATCGGCGGCTCGGCCGACCTGACCGGCTCCAACAACACCAAGACCAGCCAGACCAAGAACATCACGGCAGACGATTACGGCCAGCGCTACGTTCACTACGGCATCCGCGAGCACGGTATGGCCGCCGCGCTCAACGGACTGACGCTGCATGGCGGCCTCATCGCCTATGGCGGCACGTTCATGTGCTTTTCCGACTACGCCCGTCCGTCGATGCGGCTTGCCTCGCTGATGGGCATCCGCTCGATCTTCGTCATGACCCACGATTCCATCGGTCTCGGCGAAGACGGCCCCACCCATCAGCCGGTCGAGCATCTGGCCGCACTGCGCGCCATTCCGAACCACAATGTCTTCCGCCCGGCCGACGCGGTCGAGACCGCCGAATGCTGGCAATTGGCCATCGAACAGGAAAAGACGCCTTCGACGCTGGCGCTGACCCGGCAGAACCTGGCTACGGTGCGCAACGACTTCGTTGCGGAAAATCTCAGCCGCCAGGGCGCCTATGAGCTGGCCGCCGCCAGTGGCGATGCGGCGGTGACGATCTTCGCTTCGGGCTCCGAGGTCGAGATTGCGCTGGCGGCGCGCGAGGCGCTGGAGAAGCACGGCCATCCGACCCGCGTCGTCTCTGTGCCCTGCTTCGAATTGTTCGACAAGCAAAATGCTGATTACCGCAAGAAGACGATCGGCAACGCGCCGGTCAAGATCGCCATCGAAGCCGGCATCCGCCAGGGCTGGGATCATTTCATCGGCATCGACGGCATCTTCATCGGCATGACCGGCTTCGGCGCCTCTGGCACGATCGAGCAGCTCTATCCGCATTTCGGCATCACCGCCGAAGCGACGGTGAAGGCGGCGGAAGCCCGCCTGCACGGCGAGTGAATGTGCTGGTCTCCGGCGAAGCGCACATGGCGGTTTCGCCGGCAGCCGCGACCTAATGGACTTAAATCCAACCCATCGACGGCTGGATTCTTTGCCAGCCCGCCGTTATGAAGCTGCGGACTTGATCTTCGGCCTCCAACTCCCAGGGAGAGAAAAATGACCGTCAGAGTTGCCATCAACGGATTCGGCCGCATCGGCCGCAACATCCTGCGCGCCATCCACGAATCCGGCCGCAAGGACATCGATGTCGTCGCCGTCAACGACCTCGGCCCGGTCGAGACCAATGCGCATCTGCTGCGCTACGACAGCGTGCATGGCCGCTTTCCGCATGAAGTGACTGTCGACGGTGACCAGATCACCGTCGGCAGCGAAAAATTCAAGGTCACCGCGATCAAGGACCCGACGCAGCTGCCGTGGAAGGAACTCGGCATCGATATTGCGCTCGAATGCACCGGCATCTTCACCGCACGCGACAAGGCCGCCGCGCACCTCGCCGCCGGCGCCAAGCGCGTCCTCGTCTCGGCGCCGGCCGAGGGCGCCGACCTCACCGTCGTCTATGGCATCAACCATGACAAGCTGACCAAGGACCACATTGTCATCTCGAATGCCTCCTGCACCACCAACTGCCTGGCACCGCTGGCAGCCGTGCTGCATGAGGCCGTCGGCATCGAGAAGGGCATGATGACGACGATCCACTCCTACACCGGCGACCAGCCGACATTGGACACCATGCACAAGGATCTCTACCGCGCCCGCGCCGCGGCGCTGTCGCAGATCCCGACCTCGACCGGCGCGGCCAAGGCGATCGGCCTGGTGCTGCCCGATCTCAAGGGCAAGCTCGATGGGATCTCCATTCGCGTGCCGACCCCGAACGTCTCGGTTGTCGACTTCAAGTTCATCGCCAAGCGTTCGACCACGGTGCAGGAAATCAACGAGGCGGTGATCGCCGCCTCCAACGGCAAGTTGAAGGGCGTTCTCGCCGTCACCAGTCACCCGAACGTGTCGATCGACTTCAACCACGATCCGCATTCCTCGATCATGGCGCTCGACCAGACCAAGGTCATGGACGGCAACTTCGTTTCGGTGCTGTCCTGGTACGACAATGAATGGGGTTTTTCCAACCGCATGGCCGACACATCAGTCGCCTTCGGCAAGACCATCGCCTGATCGCGGAACCATCCTCTCGCGACATGAAAACGCCCGGCCTGTCCGGGCGTTTTCATGAGAGCGCCCAGCGCCCTTTTGAATGCGCAACGACGCTCTAAGGGTTTGTTTGGCAAGACCCGCGCCTTGAGCGCCAAAACACTCGAAAATCAGCGGCATAGGGCAAAAAACCACCCTAACGCCTTGCACCGGTCATGTCTTCGCCTCACTCTCCCGTAAAGCGAGAGGGACACGAATTCGAGGGGCAATTGGCGGATGGAGCATGCGATCTATCTCGTGACGCTGGTCGGTGCCGCGCTCGTCGTCGCCGCCGCGTTTTCGAGCCTGATCGCCTTCCGCTTCGGCGCCCCTCTCTTGCTGCTGTTTCTCTGCATTGGCCTGGCCACTGGAACCGACGGCCTCGGCATCCAGTTCGACAATGCGCGGCTGGCTTATTTTGCCGGCTCACTGGCGTTGGCGGTGATCCTGTTCGATTCCGGCTTCGGCACACCGCTCAACGCCCTGCGGCAGGCGGCCGGACCGGCGCTGTCGCTGGCGACCGTCGGCGTCCTTTTGACCACCGGCCTGTTCGGCGCCGTCGCCCATTATCTGCTCGATCTTAGCTGGCTGGAATCCTTCCTGCTCGGGGCCGCTGTCGCCTCGACCGACGCGGCAGCGGTGTTCTTCCTGTTGCGCGCCGGCGAGATCAATTTGCGCGAACGCGTGCGTTCCACGCTCGAGGTGGAATCCGGCACCAATGACCCGATCGCCATCTTCCTGACCATAAGCCTGGTCGAGATCATCGCCGCCAACGCCAGCCCCGAGGCCAGGGTGCTGGTTACCGACCTCGTCCTCGGCTTCCTTCTCAACATGGGGCTTGGCGCCGTCGTCGGCATTTTCGGCGGCCTCGCCATCGTTCGCCTCGTCGACCGGCTCAATCTCGACCACGGGCTGCTGCCGATCTTCGTGCTGACGCTGTCGCTGATGGTGTTCGCCGCCGCCGGCGCCATTGGCGGCTCCGGCTTTCTGGCGGTCTATCTCGCCGGCCTCATTGCCGGCAATTCCGACATCCGCGCCGTCACCATCCTCAAGCGCTTCCAGGACGGCATGTCGTGGCTGGCGCAGATCATCATGTTCCTGATCCTCGGCCTGTTCGCGACGCCCTCGCAATTTCCGGCGATCCTGCTGCCGGCGGTGCTGCTGGGCCTGTTCCTGATATTCGTGGCGCGGCCGATCGCCGTCTGGCTTTGCCTGATGCCGTTTCGTCTGCCGCGCCCGGAAGTCGCCTTCGTCTCATGGGTGGGTCTGCGTGGCGCCGTGTCGATCCTGCTCGCCATCACGCCACTGCTTGGCGGTCTTGAGAATGGCCGCCTCATCTTCAACACCGCCTTCATCGTGGTGTTGGTATCGCTGGTCATCCAGGGATGGACCGTCGGACCGCTGGCGCGCCGGCTCGGTCTGATCGTGCCCGCCCGGCTGGGTCCGTTGGACAAGGTCGAGCTCGAACTGCCTGGCTCCGCCCATCACGAACTGCTCGCCTACCGCGTGGCACCAGGCAGCCCGGTGGCGCGCGGCGAGCGCATTCCGCGCTGGGCGCGGCCGTCGCTCGTGCTGCGCGACGGCCGCTCGATGCGCTTCCAGGACATGGGCAGGCTCGCCGCCGGCGACCATGTCTACATCTTCGTGCCGGATCGCTATCCGGCCCTGCTCGACAAGCTGTTCGCCAGCCGCGCCGTGGTCGATCCCGAGGATGCCGACTTCTTCGGCGCCTTCGCCGTCGATCCGGCACGCTCCGCCGCAGAACTGGAAGCCGCTTACGCGCCGGGCCTGACCGAGGAGGAACACAAGCTGACCGTCGGCGACCTGGTGACGGCGCGGCTCGGCGGCCATGCCGAATATGCCGACCGCGTGCTGATTGGTCCGATCGAGCTGATCGTCCGCGACGTCGACGACAAGGGCAGGATCACCGGTCTCGGTCTTTCCCTCGAGCCGACCGCGCCGGTGGCGCGGGTGCCGGTGTTCCTGAGTGCCGGCGAAATCGCCGACCGCATCGTTGGCTTTGTTCGCAATTGGCGCAAGCGGACCAAAAGGCCGGGTGCCGAGGCGCCGGACGACGCGGAACCGGCTCCACAGCCAGTGATGAAAAAAACAACCGGCGAGGGCTGACTGCTTGCGACCGAGGCGTGGATCATATTTTCCGTGAACTCCCATGCAGGTCTTGCATCGTCGTTGATGCGGGGTAAGGTCCCCGCGATTTTTCGCGAAAGGGAACAGCATGGCCGGCTTTAAGACACTTGACGACATCGGCAATATCGACGGCAAGCGCGTGCTGGTGCGCGTCGACCTCAACGTTCCCGTCGCCGACGGCAAGGTCACCGACGCCACCCGCATCGAGCGCATCGCGCCGACCATCGCCGAGCTTTCCGGCAAGGGCGCCAAGGTCATCCTGCTTGCCCATTTCGGCCGGCCCAAGGATGGACCTTCGCCCGAATTCTCGCTTGAGCCGATCGCCATGCCGGCCGCGGAGGTGCTTGGCCGCCCTGTCGGCTTCGCGGCCGATTGCATCGGCGACAAGGCCGCGAGCGCCGTCGCCGCCATGAACAACGGCGACGTGCTGCTGCTCGAAAACACCCGCTTCTACAAGGCCGAGGAGAAGAACGACCCGGCCTTCACCGAAAAGCTCGCCGCAAATGGCGACATCTTCGTCAACGACGCCTTTTCCGCCGCCCACCGCGCCCATTCGTCGACGGAAGGGCTTGCGCACCTGCTGCCGGCCTTCGCCGGCCGTACCATGCAAGCCGAGCTCGACGCGCTGGAAAAGGGCCTCGGCAATCCCGTCCGCCCTGTCGTCGCCATCGTCGGCGGCGCCAAGGTCTCGAGCAAGATCGACCTCCTGATGAATCTGGTGAAGAAGGTCGACGCGCTGGTCATCGGCGGCGGCATGGCCAACACCTTCCTCGCCGCGCGCGGCACCGCCGTCGGAAAATCGCTGTGCGAGCATGATCTCGCCAACACCGCCAAGCAGATCATGATCGAGGCGGCCGAAGCCGGCTGCGCCGTCATCCTGCCCGTCGACGGTGTCGTCGCCAGGGAATTCAAGGCGGGCGCCGCCAGCGAAACCGTCGCCATATCAGAGGTGCCGGCCGACGCCATGATCCTCGATGTCGGCGAAAACACCGTGAAGACCGTTGCCGACTGGATCGACCGCGCCGCGACGCTGGTCTGGAACGGCCCGCTCGGCGCCTTCGAGATCGAGCCGTTCGACCGGGCGACGGTGGCGGCGGCCAGGCACGCCGCGGCCCGCACCAAGGTCGGCAAATTGATCTCGGTGGCAGGTGGCGGCGACACGGTGGCCGCCCTCAACCATGCCGGCGTCGCCGACGACTTCACCTATGTCTCGACCGCCGGCGGCGCCTTCCTGGAATGGATGGAGGGCAAGCCGTTGCCCGGTGTCGACGTACTGAAGCGCTGAGGCCCTAGGCCCTGGGCAACAGGCGAACAGGGGCGTTTGCGCGTTTCAATCGATTCGAGCTTTCCGCTTGGAATGGTTCGACTTGAACCTGCTTTGCTCTAGTGGTCTGCTAGCCCGGATTTTCACACTGTTTGGAACAACCGGTTCAGGAGGATGCACAATGAGCGAACGACTCGAGGACATTGCCGCTGCGATGGTGGCCGACGGCAAGGGTCTTTTGGCCGCCGACGAGAGTTCCGGCACCATCAAGAAGCGCTTCGACGTCATCGGCGTCGAATCGACCGCCGACAGCCGCCGCGACTATCGCGAGATGATGTTCCGCGCCAGGGAGGCGNCGTCATCGGCGTCGAATCGACCGCCGACAGCCGCCGCGACTATCGCGAGATGATGTTCCGCGCCAGGGAGGCGATGACCAGATACATCTCCGGCGTCATCCTCTATGACGAGACCATTCGCCAGAAAGCCGCCGATGGCACGCCGCTGGTCGACATCATCAAGGCGACCGGCGCCATTCCAGGCATCAAGGTCGATGCCGGCGCCAAGCCGCTGGCCGGGTACCCCGGCGACACCATCACCGAAGGCCTCGACGGCCTGCGCGAGCGGCTCGCCGACTATTACAAGCTCGGCGCCCGTTTCGCCAAATGGCGTGCGGTGATCGACATCGACGTCGCCAGGGGCGTGCCCTCCGCCACGTCGATCGGCTCGAACGCCCATGCGCTCGCCCGCTATGCGGCGCTCTGTCAGGAGGCCGGCATCGTGCCGATCGTCGAGCCGGAGGTGCTGATGGACGGCGCCCACGACATCGGCACCTGCTACGAGATCAGCAAGGCAACGCTGGCGAAACTCTACACCGAGCTCTACGCCGCCCGCGTCGTCCTTGAAGGCACCATTCTGAAGCCGAACATGGTTCTCGCCGGCAAAAAGTCCGGCAGCACCAGCAGCCCCGAGGAAGTCGCCGAAAAGACCATAAAACTGTTCCGCGAGACGGTGCCGGCAGCGATTGGCGGCATCGCCTTTCTCTCCGGTGGGCAATCGGATGAGGAGGCGACCGCCAACCTCAACGCCATCAACGCCATCGGCCCGCATCCATGGAAGCTGACCTTCTCCTATGGCCGCGCCTTGCAGGCGGCGCCACAGAAGGCATGGAGCGGCAAGGCGGCCAACGTCGCCGCTGCCCAGGCAGCCTTCGCCCACCGTGCCCACATGAACCATCTGGCAGCGCTTGGCAAATGGCAGCCGGAACTGGAACAGGCCGCCTGACCGGTTTTTCTATCTTCGTCCGAACCCGGGCCATGTGCCCGGGTTCCATCTGCTCCAATGCTCCAGAAAAACGACGCCGGTGTCGGCTTGCGTTGAGCCCGAACGTCGCTTGCCCCCATTAACTGGCTTTTGATGCAGCGCTTTCTTGCCCTCCTCACCTGGCTCGCCTTTCCGGTCTATGTCTGGCAGGGGCTCGGCGTGCGCCGCCGCACCAGCCGCATGCTGCCGGCGCAAGGTCCGGTCATGCACGAGATTTCGGGCCTGGCGCCGGCGATCTCGCTGCTGATGCTTGGCGATTCTTCCGCCGCATCGGTCGGCATCGGCAATTCCGAGTACGGGCTCGCCGCGCAACTGGCCGAGCTGATCTCAAAACGCACCGGCCGCGCGGTGCGCTGGCGGGCAGCCGGCTTCAACTCGGCGACCTCAGGCCAGATCCGCGATCATGTGCTGCCCAATCTGTCGGCCGATCCGTGGCCGCATATCGTGCTCGCCGTCGGCACCAACGACACCAAGAACTTTCACTCGGTGCCACGCTTCAAAAGCGATTTTGGCGGCCTGCTCTACGCGCTGCGCGCCAAATGGCCGGAGGCGCGCGTGGTGTGGTCGCCGGTGCTGGAATTCACCCGCGCACCGGCAATGCCGCCGCTGCTCGGAAAAATCCTGGAGATCCGCGCCGCCGAGATGAACCGGATGGGCGAGCGCCTTTGCCTCGAACGCGGCGCTGTGCCGGCGCCGCGCCTGCCGATCACCGATGCCGAAGCCGGTTTTGCCTCCGACGGATTTCATGCCTCGGAAGCCGGCTACCGGGCCTGGGCGGAACATCTGGTCGATTTGGTGCTGGCCAACGAACCACGCCTCGCGTAGCGGCCTGCCAGCGCTACGTCCCCAGCCCTACATCCCAATCCCTACGTCCAATGGCCCAGCGCCGCTGTTATCGAAATCGCCGCCATCGCCAATACCGCCAGCTTCCAAAAATCGCTGCGCCGCTTCAGCCCCGGCCAGCCGAGCGGCTTGATCAGCTGAATGACCATCATGGCGACGATAACGAGCGCAAGAAGTTTCGACATGCCGCTTTTGATCAGCGTTGCGGGCGGCTGTCAAAGTGCTCCGCTCGCACCAGAACGCCATAACGCTGAGAGGTTCTATGCCAGCGGCTTGAGGCCGGCCTCGATCGCAGCCCGTTTCGGTTCGAGGAACGGTGGCAAGGCCAGCCTTTCGCCCAGCGTTTCCAGCGGCTCGTCGGCCGTGAACCCTGGGCCGTCGGTGGCAATCTCGAACAAGATGCCGTTTGGTTCGCGGAAATAGAGCGAGCGGAAGTAGTATCGCTCGACCTCACCGCTTGACGACAGGCGGAACTCGGCCAGCCGCGCCGTCCATTGATGCAATATCTCCTGGTCCGGCGCCCTGAATGCCACGTGGTGGACCGCACCGGCGCCCTGCCGTGCCGGCGCAAGGCCCGGCTGCACGGCGACATGAAGCTCCGCCGCCGGGCCGCCTTCTCCCATCTCGAAGACGTGAACCTGGCCCTGGCCATCCGGCGAGGCATAGTTTCTCGCCTTGCGCATGTTCATCACCTTGGTCAGCAGGGTTTCAGTGTTGGTGATGTTGGGAACGCTGATGACGATAGGCCCGAGCCCGCGTATCTGGTGCTCGATGGGGACCGGGCTTTGATCCCAGGGGTGACTGTCGCCCTTGCCGCCATCGCTGACGAGACGCAGGCGCTGGCCTTCCGGGTCTTCGAAGTCCAGCGACGGGTAGCCGCCGATATCGCCGATCTCTCCCGTCGCGACGGTCTCTTCCGTCGCGAGGGGCTCGCCGGACAAGTGCTGCTTCCACCAGACAAGGCTTTCAGGGCTGGCGACCCTCAGGCTGGTCCGCACGATGCTGTTGGTGCCGCGCCGCTCGCGTCCGACCGGCCAATCGAAGAAGGTAAGATCGGTGCCAGGCGTCGCCTCGGCGTCGGCATAAAAAAGGTGATAGGCCGACGTGTCGTCCTGATTGACCGTCTTCTTGACCAGTCGCAGGCCCAGGGTCCTGGTGTAGAAACGAAGGTTTCCGGGTGCATTGGCCGTGATTGCGGTCAGATGGTGAATTCCTGTCAGTTGCAGGCTCATTGTCATCTCCCTGATCTCTGGAAAATTTTTCTCCTTCGATATCAGAACCCTGGCCCTGTCGCTGCTGCCGATTCCGATGGTCCGTCGTTGGCAGATGAAAGACTTGATCCCGGCGACCAGAAAGCCTGCTTCACTCGGGCAAACGGATCAGAACCGGCAAAACCTGGCACGCTCACCAAAGACCGCTCAGCCTCCTGACAGACTGCTGTCAGGAGGGCTGTGCGATAGTGTCTCCATCGAAAGAGAGGAGACCAGCCATGAACGGTTTTACCATTCTGCGTAGCGTTCAGCACTATGTCGGCAAGATTCGGACGATGCGCAACGAGATCCGCACCCGGCGTTTCATGAACGGGTTGCCGCAGAGCATCCGCAAGGACATCGGTTGGCCGGATAATTATGATTGCCGCCACCGCCGCGGCCATTGAGGCGATTTTTTCGCAGCAGCGGTTGCATGCGGACGCCACGCGCCCAGATAAACAGGTCCGGCGGACCGAAAGACGGAGCAGCAAATGTCCGAACAGAAAACTATCGGCGTTCTTTTCATCGATCGCTTCGCCGACTGGGAATACGGGCTGCTGGCGGCTTCGGCGGTCGAATGGTTCGGCGCACGCGCGGTTTCGCTGGCGCCGAACGGCAAACCGGTGACTTCGGCCAGCGGATTTATGCTGACGCCCGACCGCTCCACCGCGGTTGATGAAAACACCGATCTCGACGCCGTAGCGGTCATCGGCTCCGACCAGTGGGTCGATGCTCCGCCTGACGTCTCCGCACTGCTGACAGCGGTCGCAGCGCGCGGCGGTGTGGTCGGCGGCATCTGCGCGGGCACGCTGGCACTGGCGCGTGCCGGCCTGTTCGGCAACGCCAAACACACCAGCAATGGTCGTGACTGGATCAACGAAAAGGAACCGGGCTATCCGGGCGCTCAGAACTATCAGGACGTGCCCCATGCCGTCGCTGACGGTCGCATCGTGTCCGCGCCGGGTTCGGCTCCCGGCACCTTCGCTCTTGCCTATTTGAAGACGCTCTATCCCCAGAGAAGCAGCGATCTCGCTGAGATGCGCACGCTGTTCGCCAAGGAGTATGCAGAAGGGGAATATGCTGAAGCCTCCTGACAGTATGGTGTCAGGAGCGGCGTGCAATAATTCGAAAGTACCAGGAAGCAGACATGGCCTTCATCCCTGCAAAAGCTTCGGGCCCTTCGTCTAGGTGACGCATGGTAAAGAGCTGGAACGACAGGCTGAACACGCCGGGCATCAACGGTATCAAGCCGACGCCGCGGACTGTTGGCGACGTCGTCGAGGGCCAGCCGATGCTGGTGCCGACGGCTCGGCAGGTCGATGATTTCATTCGCTCCATTCCAGAGGGCGTGGCCATGGATATCCGCGCGTTGCGCGCCGCGCTCGCCATTGAGCATGGCGCCGAAGTGACATGTCCGGTCACCATCGGCTATCATCTGCGCACTGTCGCCGAGGCCGCGAACGAGGATTTGGAACGTGGCATGACGCTGAGCGACATCACACCGTTCTGGCGGGTGCTGGATGCAAAGACGCCGACAACAGGGAAGTTGTCTTTCGGCGCGGCATTCGTCGCCGCGCAGCGCAAGCGCGAAGGGCTTGAGCCATAATGCATCGCCCGAAAGTTGGAACCGGTTTGGGGACAACGACAGGCTAAAAACAACATCGAGGGACCGTACGATGCGCCGCGCCGACAGGCTCTTCCAGATCGTGCAGCATCTGCGCGGTGGCCGCCTGGTCACCGCCCAGAAGCTGGGCACGTGGCTCGAGGTTTCCGAGCGAACCATCTACCGCGACATCGCCGACCTGCAGTCGACGGGCGTGCCGATCGACGGCGAGGCCGGCGTCGGCTACATGATGAGGGAGGGTTTCGACCTTCCGCCGCTGATGTTCACGCGTGACGAGATCGTCGCTCTGGTCGCCGGCGCCCGCATGGTGCGCGCATTTGGCGGCGCTGCCATGGCGCGGGCCGCCGACGAGGCGCTGGTCAAGATCGGCGCCGTGCTGCCCGATGCCGAAAAGGACCGCATCGCCCGCACCGAGATCCACACGCCGATGTGGGTGGTGAGCGACGCCGCCCGCGAAGCCATCGACCTGATCGAGCGCGCGGTGGAGAAACGCCAGGTGCTGACCATCGACTACTCCGACGAAGCAGGCCGCAGCACCGTGCGCGACATCAGGCCATTGGGCCTGTGGTTCTGGGGCAAGGTGTGGACGCTGGTCGCCTGGTGCGAGATGCGCGACGACTTTCGCGCTTTCCGCATCGACCGCATTGCTTCAGTGGTGATAGCCGGCCGCGTCTTCAAGCCGGAGCGCGGCAAGCAGCTCGCCGATTTTTACCGTGCGGTGGAGCGCAGCGAGGACTACGGCATGGCGCCGGACCGGGCCGCGCGAACCTAGGCGCGGCGCCTCTTCCTTCTCCCCTTGTGGGAGAAGGTGGCCGCCCACGGGTCTTGCCTCCGGCAAGCCCGAGGACAGGCTCCGCGGCCGGATGAGGGGGTGTTCCAGGGAACGCCGACGCCTCATTTCTTCCAACACCCCTCTTCCGTCTCAGCGCTGCGCGCCGATCCACCTTCTCCCACAAGGGGAGAAGGAAGAGGCGCCTCAGCCCTCCTCGTCGTCCTTGTCCTCGTCCTTCGACTTCAGCGCCGAGAGCTTGGCGAAGACGGCGTTGGCGTCGAGTTCCGCATCCTCGTCCCTTGGCTTCTCCGGCGCCGGCACGAGGCGCTCGGTCAATGCCGCCGGCAGCAGCGTGTCGCCGGCCGGCTGTGCCTGTTCGCGGCCACGCGAGGCGCGGTTGACTTCCATGTCGAGGTCGATCTGCGAGGCGAGCCCCAGCGTCACCGGATCCATCGGCTGCAGGTTGGCTGAGTTCCAGTGCTTTCTGTCGCGGATCTGGTCGATCGTCGACTTGGTGGTGCCGACGAGGCGCGCGATCTGCGCGTCCTTCAACTCGGGATGGTTACGCACCAGCCAGAGGATGGCGTTGGGCCGGTCCTGGCGCTTCGACAGCGGCGTGTAGCGCGGACCCTTGCGCTTGGATTCCGGCACCCGCACCTTGGGGTCTGACAGCTTCAGCCGATGGTTCGGATCCTTCTCGGCGCGTGCGATCTCGTCGCGGCTCAGCTGGCCGGTCATGATCGGGTCCATGCCCTTGATGCCTTGCGCCGATTCGCCGTCGGCGATCGCCTTCACCTCGAGCGGATGCAGTCCGCAGAACTGCGCGATCTGCTCGAAGGACAGCGCGGTGTTGTCGACCAGCCAGACGGCGGTCGCCTTGGGCATCAGCAGCGTATTGGCCATTGCAAATATCCTTCTCGTTCGCCCGCGTTCCCGCGCGGGCGGTGGTTTTAGAGCCACCAAAATGGGAAAATCGCGGTTTATATAGCCGCTCCGTTGCCGTTCCGCAACGTTTTTGGAAGGTAGTCGCGAGATGGGGGGAGATATCGAACCTGTCAAGGCAGCCTTATCGGCGTCAGCATCGCGCCTTCGGTGAGCCGCTCAGCGGCCGCGGCCGCTAGCCCGGCAACAAAACGTCCTTCTGTCGGCATTTGCCGACTGTTAGTGGGAACATGTTTCATCCACATTTCGCTTCGGTAGCGGCGAGCTGCTTTGGGAGGGCAAGCCGCCGCCGATGTGGGCTAATCGATGTTGGAAACCGGGCACGCTGTCGCGGCGGGGTTGTTTCCGTTCGCCATTTCCTATGCGCTTCTGGCAATGCTGCCGGGCGCCAATTTTGCTGTCGTCGCGCAGGCCGGGCTAACTGCTTCGCGTGCCACAGCACTTTCGGCCGCCGCCGGCATTGCCCTAGGCGCGAGTTCGCTGGCGATGGTCGTCGCGACGGGCGCTGCAGCGTTGCCGCCGGGGGGCATTGCGCACCAGATAGCCGCCAGCCTTTACGGCGCAATGCTGGTCTTCATCGGCTGGAATTCGATGCGGCGGGCGCTGTCGATCACGATCGGCGCCGACGAGCCGAAGCCGCTTCCCATCGTTCGGTACTTCCGGCTGGGGTTCGTCACGGCGGCGGCAAATCCGGCCACCGCATTGTTTTTTGCATCCTCTGCGCTGAGCTTGAATACGCGCGGGCCAATCCAGATATCCGTGATAGCGCTGGTTTTTGCCATTGCAATCGCCTGGTTTGGCCTTGTCGGCCTGGCTATTTCCCAGCCAGCCATGCGCGAATTCTACAACCGTTTCCGCAAGCACGTGGACATCGTGCTGGGAGGCGCCTTGATAGCGATTGGTTTTGCCGCGCTTGGCCATTGAAGCAACAAATAGGCGGTCTTCCACCGATTTGGCCGATCGTCATCTGCGATTGAGCGGTTCTGTGCTCTTGAGCAAGGCGACGAGTTGGCTTTGCTGACTTGTCCCGGTCTTGGCGAAAATCCGTTCGAGATAGGTCCGGCCGGTCTTCACGGTGATCTTCAAGTCGGATGCCGCATCTTTCAAGGGTCGTCCCTGCGAAAGCGCGGCGGCCAGACGAGCCTCGGAGGGCGTCAGGTCGAACAGGCCCGCGAGGAGGGTTGGTGAAGGCACGACGGAACTGGCACTTACCGCCGTCGCCGCAACCAGGATGTCCGCGCCGGAGAAAATATCATGTGCGGCGCGGCGCAGCGGCAAAAGATGGATGACCAGAGCCGGCCGGCTTTCGTTCGCAGCAACAGGAATGGATCGGATCGCGAAATCGTTGCGGTTCTCGAGAATGGCCCGCTGGAAAAGCGCATTGGCGGAGGCATTGGCGATCGCCATGCCGCCATAGGCGGTTGGCAGAAACATCTCGGTCATTTCTTCCAGCAGGCTGTTGGCCGTCAGCACGCGTCCCGATGCAGCCATGACCGCGGCCGGCAGCCCGATGGTCTCGAGTGCCGAGACGGTCGCCCTGGCCTGTTCCAACCCCAATCGCGCCGAGACCATGCCGGCCCGCGCGAAATGCGGGCGAAGCTGGTCCAGCCGATCGACCGACGCCCGATCGTAGGTGCCATCCTTCATCCACCGTTGAAAGACGAAAGTGACGAGCTCGCCACTCGGCATGGCGACTGCCGAACAAACATGTGCGCCGATACCGGCCGCTCTCAGCTGTATCCGTACCGGATCACGTTCGACCTCTTCGGCTGTCAGGAAATCTTCGACCTGAACGAAGCTCGCCGGCTGCATGCTGCACATACGCTGTACCGCGTCAGAGAATTTCCAGCCGTCGCTGGCGACAAATTCATCAAACACGGATCGCAGCGAGTTGCCGTGAACCGGAGAAACGTCACTCAATCTGCCGCGAACCGGAGATTCGGCACTGAACAGGAAGATGGCGCCGGTGGCCGAACCTGAAAGACTGCCGGCAGCTTCGAGCGCATCCCCCCAAAGTTCCGGCACGAAAGCCGCCTCGTAGATCTTGTCCGTCAGATCGTCGAACATGGGCGCAAGCCTGTTTCAGAGTCAGCACGCTACTGGCCCGGATCAGCGCCCGCTGCCGCTGACCTAGTCCCGCGCGATCAAAATGCCAACGCTGAAACCGGAGTCAACCGCAGATTGCGGTCGAGTTGTATTCGGTTCTCGATAGTGGCCATCATAGCAGCCGCCGCTGTAGCCTCGGACTTAAAAACGACAAAACCCGCCAGACTGGGTCCAGCGGGCTCGGAACCGGCGGCGGGAAACCCGCCTGCCTCGGCTCTTGCTTGGCGGATCAAAGCGTCTTGCGGGCGATCCTCTCGATGTCACCACGGTTGATGCCGAGGTCGTTTAGCTCGCGGGCGTTCAGGCGGTTCAGTTCGCGCACGGTTTCATTGTACATGCGCCAGTTACGGAAAGCACGGATCGGGTTCATGGTAGTCCTCCATCGTTTCGATGCCGCTCAAATAGGCACCGTTGATGAAAAGTTGAACAGACGCTTTTGCATGGCGGCAATGCGTTTGTTGCATTGCGCAATTAAGGTTTTGTTCAGCTTGCTTGCCGACCGTCAGCCGACATCGAGCACGATCTTGCCGATGTGGTCGCCGTCCTCCATCCGCTCATGCGCCCGCCACGCTTCCCTGAGCGGAAAGATCATGTCCATGACCGGTGCTACCTTGCGGGTGCCGAGCAGCGGCCACACCTGCGCCTCCAGCGCTGCGGCGATCGCCGCCTTGAATTTGACGGTGCGCGGCCGCAGCATCGAGCCGGTGTGGGTGAGCCGCTTGGCCATCATCTTCGAGAAGTCGGTGCTTGCCACCGCCCCGCTCTGCGTGGCGATCTGGACGATGCGGCCTTCCACCGCCGCGGCCTCGTAGTTTCGCACCACATAGTCGCCGCCGACCATGTCGAGGATGACGTTGGCGCCCTTGCCGCCGGTCGCGTCCTTGACCGCCGCGACGAAGTCCTCCTCGCGGTAGTTGATCGCCCGGTCGGCGCCGAGCTTCAGACAGACGTCACACTTCTCCTGGCTGCCGGCAGTGGTAATGACATGAGCGCCGAAGGCCGAGGCGAGCTGGATCGCCGTGGTGCCGATCCCGGACGAGCCGCCATGCACGAGCAGCGTCTCGCCGCTCTTTAGAGCGCCGCGTTCGAAGACATTATGCCAGACGGTGAAGTAGTTTTCCGGTACCGCCGCCGCTTCGGTGTGGGTAAAGCCGGCCGGCAGCGGCAGCACGCTGCCGGCATGGACCTTGACGTATTCGGCATAGCCGCCGCCGGGCGTCAGCGCGCAGACCCGGTCGCCGACGCGCCAGCGCGATATCTCGTCGCCAAGAGCGGCAACTTCGCCTGACGCTTCGAGGCCCGGCAGGTCCGACGCACCAGGCGGCGGCGGGTAGACGCCCTTGCGTTGCTGCACATCCGGCCGGTTGATACCGGCGGCGCGCACCCGGATCAGGATTTCGCCAGGTCCGGGCACGGGCACGTCGCGCGTTTCCGGTTTCAGAACCCGCGGTCCGCCGGGTTCTGAGATCGCGATGGCCGTCATCTTCGCCGGAATCTTGTCCTGTCCACTCGCCATGAATTTTTCCCGTCTCGCTTCGCCAGCTTCTTGCCGACTTGCCGGTTTTATTGCCGACTGTTTGCATCCATGCCCTTGCCCTATGTATGCTGATTGCCAAATCAGGCAAATGGCCACTGCAGCGCCGGGCGTGCGATTGGACGCGCCAAGGACGCTGTAGCCGTTTAATTTTGACGCATGAGCGAGGAGCGACGATGGCGATCTTCGACGACGAACCCAAAAAGAAAGCGCGCCCGCATGAGATCGGGCAGGATCTGTCGCTGCTTTCCGTCGATGAACTGTCCGAGCGGATCGGCATCTTGCGCGACGAGATCGCCCGGCTCGAAGCCGAACTCAAGACTAAGAGCACCACCAAATCAGCGGCCGAGGCGCTGTTTCGCCGCGGATAGTTTCCAGAGCCGAAGCGCCCGCCGCCGAAAAGCTCGAATGCGACTGTCTTCAGACCCTCCCCAAATTCCAGCCGGATCAGCTAAATGTTTGCAAGCTACCGACCGATCCTTTCGCTGCTTCGCGGCACCGCTTTCCTGCTTGCGGCAACCGGACTGCACGGGCTGTTGTTGCCGCTGCGCGGCCAGTTGGAGGGTTTCTCGACCGCATCGCTCGGCCTGATGGGCACGGCCTGGGCCGGCGGCTTCGTCACCGGCTGCTTCTTTGCGCCGCGCCTGGTGCGCCGCGCCGGTCACGTACGCGCTTTTGGCGCCTTTGCGGCATCGGGAGCCATCGTCGCACTGCTCACCGGCCTGATCATCGACGAATATATCTGGATCCTGCTGCGCGCCTTCACCGGCTTCACCATGGCCGGCGCCTTCATGATCATCGAAAGCTGGCTCAACGAGAAGTCCACCAACGAGAACCGCGGCGCCGTCTTCGGCCTTTACATGATGGTCACCTATGCCTCGATCATGGGCGGCCAGATGATCGTTGCCGGCGGTGATGTGAAGTCGGCCTCGCTGTTCATGATCACCGGTATCCTGTTCTGCCTGTCGCTCATTCCGACCGCAGTGTCGACGGCTTCGCATCCCAAGCCGCTGCAGGACGTCTCGCTCGACGTCAAGGGGCTCTATGTCAATTCGCCGGTGTCGGCGATCGCCTGCGTTCTGATCGGCGTCGCCAACGGCGCCTGGGGCACGCTTGGCGCCGTCTATGGCGCCCGCATCGGCATTTCCACGGCGGAGATCGCGCTGATGATGAGCCTGGTGGTCGTCGCCGGCGCCGCCATGCAACTTCCGGCCGGGCGTCTCTCCGACAAGACTGACCGCCGCTTTGTGCTGGCGGGCCTGGCATTCGGCGCGGCGCTGTTCGCCATCGCGCTGTTCCTGTTCGAGCCGCGCTCCGGCGTCTTCGTCATCGTCTGCACCGCTGCCTACGGGGCCTTTGCCTACACGCTTTATTCGATCGCCGTGGCCCATGCCAACGACCACGCCCGGGCGGAGGATTTTGTCAAAGTGTCCGGCGGCTTGCTGCTGCTCTATGGTTTCGGCACGATGATCGGGCCGCTGCTGGCCGCCGGCCTGATGGGCTGGATGCGTCCGGAAAGCCTGTTCCTTGCAACGGCACTCGCGCATCTTTGCCTGGCAGGCTATACGCTGCTGCGCATCAGCCGGCGCGCACCGGTGCCAATCGAAGACCGCGACGCCTTCAAGACGCAACCGGCCGAGCGCTCGATCACGCCGGAAGCCTTGCGGCTCGATCCGCGCAGAAAGCCTGAAACCAACGGTTGAGATTTGGAAAACTTTGCCTCACAAATAAGCCATGATGTTTTCCGACGCCTTCATGGCGATTGCCGATCCCAACCGGCGCTATCTCTTGGAAGAGCTTCGGCGCGGCCCGAAGACCGTCAACGAACTGGCCGCCGGGTTGCCGGTCTCGCGCCCAGCGGTTTCGCAGCATCTGAAAGTGCTGCTCGACGCCGGGCTGGTCAACGCCAAGCCGGAAGGGACAAGGCGCGTCTATACGGTCAGCAGTGCCGGCTTCCTGAAGCTCAACATCTGGCTCGACCAGTTCTGGGAAGCCGAGCAGCTTAGCTCGCCCGGAAGCTGAGCTGCGCCGTCGCATCTTTGCCAGTAGACAGGCATGGCGAAGCTCCTCTGGATCCAGGTGCTGGCGCTGAGCCTCACATCTCATTGAAACAATGTCAGACACCGGCCTAAGCGTTCCAGCTTGGACGTTTCTGAACGCGGTCGAGCCAATGATGGACATTGACGAGCGAGTCCGGGATGTCGGCTCCGAAGAAGGCGCCAAGCCACGCTGCGACGCCGGCGGTGATGTCGGCGACGGAGTACTGGTCGCCCGCGATGAACGGGCGGCCATCGGCGATCTCGCGGTCAAGCCACGCCCACTTTGCCGGAACGGCTTCGCGCTGGGTTTCGGCGAAAGCCGGGAACTGCACAAGCCGCTCCGCAAACATGGGATCGGAATGCAGCGCAATGCTGCCGATCGCTCCGAAGATCTCGATCTCGGCGCGGCGGTTCCACATCTCGACCTTGCCTTGGCTGACCGCGTCCGAGCCGAACAGTGCCGGCGTTGGATGAAGCGCCTCCAGATAGCGGCAGATGGCGATGCTTTCGGTGATCACCGTCCCGTCATCGAGCACGAGCACGGGAATCTGGCCGAGTGAGTTGAGCTCAAGGAATTGCGGGGTTTTGTGCTCGCCTTTTGTCAGATCGACATCAACCCGAGGAACGTCGATGCCTTTCTCAGCCATGAAGATGCGGACGCGGTAGGAATTCGGACCGATGCCGCAGTAGAGTTTCATCATATCCTCCCGATTCTGCTGGTCTTTGGCTCAGGCTGGGGCACTCGCGCGCATTCCACCCGCAGGTTGTCGAGCATCTGGCTCCAGCCAGCCTGATGGTTTTTGGGCTGATCATGGCCGTCAAGAAAGGCGCCTTGCTCGGTCATCAGCAGCCGGCAGCCTGTGCCTTCTGGACTGAATTCAACCGTCAGCAGGCCGACAAACAATCGCTGGCCGCTGCTGATCATGCCTCCAGCCGAGACGATGCGCTGGTCGCGCACGATGTCGAGGTAGCGCGTCTCGTTCACATAACTCTCGCCATCCTTGGGTCCGAAACGGCTGAGCGCAATGCCGCCCACTTGGAACTCGAAGCATTCAATGCTGCTTTCCCAACCCTCGCCGGGCGAGCCCCAGCGCTGCAATGCGGCGGGATCGGACCAAGCGGCGAACACCCTCGCCGGCGAAGCGTCGTAGCTGCGTTCGAGCACTATGGTCGAATGGATGACGGAGCGTTCGCTCATGTTGGCCTCCTCAATTTCCTTCGGTTTCGTCTTTGGTTTCTGCAAGAAAGCCGCCGAGCCGGTCGAGCCGCTGTTCCCAACCCAGGCGCCGTTCGTTGATCCAGTGTTCGGCGGTCCTCAGCGCCCTCGGCTCGAGCTGGCAGGTGCGCACCCGGCCGAGCTTTTCGGTGCGGACGAGACCGCTCGCCTCGAGCACGTTCAGGTGCTGGACGACCGCCGACAGCGACATCGCCAGCGGCTCGGCCAACTGGCTGACCGATGCGGGGCCGCACGACAGCCGCTCCACCATGTGCCGCCGCGCCGGGTCGGCGAGCGCCTGGAACATCAGGTCGAGCTGGGCGGTATCGTGCAGCATCGGGCTTAACCGTTGTTGTAGGGAAAGTTTCAAATAGGGCTGCGCTTCCTCGATCACTCGGGCGACAGACGGCCGCAGCAGCAGCCGGTCGTGGTAGCGCGCGACTGTTCATTGCCGACAGATGTGAACGGCGTTCCGTTTTCATAGTGCGATCAGCGGCTTCCAGCAGAAGGAGGCGAGCGGATGGAGATGCTTCGTCAAGGACACTGCTTTGCTCGTTCCCTTGCTGGTTCGCCGCTGCATGGTTTACGGAGCTAAACACTGAAGCGATTACTTAACTATTGCCAATAGTGTGTCAAGGTCCAGCTCCGCGCTTACCTGGCTTGGCTATGGGCGACGATGGCATCAACGATCGCGGCCCAATCGTCGGGATGGAGTTCGTGGCCGCCGCCTTCAATGCGGACAAGCCTCGCGCCGGCAACTGCTTCGGCCAGAGCGGCGCCATGCTCGACCGGAAAGATCGGATCCGCGGTGCCGTGGATGACGACGAGCGGAACCTTCAAGTCGTGCAGGCGACCCTTGCAATCCTCGCTGCCCCGATCCTCGCCGCCCCGATCTTCACCGCTCTCAAGCATGAAATGATTGGTCGCGCTTAGAAAACCGCCGGACCGGTCGTAGTCCTGTTCGACGAAGGCCCTCGTCCGCTTCCCGTCGAATGGATGCGCGGTGCCGGCGATCGCGTGCGCGTCCTTGACGATGTAGTCGACCACCTGGGCTCGGTCCGACCAGTCGACCTTCGCGCCTTCGGCCGAATGCTCCATATAGGCTTCGCTCGTCCCTGGCAGGTGCGAGGTGTCGATCCCGATTGGCGAAGTGCTGATCGCCGTTAGCGAGATGATCCGCGACGGATATTTCAACGCCACGAGTTGCGCGATCATGCCGCCCATCGACATGCCGACGACATGCGCTTTCGCGATGCCATGATTGTCGAGGACGCGAATGGCGTCGTCCACCATGTCGTCGAAAGTGTAAGGCGGTTCGCCCGGCGCATATTTGGTGGAACGGCCGGTATCGCGATTGTCATAGCGGATCACGAACAGGCCCTTGCCGGCCAGTTTCCGGCAGAACGCCTCAGGCCACCAAAGCATCGAAGCCATCGCGCCCATAATCAGCAGCATCGGCGGATGCGCGGGATCGCCAAACGTCTGCGACACGATTTCGGGTTCCGCTGCCTTGGTCATGGTCGCCGGCTCCTCTCTGCAAAACCGATTGCATTTCGCAATCAGTTGCACGATAATAAAACTGATATGATAATGCAACCAGTTTCTGTCGGAGATTCGCATGAGCATCGATCATCGTTCTGGGTGCCCGATCAACCTGTCGCTTGAGGTGTTCGGCGACCGGTGGAGCCTGATCATCCTCCGCGACATGATTTTCGGCGGCAAACGCCACTTTCGCGACTTGCTCAACGGGTCATTGGAACGCATCGCTTCCAACATCCTCGCCGATCGGCTGAAGCGACTGATGGAACTCGGCATGCTGACCAGGGCTGACGATCCCACCCACAAGCAGAAGGCGATCTACAGCCTGACCGAAATGGCGATAACGCTGGTGCCGATCCTGGGGCATCTCGGCGCCTGGGGTCGCGTCTGGCTGCCGGTCAGCGAGGAGCTCTCGATCCGCGCCGAGCTTCTGGAAAAGGGCGGCCCGCCGATGTGGGAAAAGTTCATGGACGAACTGCGCCACGAACATCTGGGCACGCCTTCCGACACGCCGCCGGATGCCACCGTGCGTGCGACGTTGCAGGCCGGATACGAGGCGGTTGTCGCCCGAAAGGCGGCGGGCGCCGGGTGCGATGCCGGCGCCTGACCAACTTATTTCCCCCATCGCAGGGCGGCTCTGCTATTAAAGCCGTTGAAAGCTATAATTTACGGGATTGGAAAAGCCCTTGGTTGAGAACTCTAAGGATACTGCCCGCGCGCGGGCCGATTTGCGTTTCAAGAAGCAGGAAGAGGCAGCCACGGTTCGTCAGAAGGCGATGGCGGAATATGTCGCCGAGAGCGATGCCCGCCAGATAAAGACCAACAAGCTGAGGGCGCTCCGCCTTGCCAAGGAAGCGGAAGACCTCGCCAATGCGCCGGCTGCTCCGGTGAAGAAGCCGACACGCGCCAAGAAAAAATAGCGGTCCGGCGTGTCGGGCGGGCCTGTCCTGCCGTCGGCAGGTGATGACAACGAGGCGGCTGCTTCACCGCCTTTTATGCATGTCGTTACAGCAAAACCGCTGCGCACCCTCGTTCAAGCCCGAGGCATGCTTTGCGCGACATGCATTAGCTCATGGTTATGTCGCGGCTGGCTGCTCGCATCGATACTGAGAAGCCGGCCAGGACATCGACCAGTGCGATGACCATCAAAATGAAGAAAACCGAGTGCGCCGCGCCCTTCACCAGCAGGAACTCGACCAGGAACGCCACGAAGACGAAGGTCGACAACAGGTGGTCCATGATCGAGGCGCTCGTCGTGCGCGTCGATTTCAAGATTTCGACGAAGAAGAGAAGCAGCCCGATCAGCACGATCAGATCGCCGAGCGTCATCGAGAACACTCCGCCCGACATCATGCGGATCGATAACATTTGGATTGCCCAAGGATCGTCGCCGCCGCCGAATATTCCCAGAAGCCCAAGATTATAGAGGACGAAGGGTACAATCAGCAGCGGGATGGCACCGAACATCAGAAGGCTCCGGTTGGACAGCCTTCTCTAGTAGGCGCTCGGCGTTCGCCGTCAAGAATTTTCGCACGCGACCGCGAACACGGACAAAGACCGTGCGTAATAACAGTACCAGCCGGTACGGCTGCTGGCATGTCTGAAATGATCCGGTGGGCGATCATCCGCGCCATACGCAAAAAGACCGGCGCGGTGGCCGGTCCTTCGGGATTCGCAAAAACCGTCGAAAGCGTTCTCAGCTTTCCTTCGGCTCCAGAACCTGGCGACCGCGATACATGCCGGTCTTCAGGTCAATATGGTGCGGGCGGCGCATCTCGCCGGAATTCTTGTCCTCGACATAGGTCGGGGCCTTCAGCGCATCGGCCGAGCGGCGCATGCCGCGCTTCGACGGGGAGGTTTTTCGTTTCGGTACGGCCATGGATATGCTCCACTACATGGTCAAAATGCCCCGGCTGCCCTCGTGAAAGGGCCGCGTCAGGGCCGGAATCTGAGAAAGTCGGGTGCCTATACACGCCCTGCGCCGTTTTGGCCAGCGCCGTCGCGAATTTTTTTAAGCTATCGCAGACAGCCGACATAGGCGCCGGACCGACCGGCGCGCCGCTCGATCAGAGAGGCCAGCCGTCTCAGCCCCGGCCCGGGCTTCGCCGGGTTGCGGGCGATCGGGTTCGGCAGGGTGACGGCAAGCAGCGCCGCCTGGCGACGCGACAATCGTTTTGCCGAAACCCCGAAATGATGCTGGGCGGCGGCCTCGATGCCATAGATGCCCGGCCCCCATTCGGCGATATTGAGATAGATTTCCATGATGCGCCGTTTCGACATCACCATGTCGACATAGACAGCCAGCGGCAGCTCGACGACTTTCCGGACCGAGCCCAGCGGCCGCGACCACAGATAGAGGTTCTTGACGCTCTGCATGGTGATGGTCGAGGCGCCGCGCGTCATCTCGCCGGCCAGCGCGTCGTCGACGACGCCCCTCAACTCGCCAAGGTCGATGCCGCGATGGAAACAGAACTGCCCGTCCTCCGACATGATGACCGAATGCGCCAACGCCGGCGCCACATCGTCGATCGAGACCCAGCGCCGGTCATAGCCGGAAAACGTCGCCAGATCCTTCAGCATCAGTGTCGATACCGGATGCACGAACGGCGGCAGGTACAGAAAGGTCAACACCAGCGGCATCAGCGCCAGCACCACGGCGATGGTGATACCGCGCCGGACCCAGTGCCGAGGCCAGCGTTTGAGACCGATGCGATTGCCGCGTTTCGGCCTCACCATGTCCAGCCCTTCGGTTTCGTGATCGACGATCGGTTCCGCCAAGCCGCTCAATCCATGCTGCTCCCTGCCCCCGGCATAATGGCGCTTGGCTTCTTGCGCAACGTCTGAGTGTCGGCTACCCGTCCCCGGCATGGCGAAAGACGATCAAATACCGTTCGAGGCAGCGCTTCTCGCACGCACAGGGCCGATCGAGGCGCTGCTCAGGCGGTTGCTCGATGACCGCCCGCTTTCAGGCGAGATCGCGCGGCCGCAGCGTCTGATGGAGGCGATGCGCCACGGCGTGCTGAATGGCGGCAAGCGCCTGCGCCCTTTCCTGGTCATGGAAAGCGCCGCGCTGTTTTCCGCCGACGGCGAGGCGGCGCTGCGCGTGGCGGCGGCGCTCGAATGCGTGCATTGCTATTCGCTGATCCATGACGATCTGCCGGCCATGGACGACGACGATCTGCGCCGAGGCCAGCCGACCGTTCACAAGGCCTTCGATGAGGCGACCGCCATCCTCGCCGGCGACGCCTTGCTAGCGCTCGCCTTCGACATCATTGCCGACGAAGCGACAATGCTGCCGGCCGAACGGCGGGCGGCGCTGGTGCTGGCGCTGGCCCGCGCCGCCGGAGCCGGCGGCATGGTCGGCGGCCAGATGCTCGATCTCGAAGCCGAGCGTAACCGGCCGGAGGAAGCCGGCATCATCCGGCTTCAGGCGATGAAGACCGGCGCGTTGATCCGCTTCGCCTGCGAAGCGGGCGCAATTGTTGCCGGCGCGCCGGCGGCCGACCGTGAAAGACTGGTGGAATTCGGCTCGGCGATCGGGCTTGCCTTTCAACTTGCCGACGACCTGCTCGATCTGACGGCGGATGCGCGCCAGATGGGCAAGGCGACCGGCAAGGACGCAGCCGCCGGCAAGGCGACGCTGGTGGCGCTGCACGGCGCCAACTGGGCGCGGGACCAGCTTCAAGGCCTCGTCGACCAGGCCCACGCCTCGCTTTGTCCCTATGGCGAAGACGCCGTGCTTCTGAAGCAAGCAGCGGAATTCGTGGCGGCCCGCAACAGCTGACGCTGTTCCAAGCTGTACTCCCGCCCTATGGCGCGCCGTGCAGCCAAGGAGGGTTGGCGAACTGTTCGGCCAGGAAATCCACGAACACGCGCACGCGCGGCGACAGAATTCGGCCAGGCGGATAGACAGCGCAGATTGGCGCTCCGTCAGGATGATTGTATCCGGTGAGCAGCGCGGTCAGTCTGCCTGCCTCGATATCCGGCCCGACCAAGATCTCGGACATGCGGATGATGCCTATACCGGCGAGCGCCAGCCGGCGTAGCGCTTCGGTGCTGTTGGCCTCTATCGGGCTGCGGATACGCATGCTTTGCAGACCGTCCGGGCCATCGAACTCCCAGATATTGAGACCGCCGCGTGCTGTGACGCCAAGACAGATATGACCTTGAAGGTCGTCTGGCGTTGTCGGCATGCCATGTCTTTCGAGATATCGAGGTGATGCGCAAATGACACGGCGATTGGGCGCCAGCCGCCGCACCACCAGCCTGGAATCGTTGTGTGCGGCAACGCGCACGGCGACGTCCGTCGCCTCAGCCAACAGGTCGACAATCGCATCTGCGAACATCAGCTCGAGCTCGACGGCCGGGTAGCGATCGATGAAGGCCGGCAACATCGGCACGATCAAGCGATGGCCGAAGGCGCTCGGAAGACTGACGCGCAGCCGGCCGCGCGGTTCTGCTCCGGGTTGAACCGCGATTTCAGCCTCTTTGATGTCGTTCAGGATGCGGCGAGCGCTCTCGGCATAGGTGCTGCCTTCCGCCGTCAAGCTGATGCGCCGCGTCGAGCGCTGCAGCAAGCGCACGCCAAGGCGGGACTCAAGCCGACCGATGATTTTGCTGACGGCCGAAGGTGTCATCCGCAGCCGGCGTGCCGCTGCCGAGAAGTCGCCTTCCTCGACAACTGCCAGGAACACACCCATCGTCTCTTGCCGGTCGATGATATCTATTCCAATTCGTCACAGATGAACGGAAACTATCACCGATTATCGGCAGATGCGAACCATAATATGTTTTCCTCTTCAGCATGCAAAATGCTGGAGAGGAGGTGCCATGGGTGCAGAACACGTAAACCTGCGAGATGCTCACGACGTGCATCGGTGGGCACGTCGTCAGCGCAGCGCCGCAATTGGGCGGTGGTGTCTTTGGCTTATCCGTACGCTCAATCGGTCACGTCAAGGAATGGGAAAACGCTCAAGGCGAAGCAACGTCCGGGCTAGCGCAGCCGGCCGATCGGAATGATTTCTGGCGATGTTGGAGCGTATGGCTCGCCACGCCAGTTGCCGAGCCATTCTTCGACGACCAGCCCGGTCTGGTCCAGCATCGGCGCAAGGCTTTCCTTTGTCGGCACGGCGATTTTCGATTCGGCGCTGAGCACGCGTCCGCTGCCGGGCATTTCGTAACGGGTGGAGTAAGTGACGACACCGGTAGCGGGATTGTGGCGGAGATCGTTCGAAGTCCACGCCGCCTTCGTTCTCCCATATCATAGAACTGGACGAGGCCGGATCGTTGTAGAGACGGTCGGTCATGGTAAGCCTATAGCTGAAGCCGTGGACCAGCAGAATTCGTGGAATAAAAGCGCAGCTTCGATGGTTTGTCGGGAAAATCAGTCGGCACCCATCACCGATTCCGCACCACAATGCATGCACCGCCGACGCTTTGCAGTTTCCGGCAGATGTTGTCGGCCTTGGCTTTGGAGTCGGCGCCGATGCGGACAGCATAGATCCCGCGCCTGCCGATCGGCGAGCGCACCCGGCTGACCACCGGATCATGGCCCTTAAGCAAGGCCGGAAACCGGCGCTTCACGCCAGTCCATTGATTGAGCGCCGCGGCGCGGCGGAAATTGCCGGCCACCTGCACGCCCCACGGCTTGACGTTGATCGACGCCATGGCCACGGTTTGGGACTTGATGACCGGCAGCCTGCGGCAGGCGACCGCGAAGCTCGCTTTCTTGTCGAGCGGCTGGATGCTGCCGGCATAGGCGGTTTCGGTGAACCTGTCGGCCGGCTCGCCCATGATGTCCAAAACGTAGTTTTCAGTCTCCATCGGCAGGAAGCCGCCGGAACTCAGCCAGCGCGATACCCGGTTTTCACCGGCATTGTAGGCGGCGGCGGCCAGGCCCAGATTGCCGAAGCCGGTCTTCATTTCGGCGAGATATTTTGCCGAGGCCGGGATGGCCTGCTCGATATCGAAAGAATTGGCGAGACCGCGTATCTTGGCGGTGCCCGGCATGAACTGGGCAATGCCTTCGGCGCCGACCGGACTGACCGCATTGGGATCGAAGCGGCTTTCCTTCCAGATCAGCCGGGCAAAGAAATCCTTGGGCAGGCCGTTTTGATCGGCATGCGCCTCGATCAGGTTGCAAACCCGGTCGAGCAGCCGCTGCTTGGCGGGGCGCGGCGGATCGGCGTGGGCGGTGGTCGCCCAGCCCAGCCCACCAAGCAAAACCAATCCACCAAGCAAGACCGGCGTCGCCCAGGGGAAGCGCCGCATCGACCTACTCCGCCGCAGCCTTGCCAGGTTGCCCAAACCGCTGCTCGATATAGTCGGCGACCATTTTCTCGAAGTCGGCGGCGATCGAAGGGCCGCGCAGCGTCGCCGCCTTGCTGCCGTCGACGAATACCGGCGCCGTCGGCGTCTCGCCGGTGCCGGGCAGCGAAATGCCGATATCGGCATGTTTGGATTCACCCGGACCGTTGACGATGCAGCCCATCACCGCGACTTTGAGGTTTTCGACGCCGGGGTATTTTTCACGCCACACCGGCATGTTCTTGCGCAGATCCGCCTGGATGTTCTGCGCGAGTTCCTGGAACACGGTAGAGGTGGTGCGGCCGCAGCCGGGGCAGGCGGCGACGATCGGCACGAACTGCCGAAACCCCATGGTCTGCAGGAGTTCCTGCGACACTTGCACCTCGCGGGTGCGGTCGCCGTTCGGCTCCGGCGTCAGCGAGATGCGGATCGTGTCGCCGATGCCTTGCTGGAGCAGAATGCCCATCGCCGCGGACGAGGCGACGATGCCTTTCGAACCCATGCCGGCCTCTGTGAGGCCGAGATGCAGCGCGTGGTTGGAGCGGGTGGCAAGCTCGGTGTAGACCGCGATCAGATCCTGCACGCCGCTGACCTTGGCCGACAGGATGATCTTCTCGCGGCCAAGGCCGATCTCCTCGGCCATGTCGGCCGAAAGGATCGCCGACTGCACGATCGCCTCGCGCGTTACCTCCTGCGCGGTCAGCGGAAAGCCCTGGCGCTGGTTGTCGTCCATCAGCCTGGTCAAAAGCTCCTGGTCGAGCGACCCCCAATTGACGCCGATGCGCACCGGCTTGTCGTGCCTGATCGCCATCTCGACGATAGCTGCGAACTGCCGGTCCTTCTTGTCCTTGAATCCGACATTGCCGGGATTGATGCGGTATTTGGCCAGCGCCTCGGCGCAAGCCGGGTGGTCGGCGAGCAGCTTGTGGCCGATATAGTGGAAATCGCCGACCAGCGGCACATTGATGCCGAGCCGTTCGAGCCGCTCGCGGATGGCGGGCACGGCGGCGGCACTCTCGTCGCGGTCGACGGTGATGCGCACGATCTCGGAGCCGGCGCGATGCAGCGCGGCAACTTGAGCGACTGTCTGGTCGACATCGGCGGTGTCGGTGTTGGTCATCGACTGAACGACGACAGGGGCGCCCCCGCCGACCATCACGCCGCCGACGTCGACACCGACAGACGTGCGGCGCGAGAAGGGTGAAGAAAAATATCCGGTCATGGCCGGCTGCCCTTTGTTAGCGCCGAATTCCGGAATCGGTTTCCGGAAACAATCTGCGCAAAAATCAAAATACAGCGTCCATTGCGCGTCCGAAAGGAGGCGCGGCGCTATAGAAGGTCCCGGCATGAGGTGGAGGAGCAAAGATGGCTTGTCAATGGCGATAGGCAGGGAAACCTGTCAAATCGAACCGCCGGACAAACACGGAAACGCTCCGGCGGCATTGGTTGCCACCGGAGAAGATGGTCGGGCAAAGCGCGCACTGTTCCCTGCATGACCCCAAAACCGAAAGGATTTTCGGAAAGGACCATGCGCCGAAATCAGAAGCACGACAGCGCCCTTTGCGCGTCCGTAGATGAGCGTCAGTGCGTGGTGGGTTTCGGCTTCGCCTTCAATTTCTCAATCTCGTCCTTGAGCGCCAGCTTGCGCCGCTTGAGATTCACGATTTCGAGGTCGTCGACCGATGGATGGTTCATCGCATCATCGATTTCGCGTTCGATGTCGCCGTGTTTCCGCTGCAGCTCATCAAGATGGGATGCAAGAGACATGATTGGTTCTCCCTTTCATGGTTTCCTCGATTGCAGCCGTCAAGGCGCGTCCCACCGCAATTTCGCTTCTGTGACGGCATAATGACAGTGTGCCACTATCGGGCACCGATGTCGAATGCTGCGTGGTAGCATTCCACGACAATACGAAATGTGGTATTGGCTGCGCGCCGGTGCAAGATACCTCCGGCCTCGCCCAATCAGGCCCATTTTTGGGCGCCGCAGACGTGCAGACGGTAAATAATGTCCGAACAGGAACAGGCCGATATCCGCCTCGAATATTCTCGGCTGAAGCAGGAACACGCCGATTTCGACGCGGCGATCAACGCGATGATCGCCATGGGCTGCGACCCTCTGCAGATCCAGCGCATGAAGAAGAAAAAGCTCTTCCTGAAAGACCGGCTGATGGCGCTGGAAGACCGGATCATCCCCGACATCATCGCGTGAGCGAATCCCACTTACGGTCGCGACAAATCCTGCTCATCCCGTGATCGAAAGCCTCGCGGCGCGTTCGCGCAGCAGGGCGATGAGATCGCCGGTCTTTTCCTCGGAAGTGTCGATGGGAACCACCAGGCATATCGTCGCCTCGACCTTGCCGGCAGCTGAAAAGACCGGCGCGGCAAGGCACTTTGTATAGGCGTCGACAAGACCGGAAGTCACACAGTAGCCGGCAGCCCCGGCCGTAGCGATATCTTCTATGAAGTCGTACAGCAGCAATCTGCGGCCATCCGGCAGGACGAGATCGTCTTCGGACACCATGTCTTCGATCACAGCCCGTTCGAAACCGGCGAGAAGCAACCGCCCGGAAGCGGTCCAGGGAAGCGGTATCTGCAGACCCGTGGCCGAACTGATCCGGAACGGCCTGGTGCCCGGGCTTGAATGGACAATCGTGTAGCGGCCGCTTTGCAGCATGCACAATTCGGAGGTCTCGCCTGTCTCGCGCGAAAGATCGTCGACTTCCTGACGCCCTCTCCTGAGCAGGTCGTTGCCGCGCACATAGTCCATTCCGTAGAGATAAAGCTTCTTCCCGAAATAGACGCGATTGCCGTCGCCGGCCATTTCCAGCAGGCCCGCATCCACGAGCGAGCGCACAAGCGTGTAGATCGTCGAGCGCGGCGCATTCACTCCCTTGGCGAGATCGCCAATCCCGATCGCTCGCTGGTTCGCATGAAGAAACTCCAGGATATGGAGCACGCGGTTGAGACCCTTCTCGCGGGAGCCCGCAATCCTGTCTTCGTCCGGACCAGCGTCCGGCCGAACTGCCAAGCCATTGCCATCTTGCATTGCTGATTCCTGGTGTTAGTATCTGTCTCGTACAGGATACATGTGTCTTTTGTAAGAGACAATCCAGCAGATTACCGATGCATGTATCGGCAAAGGGGAACACAACACGAAAAGGAGGTCGCCGTGAACGACACATCCAAAAGACGTGATTTTCTGAAACTGGCCGGGCTTGCAACGGCCGGAGTGGTGGGCGCAGCGACAACAGTCGATGTTCAAAAGGCGGCGGCGCAGGCGGCACCGGACAGCCTGCTGCGCACCGTTCTCGATCGCGGCAAGGTGATCGTCGGCACCGGCAGCACCAACGCGCCCTGGCACTTTGAAAACGATGCCGGCGAACTGGTCGGCATGGACATCACCATGGGGCGCATTCTTGCCAAGGGACTTTTCGACGATACGACCAAGGTCGAGTTCGTCATGCAGGATCCGGCCCAGCGCATTCCGAACGTGACCACCAACAAGGTCGACATTTCGATCCAGTTCATGACCATGACCGCCCAGCGCTCGCAGCTGATCCACTTCTCCCGGCCCTATTACGTCGAAGGCATCGCCTTGCTGACCCTTCCGAACGCCGAAAACAAGACCTTCGACAAGCTGCTTGCCGGCGGTTCGGCGACGCGGGTTTCCATCCTGCAGAATGTCGATGCCGAGGCAAATGTGCACATCGTCCTGCCGGAGTCGCAGGTGATGCAGATAGACACGCAGGCCAACGTGCTGCAGGCACTGGAATCGAAACGCGTCGACGCCGCCGCCGTCGATCTGTCGACGGTTCGATGGCTCGCCTCGCGCAATCCGGACAAATACTTCGATGCCGGCAAGAGCTGGTTCTCGATGCTTTACGGCGCCGCGCTTCGGCAAGGCGACCCCGACTGGCTGACCTTCGTCAACACGACCTTCACCACCGCCATGTTCGGCCATGAGACGGCGCTCTACGACGCTGCATTCAAGGACTATTTCGGACAGGAGCCGCCGGCGCGCCATCCCGGCTTCCCGGTCATCTGATGCAAGGAGGCGGAAGGGCCGCGCCCGTCCGCCTGCTTATCGTCGACAGCCCTCGATTATGACAGGGACACATGGGCTATACCCTGAACTTCAACCTGATCTGGCGGCATTTCGACAAGCTTTGGGGCGGGCTGCTGCTTAGCCTCGAGCTGGCCGTGATCTCCATCGCGATCGGCATCCTCATCGGACTGCTTCTGGCGGTCTGGTACGTGTCGGCCGGGCGTGCGGTGCGGACCGTCATCGCCGCCTATGTCGAGTTCATCCGCAACGTGCCGCTGATCCTGCTCGTCTATCTCGTCTTCTACGGCCTGCCGACGGTGGTCGACATCGCCTACAGCGCGCAGACCTCGTTCATTGCCACGCTGTCGCTCTATAGCGGCGCTTATCTGGTCGAGGTGTTCCGCTCGGGGCTCGAAGCGGTTCCGCGCGGACAGCTCGACGCCGGCAAGGCGATCGGCCTGACGCCATGGCAAAGGCTGGTCCATGTGCGCCTGCCGACGATGCTGCGCATAACGCTGCCCGCGCTTTCCAACACGTTCCTGTCGCTGTTCAAGGACACGTCGGTTGCGTCGGTCATTTCGGTGCCCGAACTCACCTACGGCGCCCAGTGGATCAACTTCAACACCTTCCGCATCGTCGAGGTCTACCTTGTGGTGACGGCGATGTATCTCTTGACGGGCTACGCGCTTCTTTTTGCACTTCGGCTTGTCGAGCGCCGGTTCAGGGCGGCGCACTAGGATGCTTGGCCAGATCGCCTATGCCTTGCCCTTCCTGGCTCAGGGTTTTGCCGTGACGCTATGGGTGTCGCTGCTGGTCGTGGTGTTGTCGCTCGTCGCCGGCGTGATGATGGGCGTCGGCCTTGTCTATGGCCCGGCTCCGCTGCGCTGGGCAGTGCGCATTTTCAGCGACACCATTCGCGGCATTCCGGTCCTGGTGCTCATCTTCTTCGTCTATTACGGCCTGCCTGCCGTCGGCCTCCATCTGGAATCCTTCTGGGCAGCCGTGCTGGCGCTCACCCTGTTCAAGACGGCGCAGGTCATCGAGTATCTGCGCGGCGCGGTCGGTTCCATACCGAAGGGGCAGTCCGAAGCGGCGATGGCGATCGGGCTGACCTTTCGCCAGCGACTGGCCTATGTCATCTTCCCGCAAGCGTTCAGGCGTTTCCTGCCGCCATGGATCAATGGCGTCACCGACGCGGTGAAGGGCAGCGCGCTGGTCTCGCTGCTCGGCATCACCGACCTGATGCACGCCATCAACCAGGTCATCGGCCGCACCTACGAAGCGATGCCGCTCTACATCCTAGGTACGGTCATCTACTTCGCCGTCAATTACGCGCTCTCCCTGGCCAGCCGACGGTTGGAGCGGCGTTTCTCCTTCATCCGGGAATAGCAAGATGCCCATCGCCACGCCCGCCAATCCGGCGCTTCTCGATGTCTCCGAGGTTTCCAAGTCCTTTGGATCCGTCGCGGTCCTGCGCTCCGTCAGCCTGCAGGTGACGCGCGGGGAGGTGGTGACTGTCATCGGGCCTTCCGGCAGCGGCAAGACCACGCTGCTGCGCTGCGTCAACTTCCTGGAGAGCTACGACAGCGGCTCCATCCGCATCGACGGCAAGGAGGTCGGCTTCCGCGACACGGGAACACGCCAGCGCCGCAGCGAGCGCGACCTGGCGAAGATGCGGGCCGAAACCGGGATGGTGTTCCAGAGTTTCAATCTGTTTCCGCATCTGACGGCGGCCGGTAACATCATGCTTGGCCTGCGCAAGGTGCGCGGCAAGAGCAGTACCGAGGCCCGCGCCATTGCCGAGCACTGGCTCGGCCGGGTCGGCCTTGCCCACAAGGCCGACAGCCTGCCGGCCGAGCTTTCCGGCGGGCAGCAGCAGCGTGTCGGCATCGCCCGCGCGGTGGCGATGGAGCCAAAAATCCTGCTTCTCGACGAGATAACCTCCGCGCTCGACCCGGAACTCGTCGGCGAGGTGCTCGAGGTCGTGCGCAGCCTGGCCGAGGACGGCATGACGATGGTGATGGTCACGCACGAGATGGCCTTTGCCCGCGATGCCTCGAGCCGCATCATCTTCATGGCAGATGGCGGCGTCAGCGCCGCAGGCCCGCCCGCCGAGATTCTGGGCGCGGAGATCGACAATGAGCGTCTCCGCAGTTTCCTGGCGCGGTTTCGTGCCTCGCATTTCTGACATCGGACGGCGAAAGCTGTCGCAAGGAGCCTTTTCATGACGCCTTACATCCGGCTCGCCGAATTGGGCCTGACGCTGCCCGAGCCGCCGACGCCGATCGCCAACTTCGTCACGCACGCCGAAAGCGGACGGCTGATCTTCCTCTCCGGCCAAGGGCCATTGCGCGCCGACGGCACGCTTTGCACCGGCAAGGTCGGCGAGGATGTCACGGTTGAAGAGGCCTATAAGCATGCCCGTCTTACCGGTCTGAACCTGCTCGCCGTCATGCACGCTGCGGCAGGCGACCTCAGCCGCATCGTGCGCGTCGTCAAGCTGCTTGGCTTCGTCAACGCGATCCCGACCTTCAGCGACCATCCGAAGGTGGTGAATGGCTGTTCCGATCTTTTCGCCGCTGTCTTTGATAGTATCGGCGGGCACGCCCGTTCGGCGATCGGTGTCGGCTCCCTGCCCGGCAACATCACCGTGGAAATCGAGGCGGTCGTCGAGATCGCCGCCTAAAGTCTACCAATGGGACCTCCAGAGATGAAAACCTATTCCGCAAACGGCTCCAACACGACAATCCGCGAACGGCTCGGCCTTCGCCCGATCATCAATGTCTCTGGCACGATGACGGCGCTCGGCGCCTCGATCATCGTCCCGGAAGCGATCGCCGCTATGTCGGAAATCGCCTCGCAGTGGGTGGAGATGGACGATCTGCAGCGCGCTGCAAGCACGGTTGTCGCGCGCCTCACCGGCGGTGAGGCCGGCTTCATCACGGCGTGCTGCGCCAGCGGCATCACCATGGCCATTGCCGGCACGATGACCGGCACCAACCTTCTGGCGATCGAGCGGCTGCCGGACGACACCGAAGGCCTCAAGTCCGAGGTCATCGTCCAACTCGGCCACATCGTCAATTACGGCGCGCCGATCGACCAGTCGATCCGGCTCGCCGGGGCAAGGACCGTACCGGCCGGTACGGTCAGCGTGACTCAGGATTATCATGTGCGCGAGGCGATCCGCGACCGCACCGCAGCAGGCCTCTATGTCGTTGCCCATCACACGGTGCAATACGGCATGCTCTCGCTCGAGGAGTTCTGCGAGATCTGCCACGCCAAAGGCGTCCCGGTGATCGTCGACGCCGCCTCCGAATACGATTTGCGCGGCTTTCTCGCGCGCGGCGCCGACATCGTCGTCTATAGCGGACACAAATTCCTCTCGGGACCGACAAGCGGCATCGTCACCGGGCGCAAGGATCTGGTGCGCGCCGCCTATCTGCAGGTCCGTGGCGTTGCGCGGGCGATGAAGGTCGGCAAGGAAAGCATCGCCGGCACCATGGCCGCACTGGAGGCTTGGGAGCGGCGCGATCATGCTGGCATCCGCAAGCGGGAAGAAGCGGCGCTCGATCTGTGGAAGGACGCATTGCAGGGCCTGCCGGGCATCGCCGCGCATGTCATTCCCGATCCGACCGGTAATCCGCTCGACCGCCTGCAGGTGTTTGTTACGGCTGAGAGCAGGTTCACCGCCGCCGGCCTTGCGTCGGCGCTGGCGGCCGGTTCGCCTCCCATTATAGTGCGCAACCACGAAGTCGAGCGCGGGCATTTCTTCCTCGATCCATGCAATCTTCATCCCGGCGAGGCGGAAATCGTCGCCGAACGCCTGCGGGCCGTGTTGAGCGCGGCCGAGCGTCCGGCGGATGCGATGAAGGCAGCCCGCAAGGATAGCGCCGGCGCCTTGCGCTGGCCGGATTAGGTAATGATGGCGCCTCGCGCCAGAACGCTTGCGCAGAGGCAGCGCATCCTTGCCGTCGAACCCGAATTCCGCTAAGGCGCGCCTTTGCCGCCGGGAGCACAAGCTTGGACGATCACCGCGCCGACGTCGCCATCATCATGGGCAGCCAGTCCGACTGGGCGACGATGCGCCACTCCGCCGAAACGCTGGAGGCGCTGGGCATCCCGCACAAGCGGCTGATCGTCTCGGCTCATCGCACCCCCGACCGGCTCTATGACTTCGCCAAGGGCGCCAAGGCGGCCGGCTTTCGGGTGATCATCGCCGGCGCCGGCGGCGCGGCACACCTGCCCGGCATGACGGCGGCGATGACGCCGCTCCCGGTTTTTGGCGTGCCGGTGGAATCGAAGGCGCTTTCCGGACAGGACTCGCTGCTCTCCATCGTGCAGATGCCGGCCGGCATTCCGGTCGGCACGCTGGCCATCGGCAAGGCGGGCGCCACCAATGCCGCCCTTCTGGCTGCGGCCGTGCTGGCGCTGACCGACGAAAAGCTCGCCGCCCGGCTCGATGCCTGGCGCGCCGCCCAGACCGCCAAGGTCGCCGCCGAGCCCACGGACACGCCATGAGCCTGGCCGCCGGATCGACCATCGGCATCATCGGTGGCGGCCAGCTCGGCCGCATGCTGGCGATGGCCGCGGCGCGCCTCGGCTACCGCACGGTCGTGCTGGAGCCGCAGCCGGATTGTCCGGCGGCACAGGTCGCCAACCGCCAGATCACTGCCGCTTATGACGACACGGCCGCGCTCGCCGAACTGGCTGCAGTCAGCGCCGTCGTCACCTACGAGTTCGAGAACGTTCCAGTCATGGCCGCCAGCGCGCTTGCCGTCACGGTGCCCGTCTACCCGCCGGCGCGCGCGCTGGAAGTAGCGCAGGACCGGGTGGCGGAGAAGAAATTCCTCAACGGCATCGGCATTCCCACCGCTGATTTCTGCCCCGTCGACAATGACGACGAATTGACGGCGGCGCTGAAAAAGTTCGACGGCAGCGGCATATTGAAGACGCGACGCATGGGCTATGACGGCAAGGGCCAGCGCGTGTTCCGCAATATGGAAACAGGGGGCTTTGCCGGCACCTGCGAGGCAATGGGCAACGTGCCGCTGGTCCTCGAATCCTTCGTCGCCTTCGAACGCGAGATTTCGGTGATCGCGGCGCGCGGCATGGACGGTTCGCTCGCCGCCTACGATCCGGCAGAAAACATCCACCGCAGCGGCATCCTGCACAGCTCGACCCTGCCGGCCAGGATAGGGTCCGAAACCGCCGCTGCAGCGCAGGCGGCGGCAGCAGAAATACTCGCCGCGCTCGACTATGTCGGCGTCATCGGCATCGAGTTCTTTGTCCTTGCCGACGGCGCGCTGCTGGCCAATGAGATCGCGCCGCGTGTTCACAATTCCGGCCACTGGACGGAAGCCGCCTGCCTCGTCTCGCAGTTCGAGCAGCACATTCGCGCCGTCGCCGGCCTGCCGTTGGGAAACCCCGGCCGCCATTTTGACTGCGTCATGGAAAACCTGATCGGCGACGATATCCTGCGCGTCCCGGCCCTGCTCGTGGAGCCCGATCTGATGCTGCATCTCTATGGCAAGGCCGAGGCACGTCCCGGCCGCAAGATGGGCCATTTTACGCGAATGAGCCGCCACCGTTGAGGCTATTGGACGGCGCCGCTCCAATGCCGTCGATAGGGCAGAAACTCAAACTCCGCCACATGCTTGGTTGACACGGGCAAGGCTCCTCGTTTATGAGCCACGCACAAGTTGAGAGGCGCGCTTTCCGAGCGCGCCTTAATAATTCGGCCCAAGCGGGCCCAGACCGACGGGCAAGACCATGAAGATCAAGAATTCGCTCAAGGCGCTCAAGGCGCGTCACCGCGACAACCAGCTGGTTCGCCGCAAGGGCCGCGTGTACATCATCAACAAGACCGCTCCGCGCTACAAGGCGCGCCAGGGCTGAGCCTTTTCGCGTTGGGGGCGCCTGCCTCCGCGCCTGCATGATGTACCGCATCGATCCAAAAATCGGAATCGATTTTCGGAAAGCACGATGCCAGGAATTCAAAATGCTGGAACGGCCTTTACGCGTCCAAAAGGACGCGTGGCGCTCTAATACCGGCCTGCCGGCCCTTTCACGCTAAATTCAGTTTGACGATCCGCTGTCCGGGGTTAGATTCCGGTCATGCGGATTCATTTTGCATTCTTCGCGGCGCTTTTTCTTTTCGGTGTCGCCCCGCTTCCGGCTCAAGCGGAAGACCCGGTCACCCCTCCGGTTGCCACGACCAGGGAGGAAAGGCTCGACCAGCTGTTTGTCGACCTGAAGCGCGAGCTCAATGAAAAAGCCGCCGAGCGCATCGCGGCGCGCATCTCGCACGAGTGGTCGCAATCCGGCAGCGCCTCGATCGACCTGATGATGCAATGGTCGCAAAAGGCGGCCGAAGACAAGAAGTTCGACGTGGCGCTCGACTTCCTCGACCAGGTGGTGACGTTGCAACCGGCCTATGCCGAAGGCTGGAACCGGCGCGCCACCGTGCATTTCATGATGAATAACTTTGGGAAATCGATGGCGGACATCGACCGCACGCTGCAGCTCGAGCCGCGCCATTTCGGCGCGCTGTCCGGCCTGGCGCAGATCATGGCGGTAACCGGCCACAAGCAGTCGGCGCTGGAAGCCTGGCAGCGCGTGCTCAGCATCTATCCGATGATGCGCAGCGCCCAGGATCAGGTCGGCACGCTTTCGGAAGAACTTGCCGGCGAAGGGATCTGAATTCCCAGTTGGCGGACAATTCCACTTAAGTGAAAGTCTTTTTAGCTAGACTGTGAACTAATTTCGCTCCGGTCCGTACCTCTCTCCATGAACCCGATCTACCCCGCGCTCGCCTTCCTCCTGGCGCTTGTGTTCACCCTTGCAGGTGTCACCCGCGCCGGTTCATGGCTGATCGAGCGCCGCAATCCGCCGAGCGGCGACTTCGCGGATATAAACGGTGCCCGCATCCACTACGTTCACGTTCCGGCGCGGGAAAACGCCGAACTGCCGCCGATTGTCTTTATCCACGGCGCCAGTGCCAATCTCAGGGATCAGATGCTGCCGTTGAGGCCCTTGCTGGAAGGCCGTGCCGAGATGCTGTTCTTCGACCGCCCGGGTGCAGGCTGGTCGGCGCGCGGCCCCGGCAACAACGAGACCCCATCGGCGCAGGCCAGCACCATCGCAGCGCTGATGGACCATCTCGGCATCAGGAAAGCCATCATCGCCGGCCATTCCTTCGGCGGCTCGGTGACCACCGCCTTCGGCCGCGAGCATCCCGACAAGACGCTCGGCCTGGTGTTCATGGCGCCTGCCACCCATCCCTGGCCGGGCGGCGCGACCGCCTGGTACTACAATTTGACGACCATTCCGATCGTCGGCCGGCTTTTTTCCGAAACGCTGACCTATCCGTCGGGAACGCTGCAGATGAATGCCGCCACCGCCTGCGTCTTTGCCCCCAACAAGGTGCCGGACTTCTATGTCGCCGAGGTCGCGATCCCGCTGGTGCTTCGGCCGAACGCCTTTCGTGCCAACGCCACCGATGTCGCCGGGCTTTATCGCTACACGCTCGATGCCGCACCGCACTACCGCGATATCAAGGCGCCGACTGTGGTCATCTCGGGCGACCGCGACAAGGTGGTCTATGCAACGATCCATTCGGTCGGCCTCGTCCGCGATATCGCCGGGGCCGAACTGGTCTGGGTCCGCAATCTCGGCCACAAGCCAGACTGGATAGCACCCGATCTCGTTGTCGGCGCGATCGAAAAGGTCGCCGGCAGGGACGTGGACCTCCAGGCAATGGCGAAGGCCGTGGAAATCAGGATTGCCGGCGACACCTACGGTGCCGGCAAATGCGCCGACATCAAAGCCCCGGAAGCCGAACTCGCGCCAATTTAGAGCAACCGAAATCACTCGAAGCGACGGCCAAGCCTAGCGGCGGGCCTGCACGTCCGATCCGACATAGGCGATGCGCAGCATGTTGGTGGAGCCGGGCGTTCTCAACGGCACGCCGGCGGTGATGATGACCCGGTCGCCGGGCTTGCCGAACCCCTCGTCCAAAGCGATGCGGCAGGCGCGGTCGACCATGTCGTCTAGGTCGATGGCGTCGGGCGAGACGACGCAATGCGTGCCCCACAAAAGCGATAGCCGCCGCGCCGTGTTGACGATCGGCGACAGGGCGACGATCGGCACCTGTGGCCGCTCGCGCGCGGCGCGCAGGCCGGTCGTGCCGGACGCCGTATAGCTGATGATCGCCGACAGTTTCAGCGTCTCGGCGATTTCGCGGGCGGCAAGCGAAATGGCGTCGGCGCCGGTCGCTTCCGGCTCCGAGCGCTGCGCATTGATGATGCCGGCATAGGTCGGGTCGGTTTCGACCTTGCTGGCGATGCGGTTCATCATCGCCACCGCCTCGACCGGGTAGGCGCCGGCCGCGGATTCGGCCGAGAGCATGATGGCGTCGGCGCCTTCGAACACGGCGATCGAGACGTCCGACACCTCGGCGCGGGTCGGCACCGGCGCGGTGATCATCGATTCCAGCATCTGCGTGGCGATCACCACCGGCTTGCCGGCGCGGCGCGCGGCGCGGGTGATCTGCTTCTGGATGCCGGGCACGGCTTCGAGCGGCATTTCGACGCCGAGATCGCCGCGGGCAACCATCAGTGCGTCCGAAAGTTCGATGATCTCGGCCAGCCTGGCGACGGCTTGCGGCTTTTCGATCTTGGCCATGATCAGCGCCCGGCCGCGCGCGATCTTGCGCGCTTCCGCCAAATCCTCCGGCCGCTGCACGAACGACAGCGCCACCCAGTCGACGCCGGTGGCCAGCACAGCATCGAGATCGCTGCGGTCCTTTTCGGTCAGCGCGCCGACCGGCAGGTCGGTGTCGGGCAGGCTGACGCCCTTCTTGTCGGAGATACTGGTGCCGGCGACGACGGTGCAGACGATCGCCTGTCCGTCGCTCTCCACCGCCTTCAGCTCGAGCTTGCCGTCGTCGATCAAAAGACGGTGACCGGCCTCGACCGATCTCAGGATTTCCGGATGGGGCAGATAGACCCTGGTCGAGTTGCCGGGCTCGGGATTGTCGTCGAGCGTGAAGGTCTGGCCGAGTGTCAGCGTCTCCTTGCCGTTGGCAAACTTGCCGACCCGAAGCTTGGGTCCCTGCAGGTCGGCGAGAATGCCGATCGGCCGGCCGACCGCTTTCTCGACGGTGCGGATGCGACCGACAAGTGTGCGCATCAATTCATGATCGGTGTGGCTCATATTGATGCGAAACACGTCGGCGCCGGCTTCGAAAAGCTTCTTCAGCATGTCCTCGGAGGAGGAGGCCGGACCGATGGTGGCGAGTATCTTGACCTTGCGGCTGCGTCTCATTGACTGTTTGTTCCCGGAGCGGCTGGAACGCCCCCCGTTGCGGGGTCATCGGTCAGCTGGACCATCCAGCTTGCCTGCTCGCCCGTGTCATATTCCTGGAATCCGGCGCGCTGGAAGCCCCGGGCGACGCAATCGCTAACGCCGGCGATCTTGAACTCTTTTTCGGCCACGCACATGTTGATCGGACCATCCCAGCGCCCGCCGCGCTCGGCGTCTTCTGCATAAAGATAGTAAAATCTTGATGACAGCGGGCCCTCGATCAGCGTCTTGCAGCTCGAACCCTCGATGTGCCACCAGCCTTCGGTGATCCAGCCGGCCTTGGCGCGATAGCCGATGCCGACGCCGACCAGGTTCTGCGTGGCGTTGCAGACACGGAAATCGGCGCGCGCCGGCGAGGCAGCCACCATCGCGGCGAGGCCAACGGCGAAGGTCAGGAACGGCATGGCGAAGGCATAGCGCACACGCGGCCTGCCGGCGGAACCCATCCTGAAACCTCTCAAGAACCACATTTGCATCTCTCAACGCCCCTTTTCGGAAAAGTCCGGGCGCATGTCAACGCGCCCTTCCGCTCAATTCCAATCGATTTAGAAAGGCTTCGGCGCACGGTCAGTCGCCTTCTGCCAGATTTCCGCAGAAACCGTGGCCAAACGACGGCATTGCGTAATCGTCCCCTTCGTGGAATGAGGATACCATCCTCCCCCGAAGCCAGCGAACAGACCATTTCCCGCCGATGACCCGATCCACAGTTTTCGCGCCTTTCGACGTCGTCGAAGGCGATCGCAAGCGAGGCATCGTGCTCCTGGCCGATCACGCCCGTCGCGACCTGCCGGAAGAGTATGGCAGCCTCGGCCTGCCGGCGGCGGAATTCGACCGCCATATCGCTTACGACATCGGTGTCGAGACGGTGACGCGCGAACTGGCCGCTTTGCTCGGCGTGCCGGCGGTACTCGCCAATTTTTCGCGGCTTCTGATCGATCCCAATCGCGGCGAAGACGATCCGACATTGATCCGCCAACTCTATGACGGCACCGTCATTTCGGGGAATTATCCACTTACCTTGAAAGAACGTGAAAGGCGGCTCGACCGCTTCTATCGACCGTATCACGATGCGGTCGGAGCCATGATCGCCTCGGTGGCGCAGGCTTGCGCAAACGCCCCCTTTATCCTTTCGGTGCATTCCTTCACCCCGTTCATGCAGGGATTCGTGCGCCCTTGGCATGTTGGCATCTTGTGGGATCGCGACGACCGGGTGGCGCGACCGCTGATCGACATGCTCGCCGAGGACAAAAGCCTTGTCGTCGGCGACAATGAGCCCTACGACGGCGCGCTGCGCGGCGACACCATGTTCAGACATGCCATCGTCAACGGCTTTGCCCATGCGCTGATCGAAATCCGTCAGGACCTGATCGCCGATCGGCAGGATGCGGTCGCCTGGGCCGAACGGCTGGCGCCGATCGTTGACGCGATCAATCGCCGTCCCGATATACATTGGGTCAAACGATTCGGCTCGCGCACCGGGCCGCTCTAAGGAGGCCCAAGGAGGCCCAGAACACATGACCGAACTCAGCGACGAGCAGAAACGCGATTTCGAAGCCGCCGCCTTCCGCCGACTGGTCGCGCATCTGCGCGAACGCACGGACGTACAGAACATCGACCTGATGAACCTCGCCGGCTTCTGCCGCAATTGCCTCTCCAACTGGTATCGCGATGCCGCGGAGGCCGAGGGTGTCGATCTCAGCAAGGACCAGTCGCGCGAGATCATCTACGGCATGCCCTATGCCGAATGGCAGGCGCTCAACCAGACCGACGCCTCCAATGCCAAGAAGGCCGAGTTCGAGGCAAGACGCCCCAGGGATCACTGAGACCACGATCCCGAAAGTGGAAACCGGTTTTCGGATAAGATCGTGGTCGAACAAAGCCCGACCAGATCGGCTTCATCAACCTGGGTGCAAGCGAGCCGTTTGGCCCAAGCACTTTTCAAGAACGAGCGCTTGACTGAGGATTGAATCGATCTAATTTGCGGCGCGAAACTATTTTTCGCATCGGATTCTACACGATGGACACGCTAAACCGCATGCAGGCTGCCATTCGTGGACGATGGGCGGTGGCTGCCATCTTCCTGGCCAATGGCTTTCTGACCGGCGCCTGGGCGCCGCAGATCCCGGTGGTGCTGACCCGGCTGGATATCAGCAAGTTCACGCTTGGCCTGCTGATCCTGCTGTTCGGCGCCGGCGCGGTCACAGCGATGACCTGGTGCGGCCACCTGATCTCCAGGCATGGGTCGCGCACCGTGCTGCGCTGGTTCGGTCTCATCGGCAGCTCCGGCCTGCTGGTTGTGGCGCTGGCTCCCAACGTGCCGCTGGCGGCCATCGCCATGTTCATCTTTGGCGGTTCGATCGGCGGCATGGATGTCGCCATGAACGCCAATGCGGTGACGGTGGAACGGCGCTTGTCCCGGGCCATCATGTCGTCCTCGCACGGCTTCTGGAGTCTAGGCGGTTTCGCCGGCGGCGCTCTCGGTGGCCTCGCCATACAGAATTACGGTCATCTCGCCCATGCGGCGGTGGTGACGGCGCTCGCTTTTGCCGTGATTGCAGTGGCAGTCCGCTACCTGATCGCCGAGGACAAGCCAGTCCAAGCATCCTCGGGGGTAATCGGGCATCGCAAGTTCGCGCTGCCTGGAAATCCGCTGGTCTATCTGGTCGGGCTGATGGCGCTGATGACGATGATCTCCGAGGGTGCGGTGCTCGACTGGGCAGCGCTTTACCTGCAACAGGAACTCGGCACCGACCTCGCCGTAGCTGGTTTGGCCTACGCCGCTTTTTCCGGCGTCATGGCAGTCATGCGCTTCGTTGGCGACGGCGTCCGCAACCGTTTCGGCGCCGTGACGACGCTGCGCGTTTCGGCGCTTGTCGCCGCTGCCGGCATGCTGGTGGCGGGTCTGGCGCCCTCGCCCTGGCTCGCCATCTCAGCTTTTGCCTTTTGCGGCTTCGGCATCGCCAATATGGTGCCGATTCTGTTTTCGGCCGGCGGCAACCAGGAAGGCATGTCGTCCGGCACCGGCATGAGCGTCGTCACCACAATGGGCTATTCCGGCATTCTGGTGGCGCCGTCGGCAATCGGCTTCATCGCCGAGCATTCAAGCTTCGGTCCGATCTTTGTCGCTTTGTCGGGACTGCTGGTCGTCGTATTCTTGATGGCCGGGCTCGCTCACCGCGCCGAATTCGCGCCTGACGCGGCCCCGGCCGAATAGCGCTTCAACGCCTCGTAGAGGAAATCCGCAGCACGGCGAATGCGCACGCTGGTGCGCACGTTGCGATGCATGGCGAGCAAATCAAACGCTACAGCGCTGCGAGTCCTGGAGGACGAGCAGCGCTGCAGGTTCCGCGCGCACCAATCTCCGGGTTAAATCCTGCCCATCAGCAGCAAAATCAGCAGCACGACCAGGATGACCCCGACGATGCCGGAGGGGCCATAACCCCAGGAACGCGAATGAGGCCATGCCGGTATCGCGCCGATCAGGATGAGGATCAGAATGATGACGAGAATGGTGCTGAGCGTCATGAGAAACTCCCCGCTTTGAGGCATTCCATGACAGGACAATGCAAAAGGCCGCTGGGTTGTTCCCGGCGGCCTTTTCTACCCTGGGGCTGAAATGTGAAGCGAGCGACCTATTCGGCGGCCCTCGGGAAGTCGATCGCCGGCTCGTTGAGCAAGCCGGGCCTGGCGGAGGCCTCCATAGTCGCATCGGCTGGCGTTCCGCGCCGGAACAGCCGACGGAAGAATGCATAGAAGCGGCTGTTCTTGCTGCGCGTGAACACCATCAGCATCGACGGCGTCACCACCAGCGTCAGCAAGGTGGCGAAGGACAGGCCAAAGACGATTGCCGACGACAGAGAAATCCACCATTGCGTCGACGGCGCGTTGATCGTCGTCTCGTGATGGAAGATTTCAAGACCGAGGCCGAAGGCGATCGGCAGCACGCCGAGGATCGCCGACACCGCCGTCAGCACGACCGGGCGGGCACGTTCGCGGCAGGTCTGCAAAACCGCGTCCATCTTGTCCCAGCCTTCTTCGCGCAGCCGGTCATAGGTGTCGATCAGCACGATGTTGTTGTTCACCACCACGCCGGCCAGCGCGATGACGCCGATGCCCGACATGACGATGCCGAACGCCTCTCCGGTCAACAGCAATCCCAGGAACACGCCGACCGTCGCCATGACCACGCAGGACAGCACCAGCCAAACGCTGGTGAACTTGTTGAACTGCATCAGCAGCACCAGGAAGATCAGGAAGATCGCGGCGCCGAAGGCTTTGCTGAGGAAAGCGCTGGCCTCGGCGCTGTCCTCGTTCGAGCCGGCAAGCTTCCAGCGTATGCCGCTGCCGAGATCCATCTCGGCGACCGCCTGGGTGACCTGCTGCTGGACGGAAGCGACCTGCTCGCCGGCGGCGACATTGGCCTGGACGACCACGGTGCGCGCGCCGTCGATGCGGTTGAGGATGCCGACGGTCGGCTCGGGCTTGCGCGCGACGAAATTCGAGATCGGCACCGACCCTTGCGACGTCTGCACCCTGAGGTCGTCGAGCGTCGACAGCGTGCGCCGGTCCTCGGGCAGGCGCAGCCTGATGTCGACGGCGTCGTCAGCACCGGCCGGCCGGTATTCGCTGAGCTTCAGCCCGTTCGTCACCAGTTGCACCACCGTTCCGACCGAGGTCGGGCTGATGCCGTATTGTGCCGCCTTGGCGCGGTCGACGTCGAGCGCCCAGTCGACGCCCGGCGGCGGCAGGCCGTCGGAAATATCGATGACACCAGGGACCTTGGCAATGCGCGCGGCGACGGCGCGCGCCTTGTCGTCGAGGCCTTGCGGGTCGACGGCCGAAAGCCTGATCTGGATCGGCTTGCCGGTGGGCGGGCCGGCCTCGGGCACGCGAACCTCGACGTCGACACCGGGAATGCCGGCCATGACGCCGCGCAGTTCGTCCAGGATGGCGTTCGCCGATTTGCGCTCGCGCCAGTCGACGAACTCGTACTGGATGACGCCGACCACGTCTTCAGGAATGTCCTGGCCGCCGCCTTGCGTCTTGCCGACTCGGGTATAGACCGATTTCACCCCTGGCCAGCCGAGAAGCCGGTTTTCCGCGGTCGTCGTGGCGGCATCCATTTCGGCGAGCGAAAGATTGCCGCGGGCGTGCACATAAAGCAGGCCGTAGTCGGGCTCGACATTCGGGAAGAACTCGACGCCGGCGCCGTATTTCGAATAGGCAAAGCCAACACCGAACAAAAGCACGACGGTGAGCAGAATGACGGTGATGGGAAAGCGAACCGCCTGCTTGACCACCGCCATGTACCAGCCGTCGCGGTTGTCGTTCTCGTGATGCGGCGGCGCCTTGGCGAACAAGGCGCCCAGCGCCGGTGCAAAGACCAGTGCGTAAAGCATCGAGGCCGAGAGTGTGACGATCAGCGTGATCGGCATGTATTTCATGAAGTCGCCGATGATGCCCGGCCAGAACAGCAGCGGCGAGAAGGCGGCGATGCGCGTCATCGTCGCCGCGATGACCGGACCGGCCATGCGCTTGGCGGCAAGCGCGAAGGCCTCTGCCTTCGGCATGCCTTCGCTCATCCGCCGCTCGGCGAATTCGGTGACGATGATGGCGTCGTCGACGAGCATGCCGACCGCCAGGATGAGGCTGAACAGCACGATCATGTTGATCGTGTAGCCCATCATCGCCAACAGCAGGATGCCGATCAGGAACGACGATGGAATGGCGAGGCCAATCAGCAGCGAGGCACGGCCAGACAGCGCGTAGAGAATGACGATGAACACCAGGATCACGGCGATCATGACGTGGTTCTGCAGATCGCCGAGCAACTGGTTGACGAAGACCGATTTGTCCTGCGTGTAGGTGACGTGCATGCCTTCCGGCATAGTCTTTATGAAGGCATCGGACACCGCCGTGACCTGGGCGATCGTGTCGATCAGGTTGGAGCCGATGCGCTTCTTCACCTCGATGGCGATCGCCGGCTTGCCGTCGAGACGGGTCACCGTCTCGGCGTCCTTGAAGGTGGAGCGGACGGTGGCGATATCCTTGGCCTGCACCACGGCATTGGGGCCGGCGACGATCGGCAGCGCCGCCACGTCCTGCGGCGTTTCAATCAGCGACGGCACCTTGACCGCGTATTTGCCCTCGGACCCTTCGATGTTGCCGGCGGCGACAAGACTGTTGGAATCGCCAACCGCTCCGATCAGCTGCTCGAGCTGCAGCCCGTAGGAAGACAGTTTCATCGGATCGATGACGACTTCGACGAGATCGTCGCGGGCGCCCTGCAGCGAGCCCTCCAGCACGCCAGGCACTTCCTCGATGCGGTCGCGCAACTCGCGCGCCGCCGTCGTCAGCACGCGCTCGGGCACCTCGCCCGACAGCGTCACGACAAGGACGGGGAACTCGGAGACGTTGACTTCGGAGACGACAGGCTCCTCGGCCGCCTGCGGAAGGTCGGCCTTGCCATCCTGAACCTTGCTGCGCGTGTCCTGCAACGCCGTCGCCAGATCCGTCTGCGGGTGGAATTCGACCAGCACATAACCGCCGCCCTGGAAGGCGGCCGAACGCATCTCCTTGAGACCTTTGAGGCTTTTCAGCTTGGCTTCCATCGGCCGCAGCAGGAGGCGTTCCGAATCCTCAGGCGAGATGCCCTGATAGATCAGGCTGACATACATCATCGGAATCGGAACGTCGGGTTCCGCTTCCTTCGGCGTCGACTGATAGGCGACCGCACCGGCAAGGATGAGGAACACCAGCACCGAAATGGTCAGCCTGGCATTGCTGATTGCGAGTTTGACGATATCCATGATTACTGCGTCCCGGCCGTCGCTTCGCCCAGCAGCTTCTGAATGGTCGCCTGGTCGGCCTCGACCGGCTTGACCACTTCGCCTTCCTTCACCAGTTCCTGGCCGGCGACGATGATGCGCGCATCGGCAGGGATGCCGCCGAGCACCAGGCCGGTTGGCGTATCGTCGACCAGATCGATCGGGAAGAACACGACTTTGTTATCCTTGTCGACGGCGCGGATGCCGAGATCGCCCTTGTCGCCGAGCGTGACCACGGAGCGCGGCAGCATGACTGCGTCGGTCGGCTGCGCGCTCAACGCGATCTCGGCGGTCATCCCGGCCGGAATGGTGCCCTCGGGGTTGGGGATTGCGATCTCGACCCGGAAGGTGCGGGTGGCGGACGAGGCGTCGCGGCTGATATAGCGCACGGTGCCCTCGACATTCTGGCCGCTGACCAACCGTACCTTCGCCTTGTCGCCGATCTTCAGATAGCCGAGATCACGCTCGCTGACCTCGCCGCGGGCTATCACCGGGTCGAGGCTCAGAATGGTTGCCACCTCGCCGCCCTGCATCACGGAACTGCCAAGCTCCACCGGCACCCGGTCGATGACGCCGTCAAACGGAGCCCTCACCTCATTGCGATCAAGCTGGGCTTGCATCGCTTCCAGCATCGACTGCGCTAAGGTCAGGGTGGAGCGAGCGTTGTCGAGCTGCAGCTTGGGCAGATTGCCGGTTTTCGCCAGCCGCGAGGCCGCATCGAGTTCGGCCTGACGCTGCGCGACAAGCTGCTTGGCGTTGCTGAGCGCCGAAAGCTTTTCCTCGGTGGCAAGCATCAGCACGAGGTCGCCCGTCTTGACGTGCTGTCCTTGCTTGACCGGCAGCTTGTCGATGATGCCGTCGACCCGGGTCGCCAGCACCGCGCGCTTGTCGGCTTCGGTCAGTCCGGAAATGCGGATGGCGCGCGCATAGGTACGCCTGGGCGGGGTTAAGATCGCGACGGTGCGCAACGGCGCCTTGGGCTGCTCTGCCTCAGCGGGCTTGGCCTTGCCGGCGTCAGGCGCCTTTGGCTGCTCGACCTCCCCCGCTTTGGGTTTGTCGGCGGCCGCGCTGCCGACGGACGAGAACTCGCCCGTCGCCATCCAGGCAGCGAATCCGACAAGCACAACAATGGCTGCAAGCTTGTGAAACCTGTACTTCGGCATCGTCATTTTTCCAGTGCGCGGGATTCGGCCAGGCCGCGTCTTGTAACTCGGGCGCGTCGCCGATATGGGTGCGCGCAAGGCCGTGTTCAACTTGCCGTGATCGGCGAACGAGCTTCTACATCAAAGTTGCACCGCAATATAGTCAGAAATGTTGATGGGTAATACTTCGATGGGCAGGGTGCGGCCGCCGTGAAGCGCGCCGGACCAGCGCGGCCTTTTATCTGCGACATAACACTCGGCGCAGCGCGGATGCGAAAGCAACCGCCAGACCGCGTCCCTCGGGCAAGTCTTGGCTGCATCGACCATCATCGGTGCCGTGCCCGGCTTGCCAGTGCCGTTGGTAGGCGCCAGCAAAACAGCATGGCAGCAGCTGTCAGCATGATGGGAATATTTCATGCAAAGGTCACCTCCTTCGACAAGGGCAGTGTCCGGATGCGCTTGCCCGTCAGTGCGAAGATGGCGTTGGCGAGTGCCGGTGCCGCCGGCGGCGTGCCGACTTCGCCAACGCCGCCCATCTTGTGAAAATTCTCCAGGATGGCGACTTCGAACGCCGGACACTGGGAGATGCGCATGGCGTCGTAGTCATGAAAATTCGACTGCTCGACCATGCCGTCGGCGAAAGTAATCTCCTGACCCATCGCTGCCGACAGGCCGTAGATGGCGGCGGAGATGAGTTGCGCCTCGATGATATCAGGATCGAGCGCGGTGCCGACATCGGCGGCGATCCACATCTTCTCGATGCGGATCCCGGACGGCGTGTCGGCGACCTGGACGATCTCGCCGACCCAACTGCCGAAGGACAGCGTGAACGCCATGCCCTTGGCCTTGCCGGCGGGCAGCGCCTCGCCCCACTTCGCCATTTCGGCGACCTTCTCGACCACCTTCACCGCTGCCGGATAGGCAGCCATCAGCGTCTTGCGCAGTTCGACCGGATCGGTTTTCCCGGCGGTGGCGATCTCGTCCATGAAGCCCTCATGAAAGAAGCCGTTGATCGAGCAGCCGACCGATCGCCAGAAGCCGACCGGGATGGAGGCGGGCGCAGCAATGCCGCTGACCCGGTAATTCGGGATGGTGTAGGGCTGGTCGAAGGCCCCATCGACAATGGACTTGTCGGGGCCAAGCGGCGGGATCGAGGGAAACAGCCGGCGCAAGGTGCTGGCTATCGGCGATGGCGAGGCGATTGTCATGTCGACGGCGACCGGTATGCCGTCGTTGCCAAGCCGCGCCTGGAATTTGCCGACCGAAGCCGGCCGGTAGGCGTCGTGGCGCATGTCCTCCTCGCGCGTCCAAATCACCTTGATGGGCCGGCCTGCCGTTTCTTTCGCCATCAGCGCGGCACAGAGCGCATAATCCACCTCGATACGTCGGCCGAAGCCGCCGCCCATGAAGGTGGTGTGGACGCTGACCTTGTCCTGCTCAATGCCGACAGCATTGGCGCAAAGCTGCCGCACCAAGGTCGGCGCCTGGTTGCCGCACCAGATGTCGAGGACGCCGTCCTTCAGCCGCGCCGTGGCGTTCATCGGCTCCATCGTCGCATGTGCCAGATAAGGCACCGCATAGTCGGCCTCGACGATCCTTTCGCGCAGCGCGTCGGCGAAAGCGGTATCGACATCGCCATCATCGCGCATCACCGACCCTTTGGTGCCGAGCGCCTGCTTCAGCACCTCGGAAATGCCGGCGCTGTCCAGCGGATATTCGGGATCGGCCCATTCGGCGTCGATCGCCTCCGCCGCCTTGAACGCCGCCCAGGTGTTTTCGGCGATGATGCCGAAGCCGTGGCCGTAATTCGTGTCGATCGGCACGATCTTGATCACGCCAGGCATTTTCTCGGCGTTGGAGAAATCCGCCTTGACCGGCTTGGCCCAGAAGCGCGGGCTCATCTTGACCGTGCCGTACAGCATCTCCGGCAGCGTCACGTCGATGCCGATCGGCGCCCCGGTGACCTTGGCCAGCATGTCGATGCGTCTTTGCGGTTTGCCGAGCAGTTTCCAGTCGGCTTTGTCTTTGAGCCTGATTTCCGCGGGCGGCGCCATCGTCCCAGCGGTCGCAGCGACCGCGCCATAGGTCAGCGACTTGCCCGATGCCTTGTGCAGGATCGAGCCGTTGGCCGTTTCCAGATCGGCGGCAGCTATACCGAGCTTTTGCGCGGCCGCTGCAATCAGCATCTGCCGCGCGGCGGCGCCTGCCTGCCGCATCTTGCCGAAACCATCGAGCGTCGATGTCGAACCGCCGGTGCCTTGCAGAGCGAGGAATTTTCCGGCCACGCCCATGCCGGCGCGCACTATTTCCGCGGTCATGCTTTCATCGAAGAAGGCGAACGGACCGCCCTCTTCCAGGATCGCCGCATTGAAATAGGCGTAGGAGGCCGGGCCGTGCTCGACCTTGATCTGGTCGAGCCCGACATCGAGCTCTTCGGCAACCATGGCAGCAAGCGTCGTCGATATGCCTTGGCCCATCTCGGCGCGCGGCGCGACGATGGTGATGGTGTTGTCGGCGCCGATTTTCACATAGGGGTTGAAGGTCGCTTCATCAGCCGCGAGGTCGCCTTCCAGCGGATTCGGAAAAGGCTTGCGATAGTAGTAATAGCCGACGGCGACGCCGCCCGCGATGGCAGCGGTGCCGATGAGAAACGTGCGGCGGGCGATCTTTCCGACACTGGCCATGGTCAGATCCCCGCCGTCTTGAGCACGACCGCCCGTTTGATCGCCGCACGGATCTTCGGGTAGGTGCCGCAGCGGCAGAGATTGCCGCCCATGGCATCGTCGATATCGGCATCGGTCGGATCGTCAACCTGGTCGAGCAGCGCCACCGCGCTCATGATCTGGCCGGCTTGGCAGTAGCCGCACTGGGCGACCTGCTCTTCCAGCCATGCCTGCTGTACCGGATGCAATCTGCCTTCGGTGCCGATGCCTTCGATCGTGGTGACCGCGCCGGTGACCTCACCGACCGGCAATGAACAGGAGCGCACCGGCTGGCCGTCGACATGCACCGTGCAGGCGCCGCAGGCGGCGATGCCGCAGCCGAACTTCGGCCCGGTCTTGCCCATGAGATCGCGCAGCGCCCACAGCAGCGGCATTTCGGGATCGGCATTGACGTCGAATGCCTGCCCGTCGACGGTGAGGCGCATGGGGATACCCTTTGTTGTCGTCCACAGCCCGGGCAGGCCGGTCGGCCATTCGCCCTTATACATCTTGACAAATTACGTCATTTTGTCAATAGAGCTTTTGCAGGATAAAGTCGCGCCATGATCGAGATCGAGGACATCGCCACCGACCCCAAGCGCGCCCGCATTCTGGACAGCGCGATGAAGGTGTTTCTGGCCTATGGTTTCGCCCGCACCACCATGGACGACATTGCGCGTGCCGCCGACATGTCGCGGCCGGCGCTTTATCTCCAGTTCAAGAACAAGACCGATATTTATCGCGCCATTGCGTTGATGCTGCTCTCCCGCTCGCTCGAGCAGGCGAAAACGGCACTCGCCGGCGAAGAACCATTTGCCGAGCGCACGATGCGGGCCATCGACGAAGCGCTGATCTCGATGACGCGCACCGTCCACGCCTCGCCGCATGGCGCCGAACTCCTTGACATGAAATCGAGTCTCGCCGACCTGATCGGCTGCTGGCGCAGCCGGTTTGCCGAGCATATTGCCGCAGCGATCCAGAGCGAAGCCGGACGCAATGGCGTCGATCTCACCGCCAAGGGCTTGTCGGCAAAATTGCTGGCCGACATGCTGCTCGACGGGCTGGAAGGCATGAAGATGCGCATCAGCGATCCGGACGAGCAGCGGCGGGCTGCGGCCGCGCTGATCAAGGTGATTGATCTAGCCTTGCAAAAAAACTGACAAACAAAACGACTCAGGCTCGGCGACGCGCTGCCTCGGGCTTCTTGCGTGCTGCAAGGAACTCCTTGACCCGCCGGCCCGGTGCCGGACCACGCATCGGCTTGAAGCCGTCGTCGAGCTCGCCTGAGAGGTCAAGCGTCGGCTGCTTGCCGACGGCGTCGTAATTCTCCTCCAGCCAGTCGCTGGCGGCAGTGCGGCCAAGGTCGCGCAGATAGTTCAGAAACGCCCATTCGGCATTGACCTTGGACGATGCCGACAGGTCCTTGAATGCCTCGTCGGCATCGATGCGGTGCATGCGGATGTCGCGGTATTCGCCATGCGGCAGCCGGCCGGCGGCAATCAGCTCCTTGATGAAGGCGATCGAGCGGAATTCGCGCAAGAGTCCGGCGTTGAAGGTGATCTCGTCGATGCGATTCTGGATTTCGTTGGCGCTCTTCGGCGTCCCCTCGCGGACCACCGGATTGATCTGCACCAAAAGCACGTCCTCGGTGGCAGTCGTCTTGAAGAACGGGAACAGCGCCGGATTGCCGCCATAGCCGCCATCCCAGTAGGGCACGCCCTTGATCTCGACGGCGCGGAACAGCTGCGGCAGGCAAGCCGACGCCATCACCGTGTCAAGATCGATCTCGCCATCGGAAAAGACGCGTAACTGCCCGGTCTCGACATTGGTCGCGGAGATGAACAGCTCCATCGATTTGCAGGCGCGCACATTGCCGAAATCGATCTCCTGTTCGATCACGTCGCGCAGCGGGTTGAGGCCGAGCGGGTTGGCGACATAGGGCGAAAACACCCGCGACATCGTGTCGAAAAACAGATAGCCCGGCGTGTTCTCGATCGACCAGTTGCCCCAGGCGACGTCCCACGGCATGCGCTGCACCGGGCTGAACCGGCCCTTCCGCGCCACCGCGCGCCAGAAATCGTCGAGCTTCTGCCGCGCGCCCTCGACGCCGCCGCGGACGAAGCCGTCGGCCAGCGCCACCGCGTTCATGGCGCCGGCGCTGGTGCCCGAAACCGCCGCGATGTCGAGCCGTCCGTCCTCCAGCAGCTGGTCGAGCACGCCCCAGGAAAAGGCGCCGTGCGAGCCGCCGCCCTGCAGCGCGACGTTGATCTTCTTGGGCTCCTCCGCCTTGCCGTTTGTCGTCATGGCGTTGTCCTTGATCTAGAGAGCCATTGGATGGATCACTGCGCGGTCCAGCCGCCGTCGACCGAGATTTGCGTGCCGTTGATCTGCGCTGCCGCATCCGAGCACAGGAACACCGCGGCAGCGGCAACTTGCTCGACCGTGACGAATTCCTTGGTCGGCTGTCTGTCGAGCATGACCTCTTGGACCACCGTGTCGCGGTCCATCTTGTTCGCCTTCATCTGGTCGGGGATCTGCGCCTCGACCAGCGGCGTCAGCACATAGCCGGGACAGATGGCGTTGCAGGTGATCTTGTCGCGCGCCAGTTCCAAAGCGACCGTCTTGGTCAGTCCCATGATGCCGTGCTTGGCCGCAACATAGGCCGATTTGAACGGCGAGGCGACCAGCCCATGGGCCGAGGCGATGTTGACGATCCTGCCGCCGCCGGCTTCTCTCATCAGCGGGATGGCGGCGGCGATGGTGTGAAAGGCCGACGACAAATTGATGGCGATGATGGCGTCCCACTTCTCGACGGGAAATTCTTCCACTGGCGCGACATGCTGGATGCCGGCATTGTTGACCAGGATGTCGACCGAGCCGAAGCTCTCGGCTGCCTTTGCGACCAGCGCCCGGCATTCGGCCGGCTTCGACATATCTGCCTTGATGTAGACAGTCTTCACGCCGTGATGCCTGGCGATCGCATCGGTGACGGCCTGGTCGTCGGCCGTGTCTGAAAAGGAATTGACGACAATGTTGCAGCCATCGGCCGCGAGCGCATGGGCGATTGCCAGGCCGATGCCCGAGGTGGAACCGGTGACGATGGCAGTTTTTCTGCTGGGCAAGGCGAAATCCTTCATTACGGCGCTAACGGACCATATTGCAGTGCAGCATAAATGTCTGGTGTGGCGCAAAAATAGCGGCACTCAGTGGCGATGACATGAAATTTTTGTCATGAAAGAGGACACCCTCACTCGAAGCTGTGCGCCTGACACTAGTGCGAAGACAGGTTTTGCAGTGCGAAGACAGTTTTGTCAGCGATCCCCGGAAGTCACTTCAGGGCGCTCGTGAGATTGCGTTTCGGGATTTGTCATCTGGCTGATGAAAAGACGCAGAGCTTTCCGTACGGCGAGCGATGGCGGCTCGGACGGATGCCACTCCGGGAAATGACCATCGATCGCCATGCGTGCCAGGCCGTAGACAAATGCGCGGGCGGCAAGCACCAGATGATCGAAGTCGGTGTCCGGGACAAGCCGACCTTGTTGTTGCGCTTGGGTCAGCAGGGCGATCATTTTCCGGCGAACGGCTTCATTCTGATCACGAAGACTGTCCGACGCGTCGAAATCGATCAGCGTCCGAGAACTGATGATCTGGAAATGCGTGGGATTGCTGATCGCCCACTCCAGATAGCCTTGCCCGATCGCTTCGAAGGCCACAATGGGATCTGCGCTGCCGACTTTGGACTGTGCATCGGCAACGGCCTCGGTCAGCCGGTTCATCGCCTGTTCGGCGACGGCGGTCAGCAGTGCTGATTTCGAGCGGAAATGCCGGAATGGCGCGCCGGGCGAAACGCCGGCACGTTTTGCCGCCTCGCGCACCGAGACATGCTCTGCTCCGCGCTCTTCTATGATCTCTACGGTGGCAGCGATCAAGGCCTCGACCAGATTTCCGTGATGATAGCGCTTGGGGTTGGCGGCTTCGCCGTAATCCGTGGGGCTGGTCATGCCTGCCAATAGCACGACGCCGATATGTAATCACTGATTATTTTCTTGCGTCCAGGCGTTTCATATGTAATCAGTGATTACAACATCAATGGAGGTTACCATGCTTCGCATCATCGCAACGACTGCCCTTGCTTTCTGTTTACTGTCGCTCGGGTCTGCCCAGGCCGAAGATCGGCCAACCCTGCAAATCGTCTGGCCGGCGGCCGGTTCGGTCATCGAACTCGGCAATGACCCAGAGAAGGCGATAGGCGTCGTCGTCAGCAGCAACTTCACGCTTCTGCCAGCGGGTGAATGCGACGGCGTCAGCCAATGCGGCCATTTGCATATGAAGATCGATCCCGCCGGAGATACCTGCAACATCCCCGGCAAGCCGTACAACAGCATGAACAGCGACTTTGGCGGCGATCTTGTCAAGGCTCGTTTCGGCCATTGCCCGGATGCCGCCGGCAAGCATGTGATCGGCGTCCTACTTGCCGATGATCATCACAAGCCCATTCTCGTCGACGGCAAACCCGTTACGGCTCTGGTGACGGTGACAACGAAATAGCGCGGGTCGGGCGGCACTCAGCCTCATTCGAGCGGAGATTTCTGATACGGCCTGCTGATGAGAGATTTCGGCCGGGCTTGGTCTGGCCGGCGATCACGACATCGTGTCGAGCTTGCGCTGCATGGCGGCGATCTGTTCCTTCAGTTCCTGAAGGTCGTCGGGCTTTTCCGACGTCTCTTTCCTGGCCGGCTCCGCCGGCGCTGCGGAAGTGCCATTCGAGCCTGCGGGTGGGCCAGCGGGTGGGAATGGCGTGAACAGGCGCATGGCGTTCTGGAACATTTCCATATTGCGGCGCGTCTGCTCTTCCAGCGCCTTGATCGGCGTGGTGATCTTCATCATGTCCAGCGGCGACTTGCCCAACGCACCCTTCATCTGCTCGCGGAAGCGTTCCTGCTCCTTTGAGAAGGCGATCATCGACTGTTCGAGGAAGCTCGGCACGATCATCTGCATCTGGTCGCCGTAAAAAGCGATCAACTGGCGCAGAAACGGAATCGGCAGCATGTTCTGCCCTTCCTTGTTCTCCAGTTCAAAGATGATCTGGGTCAGCACCGGATGGGTGATGTCGTCGCCGGTCTTGGCGTCCTGGACGGTGAACTCCACGCCCTTCTTGACCATTTCGGCAAGGTCCTCGAGCGTCACATAGGTGCTGGTGCCGGTGTTGTAGAGGCGGCGATTGGCATATTTCTTGATGATAATCGGTTCGTCTTTCGCGGCCATCAGCATCCTCCCGGGACACCGGCGCACTTGAGGTAAGCTGCCGGTAACGATTGCGCCTTTTCAAGGATATGCGCAAAAGCGTCACAATTCCAAGCGGTTTGTGCAGTGCGGCATCAATTAATGCTGCACGGCGGGCTAAAAATGCTGCGCAGCAATGGGCCGGCTGTATCCACCACGATGCGCAACCTGCTTGCGGCGCATGGCCGGTATGCCCATTTCCGGTTTGACTTGGATGATTGAAAGGGCAAGAAAAGCCCTGACCATACAAACTGCGATACCAAAACCTCGATACCTCGAAGTGTGGAGAAGAACATGTCCGCTGCCATCGTTGTCGCCAGTGCGGCGCGCACGCCCGTCGGTTCCTTCAACGGCGCCTTCGCCGCCACGCCGGCGCATGAGCTTGGTGCCGTCGTCATCAAGGAGTTGCTGTCCCGTGCCGGTGTCGAGCCGGCGGAAGTCGACGAGGTCATCCTCGGCCAGGTGCTGACCGCGGCTCAGGGCCAGAACCCCGCCCGCCAGGCATCTATCGAAGCCGGCCTGCCAAAGGAAACCACCGCCTGGGGCCTCAACCAGGTTTGCGGCTCAGGTCTGCGCGCTATTGCTCTCGGTATGCAGCAGATCGCGACAGGCGATGCCAAGGTGATCGTCGCCGGCGGGCAGGAATCGATGTCGCTGGCCCCGCACGCTCAACACCTACGTGCCGGCGTCAAGATGGGCGACTACAAGATGATCGACATCATGATCAAGGATGGGCTGTGGGATGCCTTCAATGGCTACCACATGGGCAACACGGCCGAAAACGTCGCTCGCCAGTTCCAGATTACCCGCGAGGACCAGGACCAGCTCGCATTGGCCTCCCAGAACAAGGCAGAGGCCGCGCAGAAGGCCGGCAAATTCAAGGACGAGATCGTGGCCTTCACCGTCAAGGGCAAGAAGGGCGACACCATTGTCGACCAGGACGAATATATCCGCCACGGCGCCACGATGGAGGCCATGACCAAGCTGAGACCGGCCTTCGACAAGGACGGCACGGTGACCGCCGCCAATGCCTCCGGCATCAATGACGGCGCCGCCGCCGTGCTGCTGATGACCGAAGCCGAAGCCGCAAAGCGCGGCATCACGCCGCTGGCGCGCATCGTGTCCTGGGCGACCGCGGGTGTCGATCCGCAGATCATGGGCACCGGGCCCATTCCCGCCTCGCGCAAGGCGCTGGCCAAGGCCGGCTGGTCGGTCGGCGATCTCGACCTGGTCGAGGCCAACGAAGCCTTCGCCGCCCAGGCCTGCGCCGTCAACAAGGACATGGGCTGGGATCCGTCGATCGTCAATGTCAATGGCGGCGCCATCGCCATCGGCCACCCGATCGGCGCCTCCGGCGCCCGCATCTTCAACACGCTAGTTTACGAGATGCGCCGCAGAAGTGCCAGGAAAGGTCTCGCCACGCTGTGCATCGGCGGCGGCATGGGGGTCGCCATGTGCGTGGAAGCGCTGTGAAGTCATCTGCAAAGCGCCGTGAGGACGGAGCGAGCAAGCCGTGAAACAGTCGGTGGCGAACAGGCTCCGCCGTTAGAGCGTTCCCCTTTCGCCGCCCGCCGATCGAGAAAAAGGGAGGATATTATGACAAAGGTAGCACTCGTCACCGGTGGGTCGCGCGGTATTGGCGCCGCGATTTCGATCGGCCTGAAAAACGCCGGCTATCAGGTCGCCGCGAACTACGCCGGCAATGACGAAGCGGCGCAGAAATTCAACGTGATGACCGGCATTCCGGTCTACAAATGGTCGGTCGCCGACTACGATGCCTGCGCCGCCGGCATCCAGCAGGTCGAGGCCGATCTCGGCCCGGTTTCCGTTCTGGTCAACAATGCCGGCATCACCCGCGACGCCATGTTCCACAAGATGACGCGCGAGCAATGGAAAGAGGTCGTCGACACCAATCTTTCCGGCGCATTCAACATGACGCACCCGCTGTGGGTCGGCATGCGCGACCGCAAGTTCGGCCGCGTCATCACCATCTCCTCGATCAATGGCCAGAAAGGCCAGACCGGCCAGGTCAATTATTCGGCGTCGAAGGCCGGCGATATCGGCTTCACCAAGGCACTCGCCCAGGAAGGGGCGCGGGTCGGCATCACCGTCAATGTCATCTGCCCCGGCTACATCGCCACCGAGATGGTCAGGGCGATGGACGAGAAGGTGCTCAATGAGCGCGTCATCCCGCAGATCCCGGTCGGCCGCCTCGGCGAGCCGGAAGAGATCGCACGCTGCGTCGTCTTCCTGGCTTCCGACGATGCCGGTTTCATCACCGGCTCGACCATATCAGCCAATGGCGGCCAGTATATCACCTGAGGCGTCATGTCACCTGAGGCGTCGGCCTGTTGCCGGGGACTGTTGCAGCCCGCTGCGGCAGCGCTATGCCATGGGAGAGGCTTGAACCAGGCCGTTTTGCATTGCTGGCAGCCTGGTCAGCGACTGCGCCGACCGATGGGCGTGACGCCGATTTGTGCCGAAGCGGCACGCAAAGGTTAACGGCGGCCGTGCGGCCTGTGCAAAACCCTGTTCCCCGCCTGTGGATAACAGGTGGAATACCTGTTCACGATACTACATATGGGGGTGAACAAACCGGGAAACATGCTCCGGCGCCGATTCGTCGCCGTTTCGTTCCGGCTTTGAGCGCAGAGTTAAACGACAAAGGCTGAAAAACATCCCCAAATGGTTAAGGCGCGTTAGGAAAGATTAATTATTTCAAAATGTTGGATGACGCCGGCCGACCTGCGTCGATCGTTCAGCGGCAAAGGTTAACGGCGACGTCAGCCCTGCATGAAACGGGCCAGTTCGGCGATTCAGCATGTGGTGAGACTCGCAGGCGAGAAATCCAGATGTAGCCGTGAACAAACCCTGAATCTGCGCGAGTCAGCGATTCGTAGCCGATTCGTTCCAGACTCGTTCCAACTGTTAAATCGGAACGGCGGAACGGCATTTCGACGCCGACGGAAGGCTTCGAGCTGCCATCGGAATATTCTGCTTTCGCTTCACGCCCAAAATCCCTATGTGTCGGCTGTCACCCGCGCCACCACGGGGCGCGCTCCCGACAACGCGAGGCAGAGAGCCTTAAGTTCCAGGTCGATGAACATCCAGCCGAAACACACTGAGCCACTGATCCTGTCAGGCCGCGACGTGACCGCTGTGCTCGGGCCGACCAACACCGGCAAGACCCATCTCGCCATCGAGCGCATGGTGGCGCATGAAAGCGGCATTATCGGCCTGCCGCTCAGGCTGCTCGCCCGCGAGGTCTATTCACGCGTCTGCGAGAAGGTCGGCGCTCACAAGGTGGCGCTCATCACCGGTGAGGAGAAGATCCAGCCCGATGGCGCCAGATATTCGGTCTGTACCGTCGAAGCCATGCCGCGCGAGACTGACGCCGCTTTCGTCGCCGTCGACGAGGTCCAGCTGGCCGGCGATCTCGAGCGCGGCCACATCTTCACCGACCGCATCCTGCATCTGCGCGGCCGCCAGGAGACGCTGCTGCTCGGCGCAGCGACCATGCACGGCATCCTCCAGCGTCTGCTGAAGGGGGTGTCGGTGGTGACGCGGCCACGGCTGTCGCATCTCGCCTATGCCGGCTCCAAGAAGCTGACCCGCCTGCCGCGACGTACGGCGATCGTCGCCTTCTCCGCCGACGAGGTCTATGCCATCGCCGAACTGATCCGCCGCCAGCAGGGCGGTGCGGCAGTCGTGCTCGGCGCGCTATCGCCGCGCACCCGCAACGCGCAGGTGGAGCTGTTCCAGTCGGGTGATGTCGATTATCTGATTGCCACCGATGCGATCGGCATGGGCCTCAACCTCGATCTCGATCACGTCGCCTTCGCCCAGAACCGCAAGTTCGACGGCTACCAGTATCGCAACCTGACGGCGGCCGAGCTCGGCCAGATCGCCGGCCGCGCCGGCCGCCACTTGCGCGACGGAACTTTTGGCGTCACCGGCCAGGTCGATCCACTGGACGAGGAACTGGTCAAGAAGATCGAAGCGCATGATTTCGACCCGGTGAAGGTGCTGCAATGGCGCACCGCGCGTTTCGATTTCGCCAACCTCGACGCGCTGAAGCGCTCGATCGAGACCAACGCGCCGGTTGAAGGCCTGACGCGCGCGCTGCCGGCGGTCGATGCGCAGGCGCTCGAACATCTGTCCCGCGACGAGGACATCCGGACGCTTGCCACCGACGCCAGGCGCGTGGCGCTGTTGTGGGAGGCCTGCGCCCTTCCCGATTACAGGAAGATCGCCCCGGCTCAGCATGCCGACCTGATCGCCTCGATCTACATGGACCTTGCCAGGCATGGCCATGTCGATGAGAATTACATGGCCGAGCAGGTGCGCCGCGCCGACACCACCGAGGGCGACATCGACACGCTGTCGCACCGGATCGCCCAGATCCGCACCTGGACTTTCGTTTCCAACCGGCCCGGCTGGCTGGCCGATCAGGCACACTGGCAGGAAAAGACGCGCGAAATCGAAGACAGATTGTCGGATGCGCTGCATGAGCGGTTGACGAAACGCTTCGTAGACCGCAGGACTTCCGTCCTCATGCGGCGCCTTAGAGAAAATACCATGCCTGAAGCCGAAATCAGTCCAACCGGAACCGTCCTCGTCGAAGGCCATCATGTCGGCGAGTTGCAGGGGTTCCGCTTCACCGCGGACCAAAGCGCCGGCGGCGAGGACGCCAAGGCGGTGCGCACAGCAGCCCAGAAGGCGCTTGCAGCCGAATTCGAGGCGCGGGCCGAACGCTTCGGCGCCTCGGCCAATGGCGACATCGCGCTCGGCTCCGATGGCACGCTGCGCTGGATCGGCGCGCCGATCGGCACGCTGGTCGCAGGCGACGAGCCGTTGAAGCCGCGCCTGGTGCTGCTGGCCGACGAGCAGCTCACCGGTCCCGCCCGCGACAAGGTCGCGGCGCGCGCCGAGCGCTTCGTCAATTTCCAGATCGAGTCGCTGCTGAAGCCGCTGGTCGACCTCAAGAACGCCGAGCAGATCACCGGCATCGGCCGCGGCATCGCCTTCCAGCTCGTCGAGAATTTCGGGCTCATCAACCGCCGCGACATCGCCGAGGAGATGAAGTCGCTCGACCAGGAGGGCCGCGCCGCCCTGCGCCGGCTCGGCGTGCGCTTCGGCGCCTACCACGTCTTCGTGCCGGCGCTGATCAAGCCGGCTCCGGCCGGACTGGTGACGCTGTTGTGGGCGCTGCAGAACGACGGCAAGGACAAGCCTGGCTTTGGCGACGTGGTTCACGCGCTGGCCTCCGGCCGCACCTCGGTGGTCATCGATCCAACCTTCGACAAGACCTTCTACAAGCTGGCCGGCTACCGCAATCTCGGCCGTCGCGCGGTGCGCGTCGACATCCTCGAACGGCTGGCCGACCTGATCCGGCCAGCAACCAACTGGAAGCCGGGCCTCGGCCAGCGCCCTGACGGCGCCTATGATGGTCAGTCCTTCATGGTGACGCCGCCGATGATGTCGATCCTCGGCGCCACGGCCGACGACATGGAAGAGATTCTGAAAGGCCTCGGCTACCGGGCCGAGCCGAAGCCGGCTGTCGAGGTGAAGGCACGGCTCGAGGCACAGGACAATGCCGCGCGCGAAGCCGCCGCGGCCAAGCAGGCGGCGGAAGAACAAGCCGAACAGGCCAAGGCAGCTGAAGCCGCGATTGCCGACGCAGCCGCCGAGGCGCCGGCCGACAGTTCTGAGCCGGATGCAGTGGCAGAAGCCACGGCGGAGGCTCTCGCGGAACCCGCTGCCGAAGCGGAACCTGTCGCAGAAGCTCAGCTGCAAACTCCGCCTGAGGTCACGGTAGAGGCACTGCCTGCAGCTGAAGCCGCAGTTCGAGAGGCAGCACCCGAAACCGCCGAGGTTGAGGTCGCACCGGCGGAGCCGGCTTCCGAAGCCTCGCCCGCAACGGCAGCAGTCTCGGCCGAACCTGCCGCGGCGGTGGAAGCCGCCATCGGCGAGGCTGCTCCAGAGGCCGAGAAAGAGGCAGAAGAACCAAAACCCATCCTGTTGTGGCGGCAGGGCCGCTTCGACCAGCGCCCACGCCACCGCCACCACGACAACCGGCCCCGTGACAGGGACAATCGCCCGCGCAGCGGACAAGCCGCGCGCGATGGCCGCAGCAACGCGCCGGCAGAGGCCGGGCAGCAGGCCGGCGCTCCAGGCGACCGGCCCGCCCGTGACGGACGC